>CAYQAC010000109.1:0-18268 GCA_964415255.1 uncultured Polyangiaceae bacterium | reverse complement strand
TGGCGCGCGCGGGCTCGCCGCGGGTGCTCGCGAGCGCGGCGCGCACCACCGCCGCCTCGGCGCGGAAGCCTCGCTGCGCGAGGCGGGCGGCTAGGGGCTCCGCACCGCCTTCGCCGCGCTCAGCGAGGACCAGCGCGTAGACCCAGGTCGCCATCATGTCGCCTGCGGGGGGCGGGATCGGCTCGTTGTCGTCTGGTGGGGGCTTCGCGGGCGCCGAGGGCTCTTCGTCTACATCGGTGTCGTCAGGAATACTCACTGAATCAGGGCCGTCGAGCGTGATCCGGCGCGGCCAGTTGGCGTCCGCCTCGCTGATTTCCCCGCGGCAACCTGCCTGCACCGCGCGCTCAAGGTCGCTCGGCGGCGGACCCACGTAGCCGGGGAAGGCGACGCGCAGCCGGAGGTCGGCGACCTGGGCCCAGCGCACGTCCCCGTTGATGGCGGGCCGCGTGTCTTCCTTTTGGAGCGCCGCGAAGAGATCCGTCATGGCGCTATAGCTCTGCTCGCCCACGCGTCTCGCGAACGCGAACTCCAAGTGGTTCAGGTCGTCGGTGTTGACCGGCGCTGGGCGCGCCTTCATCAGCGTCTCGACGTGCTGTGGTGGGACCAGGTGGTGCGCGATCACCGCCTCCGCGCCCTGCATGTTCCAGGCGCGCAGCATCCACTCGTCCAGGTGAGGCAGCGCGGTCACGCGGCGCAGGTGCGCCATGTCGAGCGACTGCGGCTCCTCCGAGGCGATCAGGAGCAAATCGTTGCCCTCGGGGCCCCAGATTGACACGTGGGGGTACACGTCCTTCAGCGTGGTGATCGCGATCGAGAGCGCGTGCGCGTCGATCTCATAACCCTGGAGCCACTGTGTGAAGAGCCCGCCGGGCGCGAGCCGCGCGCGCGTCGCTTGGTAGAACTCACGGGTGAACAGCGAGGCGATCCCAGCGCGGTAAGGGTTGCTCGGCTCGCTGATGATGAGGTCAAAGGACTCGCGCGCGGTGAGCAAGAGCTCACGACCATCGCCGAGCTGGATCTCCACCTTGGGGTGGTTCAGCACGTCGCCGTTCACCCCGCGCGCCTCGCGCGCCACCTCCAGGATGGCCGGCTCCAGCTCGGCGACGACCACGCGCTCAATGCCGGGTACGTCTGCGAGCAGCCCCGCGGTCATCCCGGTGCCGAGGCCGATCACGAAGCCGCGCTTCGGCTGCTCATGGAGCATCGCCGGCAGCAAGCCGAGGAAGGCCTGGGTGCCACGGTCGGAGCCGACCGAGCCGTCCGCTTTGCCGTTCACCAGGAAGGCGAGGCCGTTCTTCACGCTGAGCGCCACGCTCGACTCCACGCCGTCTCGCTCCCACCAGATGGAGGCCTCCGTCTCGCGCCGCCAGCCCGTGAGCTGGTTCGGTGTGTAGTTCGCGATGTTGACGCGCCCAGCGCCGATCGGCGTGTGGCGCCACACGGCACCTGGGCCCGCCGTGGTGAAGAGCAGCGCGCCCATGACGGCGAGCGTCGCTGGGAGCCACACCGCGCTGAGCGCTCGCCCGCGTGGTTGGCGCGCGCCGACCACCAGCGAGAGCAGGGCGAGCACGAGCAGCGCGCCCGCGAGCAAGCGCCAGGTGGTCACCGCGCCGAGCTGTGGGATCCAAACGAAGCCGCACAAGAGCGAGCCGGCGATCACGCCGGACGTGTTGTAGGCGTAGGTGGTGCCGATGTGGACCCCCACCTCGGCGCGCCCGCGCCCGAGCAGCGCGAACAACAGCGGGAACTGGTAGCCGCTCACCACCGCGGCGGGCAGCACCACGATGCTCGTGGTGACAAGCCACCCCGCCACCACGTGGCCGTAGCCGAGGTTCTCGAAGTGCCTCAGGTGCGCCACCACCAGCGCCAGGTCGTCGCCCCAGGCGAAGGGCAGCAGCGCGCACACGCCTTCGAGCGCGAGGGTGGTGGCGAGCAGGGTGAGGCTCACGGGGCGGTCCTTGGGGCGCCGTGAGTAGAGGTACCCTCCAACCCCAATCCCCGCGAGCGCCGTCGCCAAGATCAACCCAAAGGTGATGGTGGAGCCGCCCAAGAGCGGCGCGAGCAGGCGGTACCAGGTGAGCTCCAGCGCCAAGAACACCAAGCCCACCGCCGCCGCGATGCCGTAGACGAAGCCGCGCGGCGCGGGGCTCTCGACAGCTTCACTGACGTCACGCCCGCCCGCAGGGTCAGTGGTACTGACATGCTCGCTGTCAGCGTCAGCTTCACTGACTGGAGTCGTCTCGGCCTCACTTCGCGCCGCCTTCACCGGCGCCTCGTGAGTCACTGGGATGGGCTTCGCGGCGCGCCCCACCGAGCGCGCGACGAGCGCCACGATCACGTTGATGATCGCCGCCGTCCACAGCGTGAGGCGTGTGCCGAGCACGCTGAAGAGCACGAGCGGGCCCACCAAGGCGCCGAACACGGCGCCCACGGTGTTCAGCGCGTAGAGCCGCGCGAGGCCACGGCGCCCGGCGTCGTCCTCCGCCACCACCGCGCGCGCCGCAGCGGGCAGCGTGCCGCCCATGAGCACCGCCGCCGGGCCGATCACGAGCAGCGTCCCCAACAGGCGCGCCAGGGTGGCCCCGAAGCCGCCGAGCGCCTGCGAGCCTCCGAGCGCGAGGTAGGCCTGATGGGTGAGCTCGCTCAAGAAAGGGCTCACCGCCGCCAGCAGCGCGATGCCGAGCTCCAGGTTTCCATACAAAAACAGCGGGCGCCCCTCGCGCTCCACCCGGCGACCGAACCACAGCCCACCGAGCCCGAGGCCCCCCAAGAACACCGCGAGCACCGCGGCGGACGCCCCCGTGCTGGCGCCAAAGGTGAGCCGGAGCGTGCGCTGCCAGGCGGTCTGGTACACCAGCGCCGCGAAGCCAGACCCAAACAAGAGCAGGCTCACGAGCCGCGGGGAGACAGGCATCGGCGCAGGCTACCACCGGCGGGCGCCCGTGTGCGCTTCGTAACCGATCCAGCGGCACCAGGATGCACCCCGTGCCCTCGCAATGCGGACCCAAGCGCTCGAAGGCCCAGGCGAGGTACTGCTCGAAGTTCACGCGCGCGACAGGTCGCGGAGACGCCCAGCAGCACGCAGGCTCGGTGCGCCCTTGGTGCTGCCCGCGCAGAGTATGTTCAGGCGCAGCTTGGCGACCTGTTGAGCCGAGCTCGGTCGTGAGGACATCGCGGTCGTCTCTAAATGCGCATGGTAGCGTCGCTATGGCTACATCCCGAAGTTTTACTATTTTGTGACACGCTCCACCTGACAGAACCCCGGAGGCTTGCAGGCAGCAGTGCTGCCCCCTGTCTGAGACTTCAGCGCACCTGTAAATCGTATTCCTTGGACCGTCTCACCATTAAGAATGATCCGACCGAATTCGTCATTAGGTGCGACTGTGAATTCCTGGAGAGAACTAACGACACCTCTTGCTACCAGTCTGACCTCGGTTGGTCCTGATAATTCTGATTCGACCCGCACAACATCAAGTCGGCCGGGGTAGCCAGCGATTGTCATGTTCAGGGGTCCTGGAAAACAGGCGTGGTCCACGTCTTCAACGATTGGGTCTAGTTCGTACCGAGTGCACTCCGGTTCGCTATCCTGCTTTGGGGTGGGCTCGCATTCGATGAATCGAAGTTCGCGCGTACGGAAGAGACAAATTGGAGGCTTACTAACACTGTGGTGTGCTTGCTGATGGCGTGCTGCCTGTGATTCGTCTTCTGAGCAAGCCAGCAGGGATATGCAGAGACATCCTAAAGCGACTTGACTTTTGTGGGTTTGCACCTGAGCTATCCTCCCATGGCTTAGGGTAACTGTAGGTCTCTGCGGTGGCCTGAGCAAATCGAGATTCGGATCTAGGTCACATCGGTGGCTCACGCCATGTTGCGCACGTGGACATCAAAGTTCGGGCGAGCAGGTTGTCTGCGATGGGGTCCTTTGTGCCTCGAGTCAGTAGTTGCCTTGAATCGGCGCCCGCGTTTCACTGAGAGTTCCTCTCGTTTACGCGGGCGCGTCTCCTCGCACAGTCAAGCGTATTTCGGGAGTGTCTACAAATGGGGTGCGTTCCAATCATGGTGCCGGGTGGGCGAGCCCGACGACCAGGTAGGATGGTGCCACAGACAGGGAGGACCGCCAAGTGTGACAGGGGGAGGCGCAGTCAGGTGCGTGGGCGCCTCCTACGTCGGGGGATAGGGAGCTGTTTGAGCACCGGAGCCCTGTCCTGTTCGACGTTGGGCTTGAGGCGAGAGGTGACCATCGGCACGCGGGCGCCACCGTCCAGAATTTGTCGACGACGATGAAGGGCGCGGGGACTATGCGGCGAAGAGCCCGATACTACGGGAGCTCGGAGTCGTAGCCGCCATACTCCTCGCTCAGGCGAGACAGCTCGCGAAGGCCTGCGCGGCGATCTTTGTCGCGGGTCGCCTTGAAGGACAGCACGTCCTCGATGCGGACCCGGCGATGCTTGCCGGTCTTCCGGAACGGGATGCGCCCCTCGTCGAGCAGCCGCACCAGGTACTGGCGCGACACGTTGAGCAGGTTGGCTGCCTGCTGAGTCGTGACCTCGCGCCCCACCGGGACCACCGTGATCGAGTCGCCGCGCGCCAGGACCTCCGCGACGCGCTCGAGGACGTAGAACACGCTCTCGGGGAGCGTGATGCTCTCCCCCTTGGGACCGACGAGCTGGCACTTGGGCGCCCGCTTCCTCGGCTGGGCCATGCCCTCAAGGGCCCTGGAGAGCGCGGCCACCTGCGCTTGCTGTTCGGGCGGCGCAGCAACCGGGGTCATCCGGCGGATCAGGTCTTCCATCGTGTGGGCTGCTGCTTCCATGGGCGAAACCTCCGAACGACCAGGGTGACACTATTCGACGTATACGCAACTCCATATAACTCAATCGCAACCCCTTGTGCTGCTTCGCAAAGTCCCGAGTCGCCGTTCTCGCGGCGGAACTGAGCTCGTGCGGTGGGGCTGGCGGTGGGGCCAGGTGGGTGGTTAGATGCGCGCATGCGCCTCGGCTTGCTTGGCCCAGCCGACGGAGATTTGGCGACCCTCGCCAAGGCGGCGCGCTTCCTCTTGGAGGTGCGAGGCATCGACCGCGCCATCTACTTGGGCAGCGATCGCGCGCTTGACGAGGTGGTGGAGGCTTGGGCGCGGGAGCTAGTAGGCGGCGATCCATCGGAGGATTCCGTGTGGGATCGCGCGGCGGAGCGCTGCGCTGGCGGGAGCCCGGAGGCGATCCGTGGGTTCTTAGAGGCGGAGCACGCGCGCCGGCGCCTCGCGCGCTTCGAGGTGTTGCCGAGCGCGGGCTCGCGCAGCGTGGAGCTGCTCGATGGGAAGGTGGTGGTGCTGATCCACGACAAGGCGCACCTCGATGAGGAGGACATCGTCGCCGCCAGCTTGCTCGCGTTTGGTAAGAGCAACGAACTACTCCTGAAGCAGGTGGGGCCGCGCTGGTTCCTGTCGCCGGGGGTGGGGGGTAGCTTGGTGTTGGAAGATCGCGATGATGGCATCCACCTGAGCGCCTACGGGCGTCGCCAAGAGCTGGTGAAGGAGCTGCCGCTTGATCTGTCGCGCGGCACTCGCATGCGCGTGCAAGGGGCAGACTGAGTGCGCGTCGCGGTGTTCGGGGGCAGCTTCAACCCGCCTCACGTAGGTCATGTACTCGCGGCTTGTTACCTGCTCAGCGTCGGCGCCTGCGAGCGGGTGCTGGTTCTGCCCGTGAAGGCGCACGCGTTCAACAAGGCCCTAGCGCCGCTGCCGGATCGCCTCGCGCTGTGCGAGGCGGCCATGGACGGCCTACCGAACGTGATCGTGAGCGATCGTGAGGAGACGCTCCCCCCGCCCAACTACACCCTCACGCTGCTGAAGGCGCTGGCCGCGGAGCACCCGAACGATGAGCTCAGGCTGGTGGTCGGCGCGGACGTGCTCGCGGAGCGCCACCTGTGGCACGCGTTCGATGAGGTGGCGCGCTTGGCGCCGCTGATCGTGCTCGGTCGCGCGGGGTACTCGGGGGACGGCCGCTTGAGTGACGCGCCTGTGAGTGATGAGCCTGTGAATGATGAGCGCATGCGGTTCCAGGCGCCGCCCGCGTTCCTGCCGGCGGTCTCCTCCACGGAGGTGCGCGCCTTGCTCGCGCGGCGCGGCGAACCTGCGGCGCGTGAGGCGCTCGCGCAGCGGGTGCCGGCGCGGGTGCTCGCCGAGATCGAGGCGCGCGGGCTCTACCGCGCCGCGGTCTAGCGCTCGGCGGTCCTGCTCGGGGTAGCTCAGATGGGTCAAGAAGTAAGGATAGCTCACTGATGCGGGTGCTGGTGTACGGCGCGGGGAAGGTGGGGCGCTCGCTGGCGGCGGCGCTCCGGCGCGCGGGCGGCTACCAGGTGACGCTGCGCGCGGCGCGCGCGGGGCTCCCCAAGCGGTGCCGCGCGGAGACGGTGCTCTTGTGCGTGCGCGACGGGGACATCCAAGGTGTGGCCGCCGAGCTCGCTCGGCAGCCTTGGATTTTGGGGGTTGGGGTCGCGCTGCACGTCTCCGGGGCGGTGCCTTGGGAGGTGCTGGGTGAGCTGCGCTCAGGTGCTGAGCCGGCGCGTCCCCGTCAAAACGGCGTGAAGCTGACTACCTCGCTGGGTCAGCTCCACCCGATGCTCAGCTTCGCATCGGCGCGGCGGCCTCCGTCGCTGCTCGGGGGGCACGCGCTGGTGGCGGGGGAGCCCACAGCGATGCGGGTGGCTGAGCAGCTCGCGCGCAGCGTGGGTCTTGTGCCACGGCGGCTCGCGGGGGTGGATCTTCACCTTTATCACGCGGCCGCGGTGATGGTGGCGGGCGGGGCGGTCGCGTTGGCGGGCGCCGGGGCCGCGCTGCTTGAGCGGGGTGGGGTGCCGCGCCCGTTGGCCCCCGCGGTGCTCGGGCCGCTCTTGGCGAGCGTCGCGCGTAACATCAGCGCGCTCGGGCTGCCCGAGGCGCTCACGGGGCCCGTGCGGCGCGGGGCGAAGGCGGTGGTGGCGGGGCACCTCAGCGCCATTTCGCAGGCGCAGCCTGAGCTGCTGCCGCTCTATCGCGCCCTGGGCGCTCAGCAGCTCGCCCTGGCACAGGCCCTTGAAGACGCCCCCCGCGCCGATCTGGAGGCGGTGGGGGCGCTGATGGGGGTCCACAAAGCCCCTCAATACACCGCTAGCGGCGCTCGGAGGGGTGGCGCTACACGCGCGCCGGGCGGAGGCGCTGGTAAGCCTTCAAGCTCAAGCACAGCTCGCGTTCCTGGGCGCTCACGCGGCGCCGTTGCGAAGCGGAATAAAAGGGCATAAATTCTCCCGCTTGGCGGTCTCGGTTGTGTCCCCCCCTCAGCTGGCGGCTCTGTCGTCGCCACCCGCCCAGGGCTTCGAGGCCTTGGACGACCTCGCGCAGCAACGCACCGCGCGCGGCGTGCGGTGGGTTCACGTCGTAGACGTCACCGACACGCCCGGCGTCGTGGCGCATTTGGTGCGTCGTGGGCTCGCTGCGGGGCGCGAGGTGTTGGCCGCCGCGCTCGGCGTGGAGAGCGGCTTCCGTGACATCGCTCAGCGGCTCCAGCTCGACCTCCCACACGACCCCATGGAGGCGGCGGGCGCCATCGCGCGCGCCGCGCGGCAACGGGAGGCGCTCTTGGTGGTGCCGCTCGCCAGCGCTGGGGTCGTCGGGCGTCGTCCCGGGTGCGCCTTGGCTCGTGAGTGGGAGCTCGCGGTGCTTCAAGAGCTGGCGTCGCTGCTTGAGGTGGGCGCAGCCCATCACCACGAAGAAACAAGCCTCGGCGGCGTGGCCCCGGCGGGCGCGCTCGTGCTGTGCCTTGAGAGCGGCGCGCTTGGGGTTGAGGAGGGCGCGGCGTTCGGTGTGCCCGGTTACCGCGTGGGGCGGCAGCTGCGGGAGGAGGGGGCCCGGCGCTGGTGGGAGGCGTTCAGCGACGCGAGCCGCCAGCTGAGAGCAGGCCACAGCTTGGAGCAGCTCGAGCGGTGGGCGCGCGGCGTCGCGTCAGTGCGCCCAGCGCCACAGCGCAACGCGTTGCAGGGCTCGCGCACGGGGCTTGGCGCTGGGGAGGTGGTCCGTGAGGCGCCAGCTGCTGGGGAGGTAGTCAGTGAGGCGCCGTATTCACGGGCTTCGCTTGAAGTGCAGGCTGTGGGGGCGGCGCAGGGTTTGGGGGCGGCGCAGGGTTTGGGGGCGGCGCAGGGTTTGGGGGCGGCGCAGGGTTTGGGGGCGGCGCTGTGTGCCCGCCTTGATTGGGCGGCGCGCGCCTGGCCGCGGGCGCAGCTCACGCGGCTCTTACCTGGCGTCGCGCCAGGGCGGCTGTCGGAGGTGGTGGCCGAGCTCACCGCCTTGGGGGTGCTTGAGGAGCGCGACCGGCTGGTGTGGCTGGCGGCTCAGGAGCAGCCGCGCGAAGAGCCGAGCGAGCGGTCGCCGAGCGGGCTAGCGGAGCTGGCGACGGCGCTCGCCGAGGTTTACCCACGTGACGCGTGGGCTTATGCGCGCGCCGCGGAGCTCTATTGGGAGGCAGCGCAGCATCGTGAGGCGCAGGCTGTCAGTGACGCTGACCAAGAGGTGGTCAGGCGGCGCACGGTTGAGCAAGCTGTCAGTGACTCTGACCAAGAGGTGGACGCGCGAAGCGCCGCGGCTCGCTCAAGCCAGGGTGTGGTGGAGCTGGTGCGGCTTGGGGAGCGGATGATGCGCGCTTCGCTGCGCCTGGCTCAGGACGCCTCCAGCCGCGGGCTGTTGTGGGGGCGTTGGCGTGCGTCGATCGAGCGGCTCCCAGAGCTTGAGCGGGTGGGCGTTGGGATCCGCAGCGCGGAGCTGGGGCTGGCCTTGGGTGACGTGGACATCGCCCTAGAGTGGGCAGAGCGCGCTTCGGGTTCGCGGGCTCACCCCGAGTCGGCGTTGGTGTTGGGGCGCGCCGCGCGCGCACGTGGCGATCTCGTGAGCGCGGAGGCGGCGCTCATCAGGGCCCGTGAGCTGAGCCCGGTCGCCGCGGTGCGCGGCGCCGCGCTGGTGGAGCTCGCGGAGGTTAAGTACGCCTCGGGGGACCACACCGCGGCAGAGCAGCTTGCGCAAGGAGCGCTCGGGCTCGCGCCCTCTGGGAGCGAGCGCTCCTCGGTGCGCCTCGGGGCGCGGAACCTGCTTGGGAAGCTGCTCTTGGCGCGCTCCGAGTGGGCGGAGGCGGACGCGCATTTCGCGGCGGACGCCTGTGAGGCGGCTTGCGTCGGGGATCGCGTCGCGGAGCTGCGAGCCCGGGTGAACCGCGCCATCGCGCTGCTCTCGCGCGGCAGCCCGGATGAGGCGCGCCCCATCTTGATGGATGTCCTGCGCGACGCCGAGCGCGCAGGGGAGCTGCGCGCGGTGGGCTTCGCGCTGAGTAACCTCGCGGTGTTGGCGATCCAGCGCCGCGATTACCGCGAGGCGCTGGCGTACAGCGAACGCGCCATCGCGGTGATGCGCCGCCTGGGAGAGCGCCTCGGGTTCGCGACCAACGTGGGCAACCTGGTGCAGCTCCGGCTGCGCCTCGGGTTGGTGGACGCCGCGGAGCAAGGGCTCGCCTTCGGTCGTCAGGCGCTCGGACCAGGCGCACCCGCGGCGCACCTGGCGGAGCTTAGCTTCACCGCCGCGCGCGTGCACCTTGAGCGCGGTCGCACCACCGAGGCCGCGCGCGAGCTCGGCCAAGCCACCTCAGCGCAGGACGCGAACCTCGGGGAGTGCCACCGGCTGGCGACCCGCATCGCGCTAGAAGAAGGGGCGATTGGGCGCGCTCAAGAGGCCCTGGCGCGCGCGGAGCAGCTCGCCACGCGGCCGTTCCCGAAGGCTGAGGTGCGTGTGCTAAAGGCGCTGGTCGCGCGCGCCGCTGGGCGACCCAACCTCGCGCTGAGCCTGGCGGCGGTTGAGGAAGCACGCGAGGCAGGGGACGAGGAGCTCTGGCGTGAGGCGCACGTGCTGGTCGCGGAGCTCGCGGTTTTGCAGGGCGATGAGCTGCTCGCCGCCGAGCACATCGGCGCAGCCGCCCGGCTCCGCGATGAGGTCGCGCGGAACGTGGGGGAGGAGCTCGCGGCGCACTACCTCATGCGGCGCGATCTGATCGCGCTCGCCCGGCTCGAGGCGCGGCACTTGGCTTCGCACTTGGCTCCGCCAAGTGAGCCGCTATCGACGCGGCCCACACGCGTCGAGCGCTCGCCTCAGCGCGTCTTCCACGGGCGTCACCCCGCGGTGCAGCGGCTGCTCGGCGCCGTGGCGAAGGTCGCGGCCACGGAGGCCACCGTGCTCGTGCGCGGGGAGAGCGGCAGCGGCAAGGAGCTGATCGCCGAGGCGCTGCACGGCTCGAGCCGGCGCAGCGCAGGGCCGCTCGTGAAGGTGAACTGCGGCGCCCTGGTGGAGACGCTGCTCTTGAGCGAGCTGTTCGGCCACGAGAAGGGCGCCTTCACTGGCGCGACCACCCGTAAGCTTGGCCGCTTCGAGCGCGCCAGCGGCGGCACGCTGTTCCTCGACGAGATAGGCGACATCTCCCCGCGGACTCAGGTGGCGCTCCTGCGCGCGCTGGAGGAGCGCAGCATTGAGCGTGTCGGTGGCACCGCGACGATCCCGGTGGACGTACGCATCGTGTGCGCCACGCACCGCGATCTGCGCCAGATGGTCGCTAACGGCTCTTTCCGTGAGGATTTGTACTATCGCCTGAGCGGGATCACCTTGGAGGTCCCCGCGCTGCGCGAACGCCGGAGCGATTTGGCGACCCTGTGCCACGCCTTGCTGAGCGAAATAGCGAGCGAACGCGGGGAGGAGCCGCGGGGGATGTCGGCTTCAGCGCTTGAGCTGCTGGCGCGCCACCGCTGGCCCGGCAACGTGCGGGAGCTCTCGAACGCCCTGCGCGTCGCGTCCCTGTTCGCGGAGAGCGCGCAGATTGAGCCGGAGGACTTCACGGTGCACGTCGAGGCGCTCGCGAGGCTCGCGGAGGAGCCGCCGAGCTCGGTGCGGCCCGGCTTCAGCGACCCGTCGCCGAGCGAGCGGCCGAGCTGGGGCGGGTTGGGTGGCTCACAGGCCGCCCTCGGATCAGGGTCAGGAGCGCTGACTATCTCCGACGGCGCGGGGTCTGCCGGTGGACCGCCGAGCTCGGAGGGGCCGCCCGGCGCCTACCAGGTGATCCGGGAGCGCGGCGTGAGCCTCAGCGATCTCAAGCGTCAGATGGAGCGTGAGTGCATCGCGCGGGCGCTCGAGGAGACTTCTGGGAACATCACCCGAGCGGCGGCGGTTCTGGGCATGAAGCGGCCGCGGCTGAGTCAGTTGGTCAAGCAGTATGGGCTAGGCTCAAGCTCTGAGTTGATTGAGGACGAGGACGTATGAAACAGCAGCAACTAGGAATCGTCATCGTCTCGATGCTGCTCGCGGTGGGCGCATCGGGTTGTGCCTTCGACTCCGAAGAAGAACAGTGGGCTGACGATATCGAGCTCAGCGAAGGTTCCGAGCAGCTCCAGCTAGGGTTGGGCGAAGCAGAGGCGCCGAGCGCCGAGCCGCTCAGCGACGTGCCTGAGGGTGAGGTGGCGCCAGACTTCGGGCAGGGTCAGCTGTTCACGGATCCGAACCCCTTGCCGTGGCATGAGCAGGGCACGCGCGCGATGCGTGAGCCGTCCACCCCCCTCGCGTCGGAAGCCTCACGCACGCGCTAGGCGCAGGCGCAGAGTAGGCGCAGAGTAGGCAGCGCCGCAGCCTCTCAAGTGGCTCCCTCTTGGCGTCTCCTCAGCGCCACGAAGTGCGGTGCCAAACCCCCAACCCTTGAGTCGCTGAGGGCGTTCTTGGCGTCTTCGCTGTAGGCTTCGGGCGTGGACCTCAGGACTCGCACGTCGCTGTTCTGCGGCGCGCTGGCGCTCGCCATCGCGGTGTCCATGCTGCTCCGGGGGCGCCCGCGGAAGCCGCAGATTTTCTTCGCGGCGTTCGCGGCGGACATCGGGCTCTGGTACCTCGCGCAGTGGCTGTATCACTTCGTGCGGGCTGATGTGTGGGCGCACTTCACCGCGCTGCTCGCGGTGCTCTTGCCGCAGTTCGCGCTCAACCTGTTTGAGTCGGTGGTGCCGGAGCCTTCGCGGCGCTCGCACCTGGTGCGCGTCGGGCGGCTGCTCTTGATCCCGATGCTGGTCGCGGTGCTCTCACCCGAGCAGGGGCGGGGCCTCGTGCGCGGCGCGGTGTTCGTCTACGTGTTCGGCCTGATCGGCGCTGGGCTGTGGTCGCTCGCGCTGCGTGGTCAGCAGAGCGACTCACGCGCGACCCAGCGCCGGGTGCGCTTCCTGGTGCTGATCGGCGCGCTGGCGATGGCGTTCACGTTGGCGGACTTCCTCTGGTTCATCGGCGCGCCGCTGCCGCCGGTGGGCGCGGTGCTGAGCCTCGTGTTCTTGTTCGTGCTGGCGGAGTCGATGTCGCGCGAGCGCCTGCTCGACCTCTACGAGACCTTGGGGCGGCTCTTGGTGGCGACGGCGCTCGCCTTCGCGCTGGCGGGCATCTTCTACGTCTCCGTCGTGTTGATGGGCGGCTTCGACACCATGTACCTCAGCGCGGTGATGGCCTCGATCGTCATCTTGGTGCTGTTCGAGCCGCTGCGCGCTCAGGTGGAGGAGTACATCCACAAGCTGTTCTTCCTTGAGCGCGTGGATCTAGATAAGGCGCTCAGCGCGGCTCGAAGGTCGCTGCTCCACGTGCTGCAGGTGGACGAGATGGCGCGCGTCGTGATCGGCGCGCTTGAGCGCTCTCGGCGCGCGACGGGGGCGGCGCTCTACCTCCGCGATCCAGGCGGCGCGGACTACCGCCTCGCGGACTCCTTCGGTGCGCCGGTTCCGCAGGGAATTGAGGCGGCGGCGGCGCGCGCGCTGCTCGATCGCCTGCGGGAGTCGCCCGTGGTGGTGCTGGAGGACCTCGAGCGCGCGACCGCGCGTGGCCGCGATGAGCCGAAGGGCGTGGAGGGGCACCGGCAGGTGTTGGCGAGCGCCGAGCTGTTGGGGCCGCTCAGGCGCGGTCTGTGCGCGGGGGTGCGCAGCGAGAGCGGCGCCGTGGTGGGGGTGCTGGTGGTGGCGGACGATCGAGTGCGCGATGCGTTCAGCCCCGATGAGGCGGGGCTGTTCGAGTTGCTCGCGGTGCAGATCGGCGTGGTGATCGAGAACTCGCGCGTCTACCTGCGGCTGCAAGAGCAAGATCGGCTCGCGGCGCTGGGCCAGATGGCGGCGGGGCTGGCCCACGAGATCAAGAACCCGCTCGGCGCCATCAAGGGCGCGGCGCAGTTGCTCAGCGATCCTGACGGAGGCGCTCCCGATCCTGAGTTCGTCGACATCATCTTGGAGGAGGTGGAGCGCCTAGATCGTGTGGTGGGCTCGGTGCTCGACTACGCGCGGCCCTCGAAGTCGAAGCTCGGCGCCACGGACGTCAGCGCGGTGGTCGCGCGCACTGCGCAGCTGCTCAGGGCGGGGCCTTCGGTGCCGGTGGAGCTGGTGACTGAGCTCGCGAGTGAGCTGCCGCCGGTGCGCGCGGACGCCGAGCAGCTCCGGCAGGTATTGATCAACTTAGTGAAGAACGCGCAACAAGCCGGCGCGCGGCGGGTGGTGCTCAGCACCCGGCGGATGGGCGATTTAGAGCTGCCCCAGGAGGGGGTGGAGATCGTCGTTCATGACGACGGGCCAGGCATCGCGCAGGACGTGATGGACAAACTCTTCCTCCCCTTCTTCACCACGAAGCACAAAGGGACGGGCCTTGGGCTGGCGATCAGTCAGCGCTTAGTGCAGGAGATGGGCGGCGCCATCGTCGCCGCCTCGTCAGGCGCTGGGGCAAGCTTCAGTATCCGGTTGCCCGCCGCCGCTCGCGAGGGCCTGAGCGTGCCGCCCCCTGAGCGTGAGCCGGCGGTGCAGCTGGCGTAGGGTGGCTCGTGGGGGCTTCACCTCCAGGGGAGCGCTTGGTTCGGTTTGATTGGGCTTGGCCTGTGGCCTGCTGGCCGGTCGCCGGTCAAGCGCGCGCAGGCGTCGTGCGAGGGGCCCGGGGTGGGTGCGCTGCGCTGTCTCACGATGGCGTCAGCGTGGGTGGATTGACCTTGAAACCTCGGGGCCCGCGCGCTGCGCGGCGCCAAGGCAGCGGGTGAGGCGGCGAGCGCTTGACCCTATCTCACCCGAACGCCTATCCTTTTGGCGTCGTACGCTTCAGCGCGTGCGATGAGCTCCACGATGGCAATGGCCGAGAGAATCCCGCAAAGCTCGAGCGACTCCCCAGGTGGGGGTGGGCTCGCGCTCCGCTTCATCTCGGGCAAGTACCAAGGCGGCGAGTTCCCGCTCGAGGGGGACCGCGAGATCTACATCGGGCGCTCGAGCGATCTCGAGATGGTGCTGGTGGAGGAGATGGTCTCCCGCAAGCACGCGCGGGTCACCGTGCGGGGCGGGGAGATCACCATCCAAGATCTGGGCTCCACCAACGGCACCTTCGTCAACGGCGAGAAGATCGAGCACGCCACCCTCAAGGAGGGGGATCGCGTGTTGATCGGCACCAGCATCCTCAAGGTGGTGGTGGTCACCGCTTCGCAGGCGAGCCTTCGAGTGCCTGCGGGTGGCGTCGTGATGAGCGCGGGTCGCAACCGTACCGTCGGCACTGACGAGGGGCCGCGCATGAGCGGCGCCATCGAGGAGGTGCCGCTGCCTGACTTGATGCAGCTGTTCGGGACCTCGCGTAAGAGCGGCGTGCTGGTGGTGACGACGGAGCACAGCACCGGGCGCCTCTACCTCAAGCAAGGCATCGTCCACTACGCCGCCATCGACTCCAACCCGGATCTCCCCGCGCTCAAGGCGATCTACCGGATGCTCGGGTGGGAGCGCGGGCTGTTTCAGCTCGATCCTCCAGAGGAGCACGTCTTCGACGCCCCGCTCGACCTCCCAGTGCAGGAGATCTTGATGGAGGCCTTGCGCCAGCAAGACGAGTTCAACGTGATCCGCGAGCGGCTGCCGGCGCCTGAGGTGCCGCTCATGCTCTCGGTGCCGCTCGGCCCCAAGCTGAGCGCGCTGTCAGAGCATGAGCTGGATGTGCTGCAGCTGGCGGTCAACTCACCTGACCTCGCGGCGGTGATGGACCTCAGCGCCCGTTCAGATCTGGAGACGGGCCAGATTTTGTCGAAGCTGCTCACGCAGAAGTACCTCACCAGCGCGGAGTGAGCTTCGGCTCCACGAGCTCTGGGATGTGAGCGCGCTGGCTGCTGGACCGCGGTTCCATACAACGTAGGTGTGAGCGCGCTGGCTGCTGACCGTCCAGGAGCTGGCGCGGCGCTGCCTGGATTTTTGTTTGGGGGTTGGCTCACGCTCCTCGTCGCTCGGTGACGCTCGCGGTCGGGCCGTTCGGCGCTGGGCGCTTGCCGTTCGTCGTCGTGGCGCGCTGCGAGCAAGGCGGCGCCGGCGCCGGCCCTCTTCGTCGCCGCCGCGATTTGCCTGCGGTAGCGGCTTGTTGCGCGGCGACAAACGGTGGAGCGTTCACCCTCTGGCGCGCGTGTCGTAAGAGAAAGGGATCAACGTGGACGTTGTTTGCATCGGCGGGGGCCCGGCGGGGCTGTACTTGGCGCTGCTGCTCAAGCAGCACGGGCTCGCGGCGCGGGTCCGCGTGTTCGAGCGGAACCGCCCGGACGACACCTTCGGCTTCGGCGTGGTGTTCTCCGACCGGACGCTCTCGAACCTGATGCAGGCAGATCCGACAAGCCACCAGGAAATCGTCGACGCGTTCGTCCACTGGGACGACATCGACGTCCACTACCAGGGGCAGGTGATCAGCTCCACCGGGCACGGCTTCTCGGGCATGAGCCGGATGCGGCTGCTCAAGATCTTGCAGCGCCGCGCTGAGGCGCTGGGCGTGGAGCTCTGTTTTGAGGCGCCCGTGGAGGATCTGACCGCGTTCTCAAGCGCGGATTTAGTCGTGATAGCTGACGGGGTGAACAGCCAGCTGCGGGAGCTCCACGCGGAGGCGTTTCAGCCGCGGGTGGACATGCGCCCGAACCGCTTCGTCTGGCTCGGCACCAGCGTCCCGTTCAAGGCCTTCACCTTCTACTTCAAGGAGAGTGAGCATGGCCTGTTCCGGGTGCACGCCTACCGCTATGAGGAGGCGGGCTCCACCTTCATCGTGGAGTGCACGGAGGAGACGTTCGAGCGCGCTGGCTTTGAAGCCATGAGCGAGCAAGGCACCGTCGCCTACTTCGAGCGCCTGTTCGCGGATGAGCTCGCGGGCCATCCGCTGTTGACGAACCGCAGCATCTGGCGCCAGTTCCCCACCGTCTCTAACCGGCGCTGGTGGACGGCGCTGCCGAGCGGCCCCCGCCTCGTGCTCTTGGGGGACGCGCTGCACACCGCGCACTTCTCGATCGGCTCGGGCACCAAGCTGGCGCTGGAGGACGCCATCTCGCTGATGCAGCACTTGCAGCAGCACGGCGCGGGAGAGGCTGACGGCGCCTCAGGCTCATCGTCAGCCAAGCTGACGCTGAGCGGCGCCGTGGGGGAGACCCCTGGCGTCGCCACGGAGTCGTCAGGTGAATTGTCTTTGGTGGGCCGCCGTGCGGCACTGGACCAAGCGCTCACCGCCTTCGAGGCGGCGCGCCGCCCGGAGGTGGCGAGCGTGCAGCGCGCGGCGGAGGTGAGCCTGCGCTGGTTCGAGCAGACGGAGCGCTACCTGGGCCTCAGCCCGCTCCAGTTCACCTTCAGCCTGCTCACGCGGTCGCTCCGGGTGAGCCACGGCAACCTGAAGCTCCGGGACCCAGCGCTGGTCAGTGCGGTGGACCACTTCGTGGCGGCGGAGGCTGAGGGCCACACCGGGCTCGCGGTGTCGCGGGGCACCCCGCCCATGTTCACCCCACTGACGATTCGGGGCGTCACCCTGACGAATCGCGTCGGGGTCTCCCCCATGTGTCAGTACTCGGCTCAAGAGGGCCTGATAGACGACTGGCACCTGGTGCACCTGGGGAGCCGCGCGGTGGGCGGCGCGGGGCTCATCGTGTGTGAGATGACGGCCATCTCACCCGAGGCGCGCATCACGCCGGGGTGCGCTGGGCTCTACACGGAGGCGCACGAGGCCGCCTGGCGCCGGGTGGTGGAGTTCACGCACCGTCACAGCGAAGCGAAGATTGGCATCCAGCTCGGGCACGCTGGGCGCAAGGGCGCGACGGATGTGCCTTGGCGCGGCGAGCGGCCGCTCACGGAGGGCGCCTGGCCGCTCGTCGCGGCCTCGCCCATCGCCTATGACGCGGGCAGCCAAGTACCCCGCGAGCTGAGCCGCGCGGAGATGGAGCAGCTGCTCATGGATTACCGCGCGGCGACGCGCCGCGCGGCGCAGGCCGGCTTCGATCTGCTCGAGGTGCACATGGCGCACGGCTACCTCTTGGCGAGCTTCATCTCACCGCTCACCAATAGGCGCACGGACGGCTACGGCGGGAGCATGGAGGCGCGCGCCCGCTTCCCGCTGGAGGTGCTGCGCGCGGTGCGTGAGGAGTGGCCAGAGGAGCGCCCGCTCAGCGTGCGGATCTCCGCGTCGGATTGGTACCCAGAGGGGCTCAGCGAGGCGGAGGTGGTGTGCCTGGCGGAGCTGCTCGGTCAGAGCGGCGCCGACATCATCGACGTCTCCACAGGGCAGACGCTGCCTGAAGCGCGCCCGGCGTACGGGCGCCTGTATCAGACGCCCTTCAGCGAGCTGGTCCGGCTCTCATCAGGGATACTGACGATGACGGTGGGCAACATCTCCTCGTTCAGCGACGTCAACAGCATCATCGCGGGGGGCCGCGCGGACGTCTGCTTGCTCGCGCGTGGGCACCTGTTTGACCCTTACTTCACTCAGCACGCGGCGCGCGCGCAGGACCATGAAGTCAGCTTACCACCGCAATACGCCTCGGTGGCGAACTACAGGGCGCGCGCGGATTAAGGGCCTCCCCGCGCCGCAGCGCGGGAGCAGAGCGAGAGCAGAGCGGGAGCTAGCGACGCGGGAGGCGCGGCCCGATGGGGCCGCGCGAGCAACGCTCCGACGACTGTCCTTTGCGTTCGGCCGAGCGCACAAGCGTGATTTTTTGACGCAACTGATAGGCAGCCCCTGACGAACCTGCCTGCTCCGGCCAGGATACAGGTACCCTCTCGTCAGACTCATGGGTGTGTCTCTGAGTTTCAGCGTTCAAACGGCGCTCGCCCGTGAATCGGTTCGGGGTCGCGAGGCTACCGTCAAGTTGGCGGAGCTGCGCTGAGGCGGGCGGCAGGTCATCATGGTGGTCAAGAGCAACAAGAAGCGGGTCTCGACGTCGCCAAGCACGGCGAC
>CAYQAC010000108.1:5292-18368 GCA_964415255.1 uncultured Polyangiaceae bacterium | reverse complement strand
CTCGTCGATGGGGAAGATGGCGCAGGTGGAGCCGAACTCCGGGCTCATGTTGCTGATGGTGGCGCGGTCGGCCAGCGCGAGGCTCTCCAGACCATCGCCGTAGAACTCCACGAATTTCGCGACCACGCCCTTGTCGCGCAGCATTCGGGTGATGGTGAGCACCAGGTCGGTCGCCGTGGCGCCCTCCGGCAGCTTGCCGTGGAGCCGGAAGCCGATCACCTTCGGCACCAGCATGTTGATCGGCTGCCCGAGCATCGCGGCCTCGGCCTCGATGCCGCCGACGCCCCAGCCCAGCACGCCGAGCCCGTTGATCATGGTGGTGTGGCTGTCCGTGCCCACCAAGCTGTCAGGGTAAATGACGCCATCCGCCTCGAACACCGTGCTGGCCAGGTACTCGAGGTTCACCTGGTGCACGATGCCGGTGCCCGGCGGCACCACCTGGAAGTTGTTGAACGCCGTCTGACCCCAGCGAAGCAGCTGGTAGCGCTCCGTGTTGCGCTGGTACTCAAGCTTGGTGTTCAAGCCGAGCGCGCTCTGGCTGCCGAAGTGGTCGACCTGCACTGAGTGATCGATCACCAAGTCTGAGGGGAAGAGCGGGTTGATCTTGGAAGGATCTCCACCCATGTCCGCCATCGCGTCGCGCATGGCCGCCAAGTCCACCACCGCGGGGACGCCGGTGAAGTCTTGCAACACCACGCGCGCGGGGTGAAAGGCGATCTCCGTGTTGGGCTCCGCGGCGGCGTCCCAGTTGGCCACATTGAGCATGTCTTGCTTGGTGACCGCCTTGCCGTCCTCATTGCGGATCAAGTTCTCCAACAAGATCTTCAACGAGTAAGGGAGGCGCGCGACGTCCACCCCCGCCGCCTCCGCGAAGCGCGGCAAGCTGAAGTAGGTGTAGCGCTTCTCTCCCACCAAGAGCTCAGCGCGGGCGGAGAATGAATCCTGGGACGAGGTGGCCATAGTGGTTCTTCCTTCGATCGGTCGGGGGGGCGGCCGCCGCTCTTGCGAACGGCGCGCGAGCAGGGCAGCCGCTCGCGAGAGCGGCGCGCTCTGACCCAACGCGGCCCAGCAAGCACCGCGGGCCAGAGCGACTCGGAGAGGCGGGTTACTCTATCCCTAGGGGCAGCGCAACGCCGCTCGGCGTGAGCGACGCCTGAGCCACAGGCCCTGGCTGCTTGAGCTGCTCGCGCTCGCTACCTGAGCGCGACGGGCGGTCCCCCGCTACGACCAGCGCACCTCGAGCAGCGCCTCCGTGTCCCCCTCGCGGCCTCCTTGGAGCCGCCGAACGCTGACGGACTGTGCGCCCGCTAGCTGCAGCAGGGTCTCCACGCCAGCGAACTGCTCGATCCAGATGTCGCGGCTCCAGCCCTGGCAGTTGCTGAACTGAGCGTGCAGGTAGTTGCTGCCGCGCTCGGTCGCCGAGAACCCCCCGCGCGTGAAGTAGCGCGAGAACATGCGCTGGGAGATCATGACGAGGGTGCTCGGCGACAGCATGCGGAGCAGCAGCCGATGGATCGAGTTGAGATCCGCGCGGATCGACTCTGCGCCCACCTCACGCAGGAGCGCCTCACCCCCCAGCTCGCGCATCCCCGCCAAGAGCTGCCGATAGTCAGCCACGGGGTACCAACCGGCCACTAAGATCTGCCGCTGCTGGATCCGGACCGCGAGCTCTGGCGGCAGGCCATCCATCAGCTGCTTGACGGCACCAGAGCCCCTGAGCTTCTCCAGCGTCCCCACGACCGACGAGAACGCGAGCCCCTTGATCATCGGCTCTTCGCTGCTTTGACCCACAGTGGGGCGAGACTAGCCAACAACACCGCGCGGATTCAACCTCCCCCACTTGCATGAGGCCAGCGTGCGAGGTCAGCGCGTAGCCTCGGCGCCCGAAGCGCCTCCCCAATCAGGCGCCCACTGGCCTGTATTCTCAGGGGTTTGGGGGTTGGGCACCGCGCCGCGCGGCGCCGGGGTGGCTCGCGCGCTTGACGGAGCCCGCGCGGCGTCAGCTAGCGCTAGCTGTGGCTTGGAGGTCGACTCATGGTCAACCGTTCGTCGTCCTAGGCTGAGGAGCCAGGCTCGCGCAGAGCGCTCGCAGCGCCCGCCAGCAGCCCCGTGTACGCGCTCTGCAGCAGCGTCCGCGGCTCCCCAGCGCGGGCGTCCCCAGCGGAGAGCAAGCCTGGCGCCGGCACCCGCGCGAGCCCCAAGCGCTCAAGCGCGAGCCGCCCGCGCCGCTCAAACTCAAAACCATGCAGGCTTGAAGCGGCGCTGAGCGGCGCGCCATCTAGCTCCAAACGAAGCGCGGCCGCGAAGCTCACCCCAAGCCGCGCGCCGCCGCTCACGCCCGCTTGCGTGGGCGTGAGCGTCAGCCCGCCCGCGCCGAGCCCACCTGAAGCGAGCACCACGCGCGCCGCGCGGAGCGGCTCCATCATGGCGCCGTCCGGCGCCTCGCAGTGCGCGCGCCACCCGGCGCCATCAGGAGCCGCGGCGTCACGTTCGAGCAGCGTGACCCGCGCCTGAACGACGCGCGCATGGCGGCGCGCGAGGCGCGCCAGGGCGGCGCCGAGGCGCGCCCCAGCGGCTTGCCCCAGGTCGCTCAGTGTCTCCCCAACGGGGACCCCGAGCGCCTCCGAGAGCGCGCCGCTCGCCGCTTCATGCAGGCCGAGCCAGGGCCCCATCAGCCAAGCCTCCGCCGCGTGGGGCCGCAGCTGCTCAGCGAGCCATCGGACGCGCTCCTCGGCGTCGTGCGCCGCCGCCAGGTCGCGGCTGGAGCCGACCTCTTCTGCGCGGAAACGGAGCACGTTCACCTGAAGCGGGGTGAAGCGGATCCTCAGGCGCGCGAGCGCCGCGTCTTGCGCCAGCGCCCGACACAGCGCCTCGCCGTCCCAGTCAGCGCGCGGCAAGAGCGGCACCGCGACCCGCCGCCCCGCGAGCGCCCGCACGTCGAGCACCCCGCGCTGCACCCCGCGCGCCGGCCGCGTGAACCCTGAGGTGGTCACCACCCGCGCCGGCGCGTCCGAGAGCTGCCACGCTCCGAGCGCATCGCTGAAGCGCAGCAGCGCCGCGGGCAGCGCCGCCGCCGCGCCCTCCTCAAGCGCACCGTCAGTGTCACTGACCCACGCCCCACGACGCGGGGCGTCCTGCTCCCACCCGAGCCAATCGAGCGCGCCCGAGCTGAGCTCGGTCGCGCCCGCGCGGTCGTGCACCAGCGTCACCTGGGCGCCGCGCTGCTCCGCGGCATGAGCCGCCGCAACGCCCGCCACCCCGGCGCCGATCACCAGCACGTCCGTCACTCCACCCCCAGCTGCGCGCGCTGCGCCGCCAAGGCGAGCCCCTCCTGCCTGAGCTGCTCCGGGCCCAGCACGCTCAGGCGCCGCTGCGCGGCGCGCTCCAGGAAGCCCACCGCGAGCGCGCGGCCCACCTCGGGCGAGCGACCCGTCAGCTCCGCGACCAAAGCCCCGCACGGCGCCGCGCAGCGCATCCCGCCGCAAGCCCCGAGCCCGAGCCGCGTGCGCCGCGACACGTCATCCACGCTGGTCGCGAGCTCATGCTCCACCACGTAGCGGATCTCAGCCTCCGTCACCGGCTCGCAGGGGCACACCACGCGCGCCTCCCGCGGCGCGCGGCGCGCTCGCTCAAGCACCTCCACGCTGCGCGAGCCGTGGCGATACGCGAGCCGACTGGCGGTGACCGGCTCCACCTCGAAGCGCCGCGCGAGCGCCTGGGCGTCGACCGGCTCTTCTCCGCCAGGCAGCTTCGCGGTGTGCGTCTGGCAGGCGCTGAGGGCGCCCCGGCTCTTGCTGCGCAAACGCTGAGCGATGACGTCGGTCATCTCCTCGGCGAACAAACGGTAGCTCGCGAGCTTGCCGCCCAGCATCGAGTAGAGCCCCGCGGCGCCATCCCGCGCGTGGTCCACGATGATGTGCTCGCGACTCAGCCGATCTTCATTCGGGCCCCACGCGTGCAGCGTCGGCCTCACCCCGGCGTAAGTGCCGATGGCGCGCGCCCCGCGGATCGCCGGGAACATACGCGCGACGGCCTGGATCAAGTAGCGCACTTCGTCAGCTGTCGCGACCACCTGATCGAGGTCGCCGTAGAAGTCGTCGTCCGTCGTGCCGATGATGCTCACGTTCTGCCACGGCTCAAGGAACACCTGACGCCCATCGATGGCCTGCGTCACCAGCGCGTAGTTGGTGAGCCGCCGATCGAACACCACGTGCACGCCCTTGCCTGGGCGCAGCCGCGCGGCCTTGGGGCTCAGCCCGCCGAGCGTCGCGGTGATCGGCGCCCAAGCGCCGCTCGCGTTGACCATCAGTTCAGCGCGGAGCGTTTCCACCTCCCCCGTCAGCTCGTCGCGGTAAGCCACGCCGCGCACCGCGCCGTCGTCGCGCCGCAGGATCTCCGTCACGCTGGTGTGGATCCGCACGGAAGCGCCGTGGCGCATCGCGTCCAGCGCGTTGCCGACGCACAGCCGCGCGCCGTCGATCCCCCACTCATCGAACGCCACCCCGCCGGCCAAATCACCCTTGAGGCCAGGCTCCAGCTGGGTGAGGTCCGCCCCCGTCAGCCGTACGTGGGGCTTACCACGCTTGAGCGGCTGATAGCGGTCGTACAGCGTGAAGAAGGCGTCGTAGCCCTCGAGCAGGGGCTTCGCGAGCGGACCTGCGTGCACCGGCATCAGGAACGGGACGCGAAATAAGAGGTGCGGGGCGATCGCCTGGATGTGCCCGGAGTCCAAGCAAGAGCTGTAGGTGACGTCCGGATCGTAGGTGAGGTAGCGCGGGCCGCCGTGGATCATCCCGCTCGAGTTGCCGCTCGCGCCGAACGCCAAGTCATTGCGCTCAAGCAGCGCGACGCGCAGGCCGCGCAAGGCCGCGTCGCGCGCCACCCCCGTCCCGTTCACGCCGCCGCCGATGACGACCACGTCGACGTCGGTCGCTGGCTCTGACCACTCCACCCTCATGCGCGAGGCCCTTCGGCGCGCGGACCTCACCCTCACCCAGAGCGGGGTGCGCCGCTCGCCGGCTATAGCTGCGTTACCGGGCGCTCGCAAACCCGCGCGCCGAGGCTCATCCGTCACCCGCCCTGGGGGCCAACTACTTGGCCCTGGGCGCTCTGCCCCGCTAGAGCCAGGCCGTGGAGCCCCTCCATCGCCGCGTCGTCCCTCGCCGCACCTTGCTCGGGCTGCTGGTGCTCGGCACCGCGTGGCTCGCGACGCCCGCGCGCGCCGAGCCCGCCGCCTTGGCGTCGAAGCGCGAGCTGCCCAAGGGCCGACCCGATGTGATCCTCGATCGGCTGGAGCTGCCAGACGACCTCGAGCGCGCCGCCGTCATCCGCAAACAGCTCCGGGACATCTTGAAGCGAGAGGTCCGGCGCGTCACCTGGGGCGCGGGGACTGGGAACCGAATCACCTACCGCTACACGGTCACGCGGCTGACCATCGAGCAGCAGGGCGATGTGGTGAAGGTGGTGTGCAGCGCCACCGGGCGGCTCCCCAAGGGGAAGGTGGCGAAGAGCCACCTGAGCTTCGGTGGGCCCGCCAACAAGCGCGCCGAGGTGGTGCGCCGCGTGCTTGAGATCGTCGCGCGCGGCGTAGTGGCGCGCCTAGCTGAGCTTGAGCGCGAGCGCCGCGGCTACAGCTGACGAGCCTTGGATTTTTGGGGGTTGGGCACCGCGCTGCGGGCACTGCAGCTAGCCTCGCGCGGGGCGAGAGTCAGCGTGAGCTGGTACGCAGCGAGGCCTACAAGCTGACTTTTTGCGTCGCGGGCCGCTGCGGCAAACCGTTTGTCGCCCCGGCGCCGGATTCTGGCAAGCTAAGGCATGGAACTCTTGCCGGACTTCGGAGTGCTCCGCGGGGTGGTCGCTCGGTTCGCGGCGCTGACGAGCGAGCGCGGTGATGAGCTCGGAGAGCGCCCGCTGGTGCTGCCCACGGGGCGCTACTTCCCTGACGAGTTCTCCTCGGGTCTAAAGGGCGCGACCCGCGTGCTCCGCAGGGCGCAGGAGCACGCCGGGCTGACTGATGTGCCCATCCGCGTCGCCCTGTTCGACGCAGAGGAGGTGGCGAGCGGAGGCAGCTGCAGCACCGGCGGTTGCGGTACCGGCAGCTGCGCCACCCCCGCCGCGGGTGAGTTCAGCCGCGTCACGCCCGACGACGACGGCTGGCTCATCACGCTCGCCGCTCAAGAGCTGAGCCACCCAATCCAGCTCACCTCCGCCATCGCCACCGCGCTCGGCGCCGTCTTCCTCCTGGAGACGGCGGAAGAGGACGAGCCAGCGCCCACGCTCGACGCGGCTTCAGAGCTCGCGGCCGTCGGGCTCGGGTTCGGCGTGCTCTTGCTCGAGGCCTCCTACATCTACTCGAAGAGCTGCGGTGGCCCGCGCGTCACTCAGCTCACCCGGCTCGGCTGCGGTGAGCTCGCGATCGCCACGGCGCTGTTCGCCGACCTGCACGGTCACCGGCTGCGCGCCGCGCTGAGCGAGCTCTCCACCACCCAGCGCGCCACCTTGAAGCAAGCGAGCGATCTCCTCAGCTCGAACCCGCGCATCACCGAGCTGCTCACGAGCGCGCCCGAGGCCCTGGCGCGCGGCGACTTCCAGCTGGAGGACGCCAGGCCCTGGCTCACGCGGGTGCTCGCCCGGCGCCGCCGCGGCGAACCCGAGACGCTGGAGGAGATGGAAGCGCTCGCCCTGGCCCAGCCGGCACCCATTGTTTCCACAAAGAAACAAAGCGTGCGCCGCGGCGCCTCAGACGACCTGCGCGCGCTGGTGGAGGAGGCGCTGCGCGAAGAGGCGCCACGCGAAGAGACCGAGAGCGTTCGGTAGCGTACCTAACGATCGGAGGGGGCTCGCGACGGCGCATCCCCCACCATCCCCGCTCTTGGTACCCATCGGTAGGGCTGACGTCGGTCTCCTCGCTTGACCGGGGTGAAAGCTGTTAGAGTCCCGCGAAAGTCCCATGGCAGTAGCGCAAGGTCAGTGTCCGAGTTGCGGAGCCCCAATCGAGTTCGGGCTTGGTTCCTCCATCGCCAAGGTGTGCCCGTACTGTCAGGCGACCGTGGTCCGCTCGGACCGCGGGCTGGAGAACCTGGGCAAGGTCGCCGACATGGCCGACACGCCGTGCCTCATCGCGGTGGGGGACCGCGGCACCTTGGCGTCGCGCCCATTCGAGGTGCTGGGGCGAGTCCAGCTCGATCATGGGGCCGGCCCTTGGGATGAGTTCTACGTCTCCTTCGACTACGGCCAGGGCTGGGGCTGGCTCGCGTTCGCGCAAGGCCAGTGGTACGTCACCCAGCAGGTCCCGGGTATCTCGGTGCCGCCGCAGTCCATGCTCCGGCTGGAGCAGGACGTCCCCCTCGGCGGCCAGATGTTCCGCGTCGCGGAGACTAAGGAGGGGAGCATCCGCTCGGCGGAGGGTGAGCTGCCAGAGGCCTTCCCGGTCGGCTTCGTGCGCCACTACGTGGACCTCTACAGCCAGGGCAACGGGTTCGCGACCATCGACTACGGCGACGGCAGCGGCGCCTACACGGTGTTCATCGGCTACGTGTTCGGTGAAGCCCAGATGCAGGTGCAGCAGCTGGGGGAGCGCCACGCGCGTGAGGTCGACACCGGCTACATGCAGTGCCCGAACTGCGGCGGCAACGTGCCGAAGCTGGCGGGCGGGCGCGCTGAGCGCATGGGCTGCCCGTATTGCCATGCGGTAACAGACATCGCCTCACAGCAGATCGTGGCGCAACAAGAGGCCGCGATGAAGCAGCCCGACGTCCCCATCGGGGCGGTCGGCAACTTCGAAGGCTACGCCTACACCTGCATCGCCTACCTCAGGCGCGGCACCTACTACGATGGCGAACACTACTCTTGGGAGGAGTACCTCCTGTGGAGCCAGGGCATCGGCTTCCGCTGGCTCATCAAGGATCCAGAGAAGGGGTGGAGCTGGGTCACCCCGGTGAACATCGCCGACCTGGACATCACCCAGCTCCCGAACGGAGTCACCTGGGGTGGCCGCTACTTCAGGAACCGGGACTGGGGCACGGCCGGCGTGGAGTACGTGCTCGGCGAGGTGTACTGGAAGTGCGAGATCGGCGAGACGACGCGCGCTGACGATTTCGTCGATGGGGACGACGTGCTCAGCCGCGAGATGAACGAGACCGAGGTGCAGTGGAGCTACAGCCAGCCCATCGCCTGGCCGGTGGTGGCGCAAGGCTTCGGGCTGCCAGTAGACGGCGCGGGCGCCCAGTTCCAGGGCGGCGGCGGCGGCGCGCCCGCGAGCGGCTGCAGCAAGGCGCTCGGGTGGCTGTTCATCATCGGGTTCCTGCTGTTCTTCTGCGTCGCGGGCACCTGCGGCACCGCCGGCGGTGGCGGTGGCGGCGGCGGCGTCTTCGTCGGCGGTAAGTGAAGCCGCCTGATCGCGTGGCAGCTGAAGACAGCGCAGCTGACGGCAGCTCGGTTAACGTCAGTGCAGCTGACGGCAGCTCGGTTAAGGGCAGCTCGGCTAACATCAGCGCAGCTGACGGCAGCGCGGACGCGCCGCCTCACGCGCTGACGCTCCTCTACTACTGGTTGCTCCTCAGCGCGGCCCTGCTCGCCACCTTCCACGAGCTGGTGGTGCGCCAGGCGAGCCTGGCGTTCAGCCCTGGCTTCGGCCCCCACCCCCACACGCCGCTGTGGTCCACCGCCGCGGGCGTCAGCCTGGCGTTGCTCTTGAACCGACGCCTACAGCTCGCCGCTCCGGAGCGCTTGGTGCTCGCCCTCATCGCGTCATCGCTGGTGGCGAGCGGCTCCCCGCTGCTGCTACGTGAGGCCTTCCTCAGCCCGGCGCTGATGACCGCCGTCGCGCTGAGCGGCCCCTTCAGCCTCGGCTTCGCCGGCACCATCGCCGCGTTCGCGGCCCACCAGCAGTTCAGCGCCCCGGCGCGTCAGCTCGGATCGTTCGCTTGGCTGCTCGATCCGCTGCGCCTGCTCGCGCTCACCGCGATCCTCGGCGCGGCCGCCGCGGGCGCCGCGGTCATCGGTCACCAGCGCACCGGCGCCTTCCTCGGCATGCTGCTCGCCGCCGCGGGCGCCTGGACCCCAACCCTCTACCAACACCTGTACCTGGACGCCCGCCGCACGCCGCTCAGGCACGCTCTGCGGGTCGTCACCTACGGCGTGGGCGCGCTCGCCGCCCTGAGCCTTGGGGTGGCCGAACGTCAGCTGCCCGTCTCACGTCTCGGCCACTACCCGGGCGAGCTCATCTACAGCAGCGCGGGAGCCGACGAAGAGATCGTGATCGTCAGCTCGCAGCAGGCCTACCTGCTGTTCGTTGGGGGCCAGCTGCGCCGCGCCCAGCTCGACGGCTACCGTTACGTGGAGAGCCTGGTGGTGCCCGCGATGGCGCTCAGCGAGGAGCCCCGGCGCGTGCTGGTGCTCGGCGGTGGGGACGGGCTGATCGAGCGCGCCGTGCTGCGGCACCCCAGCGTGGAAGAGCTGGTGGTGGTGGTGCCCTCGCGCGCCCTCCCTGAGCTGGCACGCCGCTCAGTGTGGCTCGCGCGAGCGAGCCAGGGCGCGCTCAGCGACGCGCGCGTGGTGCTGATTGAGGATGAGCCCGCGGCCTTCGTCAGCACCGCCCAGGGTCAGTATGACGTCATCTTAGCTGACTTCCCGCGCCCGCTCAGCTACGAGCACGCCAAGCACTACACGCGCCACGTGTTCGAGCGCTTGGCTGAGCTGCTTACGGAGGGTGGCGTCCTCACGGTGAGCGCCGCGTCCGGCTTCATGACGCCTGAGAGCCACGGCAGCATCATGGCCACCCTCAGCGCGAGCGGCCTGAACACCCTGGAGTACCAGGTCGGCGTGCCGCTGCTCGGCGAGCTCAGCCTGGTGCTCGCCGGGCGCCGCGAGCTGCACCCCCCGGAGCAGCTGCCAGGCGGTGGGTACGCCTTCCTCACGGAAGAGAGCTTACGCGAGCTGTTCAAGCGGCCGCCCGACACCCGCGCGCCCCCCGGCGAGGTCAACCTGCTCCATCACCAGCCTCTGGTGGAGCTGTACCGGGCGGAGCTCGGCCTGCCGCCCGCCGGCGCCGCGGAGGAAGGTGAAGACACCGCGGAGGAAGGTGAAGACGCCGCGAAGACGCTACCTGCCCCGTGACGCCACCTGCGTCCTACGTTACGACAGCGGCATGACACAGGACCTCGAACAGATCGCCGTGGACACGATTGATGGTAAGCCTTCCTCACTAGCGGAGCATGGCGGCAAGGTGCGCTTGGTGGTGAACGTGGCGTCTAAATGCGGGCTCACGCCGCAGTACGCGGGCCTTGAGGCGCTGTACCAGCAGTACAAGGACCGCGGCTTCGAGGTCCTGGGCTTCCCCGCCAACGAGTTCGGCGCACAGGAGCCCGGCACCAACCAGGAGATCCAGACGTTCTGCTCCGCGAGCTACGGCGTCACCTTCCCCATGTTCTCGAAGATCGTCGTTAAGGGGGAAGGCCAGCACCCACTTTACGCCACGCTGACCGCCGCCCAGCCCGAGGCGCAGCAGCAGCCCGGCAGCGACTTCCGCGCAAAACTCATCGGCTATGGGGTGGACCCTGGCGCTCCCGATGAAATCCTATGGAACTTCGAGAAGTTCCTGGTGAGCCGCCAAGGCGAGGTGGTCGCGCGCTTCGCGCCCGACGTGGCACCAGACGCCGGTTTCCTCACGGAGGCCATCGAGCGCGAGCTGTCACGCTGAGCGCGCTAGAGCACCCCTCCCATGGCCGCCCGCAGGGAGCGCAGCTCCCGAGGACGGACGTCAGGGAGGGGTAGGACGCGCGCAGGCCCTCCGGCTCCTTATTTTCACGTGGCAATGCCACACATCGCTGGGCCGAGCACGGGACGGGGTGGGCAACCCCGACCGAAAATCCAGAAACCGCCTAAACGGTGGGCGACCACGCGATGAAAGAGCAGGCGACCACCGAGCTGCTCAGCCCGCTCAAGGCACCCCCAAGCCGCGGCGCGCTCAAAGCGCCACCTTTCCGCTACGCGCGCTCGAAGCGCCCGAAGCGGAGCGCGATCCAGGCGAGCGACTTCAGGGCATAGAGCGCGTTCACCGCGAGGTAAGGGTAGAAGTAGATCTCGACGCGGCCGGTCACCGCGGCGAGCCAAATGTAGGACGGGTAGTGGACCAGCAGCTTGGCGACGGCGAGCGGGAGGCGCACTAGTAATGGCGGCTGACGAATAGGCGCGGCGCTCGGTGCGGGTGGCCCGGCGATCTCCTCGCGCCGTTGGAAGGTGGTGATGGAGACGCCCGTCGCGAGCACCACGAGGCCGCCTACCCCGAGCAACAGGGGCACGGTGGAGCCCGTCTCGAGGTGCAGGCGCACGCTCACCGCGCCCAGGATGAGCAGCGCCTTGAGCTCATCCATCAGGAAATCAAGCAGGTGACCTGACTTAGACGCGATGCCGCGCCAGCGCGCGAGCATCCCGTCGGCGCAGTCGAGCACGTAGCTCAGCTCGTACAGCAGCACGCCGACGACGAGCCCCCAGGTGCCGGGCCAGGCGGCGAGCAGCGCCGCAGCCACCGCCGCCAACGCGAAGGCGAGCAGCGTGATTTGGTTTGGGGTGACGCGCGTGGCGATCAAGCCGCGCACCACGACGGCCGCGAGCGGCCGACACACTAGGCGGTTCCATGGGAGGTCTGGCAGCTTCTTCGTGCGCTGATAGATCTCCACCACGCTGGGCATCACGGCGGGTTCTACCACCTCACGCAGCGGCGCGACCATCCGCAGGCGGCTTCTCCGCCAAGGCGCGCGTCTCCTCCCGACCCATGTGGTGGAGCCAGCGCGCGCTGAGCACCAGCCAAATAACAAGGCTCATCCCCGCCAGGGTGAACACCGCGCGGTAACCCCGGGCGAGGTCCTCCGGATCTTTAAGCCAGGTGGAGACCACCCCGGCAGTGATGGGGCCGAGCAGCATCCCCAGGCTGCCCGCGGCGTTCACCCACGCCATCGCCGTGCCCTGCAGCGCCTCGCGCGAGGCGGCGGCGTAGCCGAGGATGGTGGAGAACAAGAGCGCGGAGGTGAGCCCCGCCACGAACATCCACAGCGCGAGCAGCGGCCGCGGGGCGTAAGCCAAGGTGAGCAGCGCCACGGCGTACACCGCCCCCGCGCCTCCGAGCAGGCGCGCCGGCGCCACGCGCTCCGAGAGGCGCGCGGCGGGATACATCGCGAAGGCGAACGTCAAGGTCAGGATGCTGAACAAGAGCCCGATGTGGGTGTCGCTCAGCTGGTGCACGCGGTGCGAGAAGAGCGCAAACGTCACGATCAAGCAGCCCACCGTGAAGCGCGCGATGAAGGCGGCGCCCACCGGCACCAAGAACTCACGCCGCTCGAGCAGCTGCCCCACCACCAGCGCCACGCGCTCGCGCTTGACCACCCGTGGCGCGCTCTTCGCGCTCACCGCCGCGACCCCGAACGCGAGCAGCGCACCGAACCAGAGCGGCGCGCGCGAATCCAACTTGAGCAGCAGCGCGCCCACCGCGCTCCCGAGCGCGATGGCGAAGATGATGCCGGCGCCAGCGAGGCCCATCAGCCGCTGGCGCCCCGTCTCGCGACCGAGCTGCGCCATCTCCGCCATCAGCACGGTCGCCGCGCCCACGTGCGCGCCGCCCTCCAGCGCGCGCAAAATCAGCACCTGCGTGGTGGGGAGCGGTAAAGAGACGGCAGCGAGCAACAGGCCGTCGCATACGGCCAGCACCAGCAAGATGCGCCGCGAGCTGAAGCCGCGGTCCATCAGCGCGCCCACGATCGGCGCCACCAGCGCCGCGCCCAGCATGTTCACGCCGCTGAAGGCGTGCATCGCGCCCTCATTCCCACCATGAAACGCCGCGAACAGCGGGCGGATGGCGGGCACCACCAGCGTCGCCGGCAACATCTGAAAGAAGATGAGCAGCGCGAGGGAGCGAGCGCGGGGCGGCATGGATGAGCTATAGCAAACCTCGTGCCGCGCACCGCTTCCAGGCTGTCGCAGGAGCTGACTCAAGCGCCGGGTGTTTTTTTGGGGGGGGTTGGTACAGCCGGGGCGGCCACGCACGGTGACGCAGTCACCAGGAGCCGCTGTGTGGTGCGCTA
>CAYQAC010000108.1:0-5282 GCA_964415255.1 uncultured Polyangiaceae bacterium | reverse complement strand
CAGGTGGGGCGAGGGCTAGCGCACCACCTGGGGTCGCTTTTCCTGGTCCGTCTGGCGGCAAACGGCTCGGGGCTCTAGAGTCCCCGGCATGCGGCTCGACGCAAGTCACGCGCGCACCCCGTCACGGGCAGCGCCCGCCCCCTGGCGCTCCCTCTTGCTCACCAGTGCGCTTGGGTGCGCGCTGGTCGCCTGCGGTGCGCCGCGCGCGAACGCGCCCCCCCCGGCGGCGCCCGAGGACACCCCCGCCGCGCCCCCGGTGGACGCGGCAGAGCCCGCGGAGCCACCCACCAGCCAGCCCGAGGCGCCGCCGCCCGACTCCGAGGCGCCGAGGCCCTTCCCGCCCAAGCCTCAGGGCCCGCCGCCGCTGCCGCAAGGCCCGCCGCCGCGCGACCGCGCGGAGCCGAGCGACGGCCCCGAGGTCTCCGCGCGGCGCCTCATCAGGAAGCCTGACGGCACCTGCGCGCTGGTGCGCGACTGCGCGGGCTGCGCCGGGGAGACACCCGTTAGTTGCCCTGACTGATGCGCGCCGCTCAAATCTGGCAATGAAGCTGACTACCTAGTGGGGATGATGGCGTGGCTTGGAGCGAAGCGATGACGGCGCCGCCTCGGGGGAGCAGATGAACGCTCGCCTCGGGAGCTACCTCGCGCTCGCGGGGCTCGCGGCGGCGGGCGTCGTCGCCTCATGCATGGCGAGCAGCGGTCAGGCTCCCCCAAAGTCAGGCTCACCTACGACTGAGAGCGCTGAGGCGCTCGCGCCGCTCGCTGAGGGGGCGCCGCGCAGCGAACAGCCGGATGGAGCGGCCAAGCGCGAGCCGCACGCCGCGGCGGACGGCAGCTCTGGTAGCGCTGGTAGCGCTGGTAGCGGCGTAGGCAGCTCAACTGACCGCTCCGGCCAAACCGGTGCCCGCGCCGCCTACTCCAGCGTGGAGCCGCCCAAGACACCTCAGGTGTACACCGTGGCCGCCGTCGGGGACTCCCTCACGGATGAGCGCTCCTACCGGCAGACGTACGTCGCCGCGCTGCGCGCGGCGTGCCCCAAGAGCCGCTTCGACAACTATGGCGTCGGCGGCAACATGGTGAACCAAATGCGGCGGCGCTTCGTGAATGAGGTGTTCGCGCCGGGGCGCCCCAGCTACACCCATGTCATCGTCTTTGGGGGCGTCAACGACGTGTACAGCGACGAGACCGCCAAGCGCACCCCCGAGAAGATCACCGCGGACCTTAGCGAGATGTACCGTGAGGCGCGGGCGCGCGGCGCGCGCGTGGTGGCCCTCACCATCGCGCCCTGGGCGGGCTTCACGCGCTGGTACAACCCGCGCCGCGCCGAGGCCACGCGTGAGGTGAACCGCTTCATCCACCAGGCGTTCTCGGAGGGTCAGGTGAGCGCCGTGGTTGACACCGGTGTCCTGCTGAGCTGCGGGGATCCTGAGCGGCTGTGTGAGGAGCTCACCGTGCCGTTCAAAGACGGCCTCCACTTCGGCAAAGCGGGGCACGCGCGGCTGGCGGAGACGCTCGTGTCGGCGGTGTTCTCAGGCTGCGAGTGAGCCACATCACCTGACGTTCCGCGCTCAGCGCGCGCGGCGCAGTTAGGTGGCGCTCAGTGAGGGGGCGCGTGCAGCTGGCTTCGGGGCGTGCGGCGTGGGCAAGCTGAGCCGCGACGCGATCGCCATCGCCACACGGTTGAAGGCCAGCGCCGCAAAACCGTGGGCGAACACGGCGATGGGCGGCGGCACCTGGTGCGTGTAATAGGTCCAGCACTGGCGGCTGGTGCCCCAGTACTCAAGGAACACCCCCAGGCTCGAGCCCGCCAGGAACAGCAGCACGTCGGCGCGGGTGTCACGCGGCGTGAAGGCGGTGGCGACCATGATGCCCATCACCACCCAGGAGGCGGGCTCTCCGAGCGACGGCCACAAGAAGTAAGTCATCCCGACGACGAAGCTCGGGATCAGGAACCAATACGCCACGCGGAACGCGCGCTCAGGCACCGGCCCCGTGCGGCGCTCGATGCGCTCAAGCGCCGCGGCATAGAAGAGCCCCATGCGGTCGATGCTCACCGCGGCGATCGGCCACGCCGGGAGGATCCACAGCGGCGGGCGCTCCCTCGTGAAGTAGGTCCACAGCCCGGTGTTAGTCCCCCACCACTCGATCACGCCGCCGCCGGCGAGCCCCGTGCCCAATAGCAGCAGATCCCAGCGCGGCGTCACCCGCCAGCACCACATCGCCGCCATCCACAGCCAGGTGCCAAGCAGGAGCGCGTCGACCCCATTTTGGTCCACCAGATCGCTCCAGCTGTAGCCCACGCTGCTCCCCACCCCCACCAGCAGCGACAGGGCGATCAGGCTCTTCAGGGTGTAGCCCCGCAGCACGTAGCGAACGAGCGACCCCTGAGCGCCTGAGGCCTCACCCCCTGGCTCCCCCGCCCCGAGCGGCTCCACACCGGGCCCGCCGCCAGCGCCGTGCAGTGGCCCCGAGTGAGCCTCACCTACCTGAGCCACCGCTGGCTCATACGGCCGCTGAGCACCCGGCGCAACCGTGGCGCCCCCGCGCTGGCGCGGCCTGGCCGGCAGCGCCGGCTCGCGTTGGAAAAGCCCCGTTGGGATCCGCCGCGGCTTCGGTTATGACGAGCCTCCGATGTCCGCCGCCACCGCCAAGAGAGCCAGGAAGCCCGCCGCACGCGCCGAGGAGCCCGCTGAGCTCGATCCGCTCGGAGGCCCCGTCTTCAAGTGGGTGCTCGGCCTCGGCGTGATGCTGTTGATCGTCGTGAACGGCAGCCCCGTCGGGAAGGGCTTCGCGGACGTCCTCTACTCCATCGTGCGCCAGGTGTTCGAGGCGAACCCGCCGCAGCGGGACGCCCCCACCACCCCCGCCGCTGAGTGGGGCCTCGGCAAGACGTTGCCCGTACGCATCACCTTGGTGACGGCGGATGTTGGCAGCCTGTGGTGCGCTTCAGAGGAGTCCTTGGAGGGCTACCACTGCGGCTTCAACGAGCCCAACAAGGCCTGGAGCGGCCTCTCCGGCGCGCTCGACGACAATGGCCGCACGCTGCTCCAGCCCTACCGCACCGTGAACGGCGAGCTGCTGCTCATCGGCGGGCTGTGGGCGGAGCCTCACGTCGCCATGCGCCTACACGAGGAGCCGCCGCACAGCCGCCCACGCGATCGCCTGGCGCGCTTCGTCATCGACTGCGAGCTCAAGTTCGTCGGCGCCGCCAAGAGCGTGAAGGTGCGCTGGGACACCGCCGGCCCGTGGCTAGACCCCGATGGGGATCACACCAAGGGCGGCGTGCCGGTCGCCGTGGCTGAGCGCTGCAAGGTCGAGTAGCGTCTAGTCTGGTGAGCTGACGTTTTCGCTGCGTGGTCAGCCGCGCGCAGGAGCCAACGCGGCCGCCCTCCTCGTCAGTCTAGCTGCTCTTCACCCCGGCGCCTTGCAGCGCAGCACCTGGCTCACCAGCTCCGGCGCGGCGCTCGCGTTGTCGCGGCGCATGGCCACCAGATACAGCCGGCCGCCCTCTAAGGGGAGCAGCACGCTCTCGTAGATCTGCTGATCGCCCTGGGTGACAGTGTGCGGGTTCCCCTGCGGATTCAGATCACCGTCCACCGCCTGCAGCATCAGGCCTGCCTTGCGGCGGTCCCCCGTGTGGTAGCTGAGCCAGCGCTGGCTCCCGGCGCGCGCCAAGGTGGGCTCAGCTTGAGAGCCGGCGCCAAAATCGATGATGGGCAGGCTAGCTGCCCAACCGGAGCTGAGGCGCTGGCTCGCGATCTGCCAGCGGTCATTCGTCACCTGCTGGGAGGTGATGGCGCGCACCTCCGCGCCGTCCGGCGTGAAGCGGAACAGGCTGGGGTGCTTCGAGTAGCGCCGCATCGCGCCCTGGAGCTTGAAGTCGGCGTTCAGCTGCCACACCAGCGCGCCGCCCTGATAGCGCCCCGCCAGCACGTAGCCGTCCCCAAGCCGCGCCGCCGAAGGCGACTCCAAGGTGTGCAGCGTCTTGGGGTTCTTCCCCAGCTTGGCGCTGTGCAGCGCCACCCGGCCACCGTTCGGGGGCCTGACGAATAGCTGCATCTCCCACTCGTAGTCGTCGCCCTGGGGCGTCCCCACCAGCTCAGAGCCCACCGCCCACACCCGATCGCGGCGCTGGTCGACGAAGGTGCGACAATCCCGCACCTCGGTCAGCTTCTTGGGCTCCCGGCGGCGCGCGGTGTCCCTCGCGCCGCGCAGCCGCCGCAGGGCGCGCGCGTCAATCCGCCGCGCCTTGCCGCCATCGTCAGCCGCCGCGCCCGCGTCCGTCGGCTCAGGCGCCGCGCTCTTGGCCGGCGCCGCGCTCTCAGCAGCCTTCCTGTCCTTCTCAAGCTGATCCATCACCGGGACACCGTCGAACGCGAGCAGCGCCTCATCTGACGTCGCGGGGCCGCACGCGATGCGCCGATTGCCGTCCTTCAAGCGATCGCGATAGTCAGCGAAGGCCTCAGTCTTGCCGTCCCTGACGAACGGGGTCACGCGCTGAAAATCGCGTGACCCCACCTGGCTGGTCAGGTCTTTGGACACCTTGGCGCCCGCCACGCCCTCAAGCCGTTGCAGGGTGGCGTCGCCATCCGGCTTGACGGTGAGCACCGCGGGGCGATTGCTGAACGCCACGCCCACCGCGTACTTCGAGTTCGGCAGCTCGGTCACCGTGAGGCCCGTGCGCTCGGTCACCCATTTCCCCCACACCTTCTCCTTCTCCACCTGGCATAGGCTGGCGGGGCTCTCGGCCGGCTCACGCGCCTCCTCCGTGGGCGCGCTCCCGGTGGGCGCTGCGGTCGCCGCGGTGGTCGCTGCCGGCGCATCGCTCGCCGCGGTCACAGGGTCCCCCTGGACATCCGGCTTGTCCTGCTGACAAGCGCCGAGCAGCGTCACGCCAAACCCCAACCAACCCCACGTCAGCCCACGCATCCTCATGGCGCGAGACCATAGCGCCTGCCGCGCGGCGACGTCCATGACCTCAGCGCCGGCGCTCAGCAGGAGGCCGAGCAGCGGACCTGATGGTTCGTGCTAGGGTGCCGCTCCTATGGATAGCGACCGCGCGGCGGAGCTCATCGCGACCTGGTTTGGCTGTGGGCTCTCCCCCAAGGCGCCCGGCACCGTCGGCTCATTGGGCGCGCTGCCGCTCCACCTGCTGCTCCGGCGGCTGCCGCTCCCGCTGCACGTCGTGGCGACGGTGGGCGTCACCGGGCTCGGGGTGTGGGCGGCTCAGCGCGTGGCGACGCGGCGCGGTGAGACGGATCCACAGCGCGTGGTGATCGACG
>CAYQAC010000107.1:0-18708 GCA_964415255.1 uncultured Polyangiaceae bacterium | reverse complement strand
CGAGGCGCACCGTGAGCTTCACGAAGCCGCCCACGCGGATCAGCCGCTCCACCCGCGCCGGCGCGCCGCCCGGCTCATCCGCGCGCACCAGGCGTACGTCATGAGGCCTGACGAAGGCCTCCACCGCGCCGTCGGCGTGCTCCACGTCGGCGCTCAGCCCCTGCCCAGGCAGCTGAAGCTGCCCCTCGCTCACCTGCTCTTTCAAGATCTGAGCGCCCCCCAAGAAGGAGGCCACGAAGGCGGTGCGCGGCGACTCGTAGAGCTCCGTGGGGCTGCCCGCTTGCTCCACCTGACCTTCACGCAGCAGCACCACGTGCTGTGACAGCTCGAGCGCCTCCTCCTGATCGTGGGTGACGAGCAGGGTGGTGACCTGCGTCTGCTCGTGCAGGCGATGGAGCCACTCGCGCAGCTCCACCCGCACCTGGGTGTCGAGCGCACCGAAGGGCTCGTCCAGCAAGAGCACCCGCGGCCGCGGCGCTAAGGCGCGGGCCAGCGCCACCCGCTGCCGCTGCCCGCCGGAGAGCTGATCCGGAAGGCGCTTGGCGTAGTCAGCTAGCTGTACCAACTCGAGCAGCTCGCTGACGCGCGCCGCTTGCTCCTTGCGGCTCGCGCCGCGCACGCTGAGCCCGAAGGCGACGTTGTCGAACACGCTCATGTGGCGAAACAGCGCGTAGTTCTGGAACACGAAGCCGAGGCGGCGCGCCTGCACCGGCACGCGCGTGACATCTTCCCCCTCCACCAGCACGCGGCCCTGGTCGGGCTGCTCGAGCCCCGCCACCAGGCGCAGCAAGGTGGACTTCCCCGAGCCTGAGGGACCGACCAGCGAGGTGATGGCGTGGCTCGGCGCCTCAAAGGAGACGTCGCTCACCCCCGTGACGCGCCCCGCGTCGGCGCCGAAGCGCTTGGTGATGGACTCCACTCGGACGCTCATGGCGCTCCTCCGAGCAGCGCGCGCTGCCCCCCGCTGCTGTCCTCTGGCGCCTCAAAACCGCGCGCGGCGCGCGCCGTGCGCCACTCCACCCACTGCTTGAGCACCAGGGTCACGACGGCGAGCAGGGTGAGCAAGGAGGCGACGGCGAAGGCGCCGACGAAGTTGTACTCGCCGTACAAAATTTCGATGTGGAGCGGCATCGTGTTAGTTTCCCCGCGGATATGTCCGGACACCACGCTCACGGCGCCGAACTCCCCCATCGCGCGGGCGTTGCTCAAGATCACCCCGTAGGCCACGCCCCAGCGGATTTTAGGGAGGGTCACCCGCGTGAAGAGCTGCCAGCCGCTGGCCCCGAGCGTGAGCGCGGCCTCCTCCTCATCGCTGCCTTGCGCTTCCATCACGCTCAGCACCTCACGCGCCACCATGGGGAAGGTGACGAAGGTGGTGGCGATGATGACGCCCGGGACGGCGAAGATGACTTTGATGCTAGCCGCGCTGAGCGCCGAGTAAAACCAGCCGCCGCTCCCGAACAGCAGCACGAACACCAGGCCAGCGATGACCGGGGACACGCTGAAGGGGAGATCGATGACGGTGAGGAGGGCGCTCTTGCCCCAGAAGTCGTACTTTGAGAGCAGCCACGCGGCGCACACCCCGAACACGACGTTCAGCGGCACCGAGATGGCGGCGGTGAGCAGCGTGAGCTTCACCGCGGACCACGTCTCTTCGTCCACCAGCGCCTCGAGGTAGGCGCCCGCGCCCTCCGCGAAGGCGGAGACGAACACCAGCCCGAGCGGCAGCACGAGGAACAGGGCCACGAAGGCGAGCGACGCGCCGATGAGCAGCTTGGCGAGCGCACCCTTCGGCGCCTGCGCCTGGCTCACGTGAGCCCCCGCGAGAGCCGGCGCTGCAGCAGGTTCACCCCAAGCAAGATGGCAAAACTCACGAGCAGCATCACCGCGGCGAGCGCCGTCGCGCCCTCATAGTCGTACTGCTCCAGCTTGGTGATGATGAGCAGGGAGGCGACCTCCGTGCGGTACGGCATGTTCCCAGAGATGAACACCACCGAGCCGTACTCCCCCACGCCCCGCGCCAGCGCGAGCGCGAAGCCGGTGAGCGTGGCCGGCAGCAGCGCCGGGAAGATCACCCGAAAGAACGTCTGCAGGCGGCTGGCGCCGAGCACCTGGGCGGCCTCTGAGAGGCTTGGGTCCAGCCCCTCGAGCACCGGCTGCACCGTGCGCACCACGAAGGGGATGCCGATGAACACCAGCGCCACCGTGATCCCCACGCGCGTGAACGCCACCTGCAGCCCGAGCTCGGCGAGCGGCCCACCCAGCATTCCCTTGGGGGAATAGATGGCGGTGAGCGCGATGCCCGCCACCGCCGTGGGCAGCGCGAACGGCAAGTCGATGAGACCATCTACGAGCCGCCGCCCGGGGAACCGGTAGCGCACCAGCACCCAGGCGAGCAACAGCCCCAGCACCGCGTTGATCAGCGCGGCCACGAGCGCCGCGCCGAAGCTCAGCCCGTAGGCGCGGACCGCCCGCTCATCGCTCACCACCGCCCAAATGCCCGAGAGCCCAAGCTCACCCGCGCGCGCCCCCAGCGCCGCGAGCGGAAGCAGCACGATGAGGCTCGTGTACAGCAAGACGACGCCGAGCGTCAGGCGGAAGCCAGGCAGCGCGGGTCGCATCAGCTCACGGCGGGTAGGGGAGGGCCGAGGGGGAGGAGGCGGCAGCGCAAGGCCGCAAACCGTAGGGCAACCGAGCCATCAAGTCAAGAATGGGTTTTGGGGGTTTGCCTGTAACCCACTAGAATAACTCATAAAACAGCCGAGCTTTGCGCGCAGCTGGTGATAAAGTAGAAATTCTTTATTAGATGAGTCGTGTATGAGGTGGCTCCCTAAGCCACCTCCAAGCCGGCGCTCCAGGTGCCCGCGGTGAAGTGGCCAAGCCCCGAGGAGAGCGGTAGAGCCGGCCGCTCATGCGCCAGACGAACCGAGCCATCACGGTGGTGGCGCTGCTGCTCGCGCTGTTCATGGCGGCGCTCGAGATGACGGTGGTCTCGACCGCGATGCCGACGGTGGTCGGTGAGCTCGGCGGGCTCGAGCGCTACTCGTGGGTGTTCACCGCCTACCTGCTCACGGCGACGCTCAGCTTGCCGATGTACGGCAAGCTGGCGGATCTTTATGGTCGTAAGCCAATCTTACTATTGGGGTTGGCGCTGTTCCTGTTGGGCTCGGTGGCGAGCGGCCAGGCGGAGAGCATCGAGCAGCTGATCGGGTTCCGCGCGCTGCAGGGACTGGGGGCGGGCGCGATGCAGCCGGTCACCATGACCATCGTGGGGGATCTATTCGACGTGCGGCAGCGCGCGAAGATGCAGGGGCTGTTCGGCTCGGTGTGGGGCGCCGCGGGCATCGCCGGGCCCATCGCGGGCGGGTACATCGTCACCCACTGGTCTTGGCGCTGGGTGTTCTACGTCAACGTGCCGGTGGGGCTCTTGTGCGTCGCGGTGCTGACCTTCGCCTACCACGAGTCGGTCCCGCGGCGCCGGCGGCCCTTTGATCTGCTCGGCCTGGTGCTGCTCAGCGCGGCGCTGCTGCTCCTCTTGCGCGTGAGCGAGCTCGGGCGAGCGGGCCTCCACTACCTGCCGCCGGCGCTTGGCCTGTTCGCGTGGCTGGTGTTCGTGGAGCGCCGCGCGGCGGAGCCGATGCTCCCGCTCCCTTTGTTTCAACGTAGGATTATATGGGTGGGCTCGCTGCTCGGCTTGCTGCTGGGCGGCGCGATGCTCGCCATCGTCACCTACGTCCCGCTCAAGGTGCAGGCGCTGCTCGGCGGCAGCCCGGAGCAGGCGGGGCGCGCGGTGGCGCCGATGCTGGTGGGCTGGCCGCTCGCGAGCGCAGTGAGCGGGCGGCTGCTTGGGAGGCTCGGCTACCGACCGCTCGTGATCGGTGGGGTCAGCCTTTTGGCGGCGGTGAGCGTGGTGTTCGCGGTGCGCGCCAGCGCGCCGCTCACGGTGTTCGACCTAGGGGTGATGACGGGCGCGTTTGGGGTGGGGATGGGGCTGTTCAACACCGTGCTCATCATCGCGGTTCAGAGCAGCGTGAGCTGGGAGGAGCGCGGCGTCGCGACCGCCAGCGTGCTGTTCTTCCGGACCATCGGCGGCGCCTTGGTGGTGGGCGTCGTGGGGGGCGTGCTCACGCGGCGGATCGCGGCGCTCCAGGGGGTGCCGCCTGGGGCGGCCGACGCCTTGCTCGGGCCGACCCACGGTGGGCAGCTCGCCCCAGAGGTCTTCCAGCGACTCTCAGGCGCGCTCGCTGCGGGCCTTCAGATCGCGTTCTGGTGTGTGGCAGGGCTCGCCGTCAGCGCCTGGCTGATCGCCCTGCTCTTCCCACGCGTGAAGTTTGACCCGACGGGCCAGGCGTCTGTTGACCAGCGCGAGGCTTAGGCTTAGACGAACGCTGTGATCACGGCTGTTGAGTCCTTGCGTCGCTTGAGCGCCGGCAACCTGCGCTTCACCTCGGACCTTCGCAGCGTGAGCTCAATGGCGAGCTACATGCGGCGCACGGAGATGTCGACCAGCCAGGAGCCGTTCGCCGTCATCTTGGGCTGCGCCGACGCCCGCGTCCCCGCGGAGATCATCTTCGACCAAGGCCTGGGGGATCTGTTCGTGATCCGCGTCGCTGGCAACATCGTGGCATCCTCCCAGGTGGGCAGCGTGGAGTTCGCGGTGGAGGCCTTCGGCACCAAGCTGGTGGTGGTGCTGGGGCACACCCAGTGCGGCGCCATCTCGGCCACCTTGCAAGAGATCTTGAGCGATCAAGCGCCCCGCTCAAAGAACCTGATGTCCATCGTGGATCGCGTGCGGCCCTCGGTGGAGCCGCTGTTCAGCGGCCCGCTCGGGCAGGATCTCCCCGCGCTCAAGGCAGAGGCGGTGCGGGCGAATGTGCGCGCCTCCACACGCCAGCTGCGGACTGGCTCGCCCATCATCGAGCGGCTGGTCGCCGACCAGGGGCTGCTCATCGTCGGCGCCGAGTACGATCTGGACTCAGGGCGGGTCGACTTCTTCGATGGGTTGCCGAGCGGTGCGCTGACGGAGCCGTTCAGTGCTCACGGGTGAGCGGTAGGCGCTCACGGCGCCCCTGCGTGAGCGGGGCACCACCAAGGTGTGCTCACGTGCGGTGAGCTGAGCCCTTCATCTTGGCGAGAATTTGAGTATCCTGCGCCAAAGATGGCGCAGCTCACGATCTCCTGTCAGCGCTGCGGCTCAGCCCTCGCGCTCCCGACTGACCCGCGTGCCTTGCACGTGGTCTGCAGCTACTGCGGGGCGAGCACCGTGCTGCCACCCGCGCTGATCCAGGCTCAGCAACGTCAGCTTGAGCTTGAGTCCAGAGCTCAACAGCATCAGCAATCCATGCAGGCGAAGGAGCAGGTCGCCAAGCACGCCGCGAGCTCCCAGAAATTCGTGGCGCTGCTGACCGGCTTGGGTGTGCTGTGCGCCCTCGCGGGGATCGGAGGCCTGGTGGCTTACGGGATGTACAAGCAGCACGTTCGCGATCAGCTGGCGCAAGATCCAGCGAAGAACGGCAACGCCGCCATGTTGAAACGCATCGAGGAGATGCGGAGCGCTGGCTGCGATCGGGTGCTGACTCAGCCCAAGGTGGTGAGTAACACTGGGGAGCTGTCATTCAACATGATTGAGGGGGCCCACTGCGTGCACCTGCTCGGCATCTCGAGCCTCGGCACGTCGCTCCAGCTGAAGTACGACACGCCCGCCGTCTCAATCATGCACCCGCTGCCGCAAGCAGGCAGCAGCCTGGACTATCGGCTGTGCGCGACGTCCACCGCGCAGCACACCTTCACGGTTCACGCCTTCGACGACCGCCCCTTCACGATCGCCGGCGTCGAGTGCCCGCGCACCGTCAAGGAGGGCGCCGCGCGGAGCGATCCTGATAAGCCTGAGACGACAGGCGAGCAAAAGGTGAAGCGTGAGGTCGATCGCCTGTACAAGGCAGGGTGCCGCACCGTGGTCACGCAGCCCACCGTGCTCAAGGGCGAACAGCAGCTCAGCTACAAGTCGCCCGCAAACGGCAACTGCCTGAGCGTGCTGATCGCCTCCGCTTATGACGACGTGAAGCTCACCGCCACCATCGTCACGCCCGAGAAGACGCTGGTCCCGGTGCCGAAGCCCGCGGCCCAGCTGCGGGCCTTGTATTGCCCAGTGGCCGAGGGAAACTACCTGGTCACGCTCAAGGCGTCGACGAGCGAGCACTACACGCAGGCCGCGGTGGACTGCCCACGAAACGGGCCCGAGGGGCTGCGCCGCCTGGAGGAGCTGCGCCGCCCGCAGTGAGGCGATGCGTCAGTCCGGCTGACTTAAGCCGCGCGGCGCCGTGCGCTTCGTGGGGTCCCATCGTCAGGATCAATGTCCTGTAGACGATCTGGGGGCGCTCGGAGGCGTATCGTCAGGTGCGGTGACTTAAGCCGCGCGGCGACGCGCAGCGCACTTCATGGCACGCGGAGCCATTTCGGCAGCGGTGCTGACCTGCCAAACCCCCAACCCCCCTTGGAGCGCGCCTTGAGCTCACTTCGCTAGCTACTTCACGCGCTCTGTCTTGCAGCCGAGCAAGATGTCGAGCTGCGCTTCGTAGCTCTCCTTCACGCGCTCACAGGCCGCGGGGCACAGCAAGATCTGGGTGGGGGCGCTGGGGTCGTCGTAGCGCCAGCTCCCGCCGTCGCCACAGTCGTCGCTCTGAGGGAGCGTCTCCGGGCCCCCGGCGCCCTCCGTGAGCAGCACGTTCACGCGGTCGTAAGCGATGGTGCCCTGCGCGACGTCCTCTGGCAGGGTGTACTCGCAGGGCAGCGCCTGACCGCGGATCTTCTTGAGCGCTTGGGTGAGCTCCTGCGCCGCGTTGGTGTTGCTGATCAGGATGGCTTGGCCGCTGCCGCCCGCCGCCGCCACGGCGTTGGCGAACTGAGTCTGCACGCCCTCGAGCCCCACCACGAAGGTGGTGACGGATGGATTGAAGTCATAGCCGGCGCGCGCGAGCCCCGCGATGGACTCGGTGGCGTCCGGATTCACGCCGCCGCAGAGCGGGGGGGGCTGGATGGGCCACTGTGGGTTGCCGTCGGTGATCAGCAGCACGGCCTGGGTGGTCAGAGGATCGTTCTGTGCGTTCTGGATCCCCTTCAAGATGGCGCCGCCCAAGGCTGGGTAGGTGGGGGTGCCGAAGCCGTCAGGATCTTGCGCGTTGACCGCCGCGATGATCTGGCTCGCGTGGCCGGGGAGGGCGCCGAAGGGCACCGTGGGCTCGCGATACAGCGTCTGGTCGCAGCTGGCGGGCCCGGCCAGCGGGTAGAAGCTGACCCCCATCTGTATCCCTGCGGAACCGCTATCTTGGACGAACGCGGTGATGCCCGCCTCCACCGCGCCCCACTTGTAGCCCTCCATCGAGTTCGATTTGTCGACCATCAGGTACAGCGCGAGCGGCAGCGCCTGGGCGCGCTCGGTGACGAGCCCGCAGGCCGCGTCAGGATCGAGCCCATCGCTTGGCCCCGAGTCGATGATCAAGCTGCCCCCCGCGGCCGCGCTGCCTCCGAAGCCCGCCGCGCCGCCGGCGCCGGAGTTCCCCGCGGAACCACCGGAGCCTGATGAGCCCCCCTGACCTCCATTGACTGAACTGATAGGCTGACTATCTGCCTCGCTGCACGCGCCGCTCAGCCCCAGGAGTGAGCCGAAGAGAAGCGCACCAGTGAGGGGCCGTGCGCCGAGGAGGGAGGCTTGGGCGAGCTTTGAAGGTGACATCGGGCGCTCCTAAGGGTTCGCCCGCGTGAGCCGCAGGCTAGTGCTCTGTCACCAGAGTAGCCTCTCGGCTGGCCGAGCGGCAGGGCCTCGCGTGGCGCGGGGCGCTCAGCGCCGCCTCAGTGGCTCTTGCTCGTTACGCCGCAGTGCGCCACAGAGGACGTGAGCTCCTGCGCGGGCATGGGGTTTGGAGGTGCGCGGTGGAGCGCTCGAAGGCGAGCAGGGCGTTTGAGGGTGACGATGGCTGTTAGAGCGGGTGGGCGCTTGAGCGTGCGAGGCAAAGGTGAGCATTAGGCGAAGCGAGCGCCAGGAAGCGAGCGCCTGAAAGCGAGCGCCTGAAAGCGAGCGCCTGAAAGCGAGCGCTAGCTGCTTGAAAGCGAGCGTCCGGCAAAGGCGGGCTGGGTCGGGCGCCCGTATGCGCTTGGTTCCGGTGTGAACTCGTGAGAGAGTTAGCAGATGCGCCGCGTCGTTCTGGGTAGTTCGCTAGGGTTGATTTCAGGGCTCATCGCGCTTGGCTGCGCCGCTGGCGGCACGGCAGACACGGGGGCCAATGGGGGCAGCGGCAATGGGGGCGCTGCAGGTGCCGCGGGCGCTGCAGGTGATGCGGGCGCTGCGGGGCAGAGCGGCTCGGGTGGTTTCGGGGGCGATTCCGGCAGTGGCGCGACGGGCGGTAACGGTGCCTCAGGGGCCATTGGAGGCACTGGCGGCGTGGCGGGCACCGGCGGGTCAACAGGGGGAGCTGGGGGGATTGGCGGCGCGGGCGGAGTGGGTGGTGTTGGTGGTGTCGGCGGCGGTGGGACCTCGGGCAGCTCAGGCACCGGGGCCACGGGCGGGACTGGCGGTGGCCTCGGCGTGGGCTGCGACAGCTGTTGTCCGAGCGGCTACTGCAACTTGGACGGTAACCCCCTCACCGGCGACGGCTGCGGCTGTGAGTACCAGTGCACGCCGACCAGCTCGGTGGACGTCATCGATCCGAACTATGAAGACGAGAACTGCGACGGCAGCGACGGCATCGTCGAGAGCTGCGTGTTCGTCTCGGCGAGCGAGGGCGGGGACAGCACCGCGAACGGGACGCGCGGCGCGCCGTTCCGCACCATCAACGCGGCGATCCAGTTCGCGGTGGCGCAGGGCGCGCCGGCGGTGTGCGTCTCCGGCGAGATCTACAACGAGACCGTGAATGTCGTCAGTGGGGTGAACCTGTACGGCGGTTTTGACCAGCTCGATCCCAACTTCAAGTTCCGCCGTAAGGCGAGCGCGGTCACCACGGTGCGCGGCGTGGGCGCGGCGTTCGTGGCGCCGGAGATCAACCACGACACCACCATCATGGGCTTCACCATTGAGGCGACGGCGGCGGCCGGGCCAAGCTCAAGCGCCTATGGCGTGATCTTGGGCGGCGGCAGCGGCACGCTCTTGGTGGAGCACAACATCCTGACGATTGGCGCCGGCACGGCGGGTGAGGCGGGCGCGCACGGCGCGACGATTTCGCCGCCGAATCAGCCAACGGGTAACCCAGGCGACAACGGCAGCGGCAGCGATGGTGGCGGGGGCGGAGCTGCACGCGCGTGTGATGAGCCAGGGGGTAAGGGTGGGGACGGTGGTAGCAACAGCTCTAGCGGCGACCGAGGTGGGAGCGGCAGTGGCGGTGTGCTCGGTGGCGGCGGAGGCGCTGGGAAGTTTGTCACGTGGTGCGTGGACACCAACGGCAATGATGGGGAGTCAGGCACCGCGGGTGCAAATGGGGTGACCGGGTCGGGCGCCTCGGGCGGCGGGTCAGTGGGGCAGATTATCAGCGCCGCGTACCAAGCTGCGCGTGGTGGAGATGGCTTCGATGGCACGAACGGTAAGGGCGGCAGCGGCGGCGGCGGCGGCGGCGGGCTCGATGGGACCATCTCGTGCAGCGCGAAGGGGGGCGGCGGTGGTGGCGCGGGTGGTTGCGGCGGGCTCGGTGGTAAGGGCGGCAACGGCGGCGGCGGCGGAGGCGGCAGCTTCGGTGTGTTCGTAGCGGGTGGCCGCGTGGTGGTGCGGAACAACACCATTCAGACGGGCAACGGCGGCGATGGCGGTCGTGGCGGCAACGGCTCTGCTGGGCAGCTAGGTGGCGGGGGTGGCGGCCACGGCGCGGGCACAACCGGTGGTGGTATCAACGGCAACGGCGGCAACGGTAAAGGTGGTGGCCAGGGCGGTGATGGTGGAACAGGGGGCCCGGGCGGCGGCGGCGGCGGTGGTCCCACGGCCTGTGTCGCGGGCAACCTCGGAGGCGTCACCTTCACCGCGAACTCCTGCACCAGCGGCACGCCCGGCTTCCGTGGGTTCGGCGGTACGAACCCCGCGGGCGGGGTCGGCGGGGACGGCCAGAACGGCACCGGCGGCGCGCAGGTACAGATCAACTGACGAACTCAGGGCTCATCCGGGGCCACAGCGCCGGCGGGCGCGGCCTTGCTCAGCAGCTCCCGTAGCGGCTCGGAGCTCGGCTGTTCGGCGCCGCCTGACGGCGCAGGGGGCGGCAAGCTCCCGCGTGGATCACCGAGCCAGCGCCCTCGCAGGTTGAGCCAGCTCTGGGCCAGCTCGCGCGCCGCACGTTGAGCGGCGTCCGTGCCCATGATGGCGCGCGTGTGCTCAAGCCCAGTGTGCTCCCCGAGCGGCACGTAGCTGAAGCCAAGGACGGCGAACAGCAGCACCAGCGCCTCCACCGCGCGGCGTCCCAACCGACCCATCATGTCACCGACCGCGCTCGCCAGTCATCGTCGCCATGGTAGGTGGGGCGCGCCGCGGCGGCCCATTTTGTGGCGCGAACTGCGTTCAGGCTGAGCGGCGAGCCGTGGCGGAGCGTGATGTCAGCGCACGAGGGGGCTCAGCGCCGTGAGGTTGGCGAGCCCTGCCCAACCCCAAAACCCTGATCACGTGGTGCCCTGGGAGGCTGCTCCGGGGAGTCCAGGGCGTGCGGTACCTAGCGGGTGAACCCACGTGGGAGGTTGAGCCGCCACTCCCATGACCGAGCGCGTAGGCCCACGGGCCGACTTTTGCTTGCTCAGCCCCTTGAGATCTCGCACCGTGGGGTGATGCACGTGCCCCGTCTCCTGGCTGCTTGTCTTGGGCTCTGGCTGCTCCTCACGGCGAGCCCCGCGGAGGCAGCCACCACGCTGCGCATCGCGACGCTCGCCCCAAAGGCCTCCGCGTGGGGGAAGTACCTGAGCAAGCTTGAGCGGCAAGTGGCGCGCCGCACCAAGGGCGAGCTTGAGCTGAAGATTTATTACAACGGGGTGCAGGGGGACGAAGCGAACATGGTCGCCAAGCTGCGCTCGGGGCAGCTCGACATCGCGGCGCTCACCTCGGTGGGGCTCTCACGCATCCACCGCGACGTGATGGTGCTGCAGCTCCCCGGGGTGCTCGACTCCTGGGCGCTGCTCGACAAAGCGCGGCGGGCGCTGGCCTCTGATCTCGAGGCGGGCTTCGATGAGGCGGGCTTCCAGGTGCTCGGCTGGGGCGATCTCGGTCGCGTGCGGCAGATGTCCAAAGGATTTGCCGTGCGGAAACCATCCGATCTTAAGGGTAAGCGACCCGCGGTGTGGAAGAATGAGCCGATGGGCCCGGTGGTCTACGGCCTGATCAGCGGCGTGACGCCGACGCCGGTGTCACCCATGGAGGTGCTGCCCGCGCTGCGCACGAGCAACATCAACGTGCTGAGCGCGCCGCCCTTGGCTGCGGAGCAGCTGCAGTGGGCGCCGCTCTTGGACCACATCGGGGCGGACTCCACGGTGTGCGCCATCGGCGCTTCGGTGATGCGCAAGTCGGCGCTCGATGGAGCCGGGGAGGACACGCGCAAGACCTTCATGAAGCTGCAGGCGCGCTATAGCAAGCAGAGCGCCAAGCAGATCCGCAAGCTAGATGACGCCGCCTTCGCGCGCATGAAGCGCAAGATGACGGTGGTGAGCCTGACCCAAGCGGAGCGCGCCGAGTGGGAGGCGGTGCTCCGCGAGGCCGTGAAGCGGCTCTCGGAGGGCACCTTCCCCAAGCCGCTCGTTGAGCGCGTGGTGAAGCTGTCCGGTAAGAAGTGAGGTTGCCTGAGCAGTGGCGCTGGAGCGGTTGGTCAAGAAGTGAGGGCGCCTGAGCAAGGCTCCGGGTGCCGTCACGCGACGCGCGTGAGGACAAAAACGGAGCGCGCTCAGGAGCATCCTGAGCGCGTTCCTCGGCTTGTTTTGGGGGTTTGGCACCGCGCTCCGTGGAGCCGAAGTGCCCTCGGTTAGTTTCCTTAAGGAGATTTTGCGTGGTGCCTCAGGCGACGCGTCCGGATGCGTCAGTTGAGCTGCCTGCTGCTGATTTCCTTAAGGAAACTTTACATGGCGCTTCAGGGGCCTGCGGCTAAGATGGCCTGCGCCACGCCGGCGGCGCCGGCGTTGCTTGAGTGGCCGCCTGCGCCCGCGGCGCCTGCGGCGCCCGTCTGGGTGCTGCCGCCAACCAGGGTCGGCGCCGAGCCGTAGTGCATCACGCCCACCGAGAGGCCGCCGGCGCCGCCGCCACCACCGCCGCCGTCGCCACCCTTGCCGCCGTTGCCGCCGCGACCAGCATTGCACCCGTTGGGGTTGACGATGCCAGGGGGGGCACCGTTGCCGCCCGTTTGGCCCACTTGGCCAGCGCTGCCGCGTCCCCCAGCGCCGCCCGCTGCGCTAATGAGGGTGACGTCCACCAGCTGGATGGGAGCCTGGAACAGCATCAGCGCGACGCTGTTGCCGCCACTGGTGCCTGCCTTGCCAACCGCTCCTCCACAGCCACCAGCACCACCGCCCCCACCCCCCGCGGCTTCCATGCCGTGGCCGCCGCCTCCACCTTGGGCGACGGCGCCCGAGCTGCCGTCAGTTGGGGTGCCGTGGGTCCACCCCGCGGCACTGAGCGCGCCACGGGGCGCGCCTGCGCCCGGCGTTCCGGATGAGCCTGGGTTGCCGGTGTACCCACTTCCTACGTTGCCACCGAAATGGCAGCTAGGAGGGATGCTGGGGGGGAGTACCCCCCCCTTGCCCCCATCTGGATTAGGGGTGGTGAGGGTGGGCATTCCGTTTGCGGGCGTCCCGAGCGGGTTCCCCCCATTGCCGCCCTTCCCACCGATGCTGACCGCTCCACCTGGGCAGGTATTCCGCGTCTCCGCTCCGCCTGGCTTGGATCCAGCAGTAGATCCCGCCTTGCCGTCAATCGCGGTGGGGTAGCTGTAAGGCGTCGTCACCCCGTTCGTCCCCGCTCGCCCGGCGCCAGCCCGTAAGGTGACCTGCTCAAGCACCAGCGCCGTGGAGCTGCGGACGAAGGCCGCGACGCTGCTGTCCCCAGCCTGGGTCGCGTCGCGCGCCACGAACTCGAAGCCCTTGAGCACGATCAGCTGGGTGATGTTGTCTGCTCGCAGGGCAGGCCGAACGTCCCCTGGGGCCAGCTGCGCTCGAATGCTGCTGTCGTACGACCAATCCGTGCAGTCGAAGGAGCCCCAGGCCTCCACTCCATGGTGCGCCTCGGTGAGCGCGAGCTGCTCATCGAAGGCGCCCGCGCTGCCGCACACGAACAGGCGCTTGCCCTGCTGCTTGGCGCGGAGCACGCCGAGGCTCACGGAGGCGAGCGGCGCCGCGCCGGTGCCGGCCGCCCCTGGCGCGCCGTTCGGTGAGACGAAGACCGCGTAGGCTTCGTCAGCCGCGCAGGGGTTCTCCTCCGGCGGACCTAATGGATCGCACACCGGACCACTTCCACCGGTGCCACCGGTGCCGCCGGTACCCCCGACCCCACCGGTGCCTGCGGCTCCGGCGCTGCCAGCGACCCCGCCAGCGCCGCCGACGCCGCCGATCCCGCCAGTAGCTCCTGTGCCCCCCGAGCCGCCGCCAGTCCCTGCGGTGCCCCCATCGCCTGCGGTGCCGCCGTCACCCGCGGTGCCGCCGTCACCCGCGGTGCCGCCATCGCCTGCGGTGCCGCCATCGCCTGCGGTGCCGCCATCGCCTGCGGTACCACCCGTACCACCAGAGCCGGGGGCCGGCTCCGGGGGATCCGAGCAGGCAACCGCCGCGCTGAGCGTGATGAGGGAGGTGAGCACGCTCAGGCTGAGCACCTGGCGCCTCGGTGCTCCAGGGCGCCTCGTTGAAGCGGCGTTGACCGATGGCGCACGGAGGTATTGAGTGATCGTTGAAGGAGTCATGAGAGGTTCTTTCTTCGACTGAGTTAGTCAGTTTAAAGTACAGATTGGCGCGCCTTTTAGATTTCCTTGCGGAATTTAATAGGCCTGGGCCCTCGGGCGCAGCGGGGGACCGTGTGGAGCGCGTCGCTGAGCGCGCGCGTGGTCAGTGGGTAGGTGGTGGGGCTCTGCGCGCTGCGCGCAGAGCCCTCTCGCGAGCTACAGCTCGAGGATGGTCGCGGCCTGGCCCGCGATGCCGGGGTTACCGTCCCCGCCGGGCCCCGCGGTGCCCGCGGTGCCGTGGTTCAGGCTGCCGCCCACCACGGTGGGCGCAACGTTGCGGTAGACGATCGCCACCGAGAGGCCGCCAGCACCGCCACCGCCGCCGCCGCCCTTGCCGCCTGCACCACCCGGGCCGCCGGGGCATGCTGTGGGGCCGGGGAAGACACCGGGACCACTACCGCTGGCTCCACCAGGCAACCCAGCTTGGCCAGCGTGACCAGCGCCACCAGCGCCACCCTTACCTGCGATGATCACGACGTCTTCGAGCCGGATTGGCGCATCGACCAGCATCAGCGCGAAGCTAGCGCCGCCGCCCTTCCCGCCACCACCGAGCGCGCCGCCGCACCCCCCTGCGCCGCCGCCACCACCACCGCCTTGGCTGCTGCTTCGGCCACCGCCAGCGCTTTGCCCCTTACCCCCCGGGCCACCGTCCGTGCCACTGGCCGGAACCCATGTATGGCTAGCATCTAGGATCCCACGAGTGGAGGCGCCAACACCCTTGTTGCCTGCAGCGCCATCAGCTCCGCGAACACCATTTCCGTTTGGCGCAGGAAGGGTGAGGCAGCCCGACAGGAGCCCCCCTGCAGCGCCGTTGGGTGTACCTGCCGCCCCTGGGTTGTTCCCGGGCCCATTGGCGCCCTTGCCACCCGTACTGGTCCCATCTGGACAGCTGTTCGTACCCCCATTGCCACCCGTGTTGCCCGAATGCGACTTCCCATCGATGTTCGTGCCCTGCGTCCTAGGTGCCATCGTCCCCGCCGCACCAGGGCGGCCGTCCCCCGCGCGGATCTCGGAGTTCGCGATGGTCAACCTATCAGACGAGAACGCAAAGACGGCGACAGCGTTCGAGCCGGGTGCCGAGCTCGCGGTGCCAACCAGCTCAAAACCATCAAGTCGGGTGTCGGTTAACACCATGACGGCAGTCAAGGCGTGGCTCTCTGAAGGCGCCACCTTCGCTCGCAGCGAGGGGCTGTAGCTCCAGCTTGAGCAGCGAAAACCACCCCAGACATGGACACCTGACCCGTCCGGGCCAATCTCGATTGGGGCGGTGTAGGTGCCACCATCCGCGCACACGTAGAGCCGCTTGTTAGCGGTGCGGGCCTTCTTGAGGCCCTCCGTGATTGAGCGGAGCGGCGCCGCCCGCGTCCCCTCTGCCGTGTCCAAGCCCGAAGGCGATACGAAGAGCGCGTACTCCTCCGTGATGACGCAGGCATTGTCCAGCGGCCCCGCTGTCGGATCACAGGGAGGCTCTGGTGTGCCACCAGTACCACCGGTTCCGCCAACCCCTGCAGCGCCGCCAGACCCTGCAGCGCCGCCTGCTCCGCCAACCCCTGCGGTGCCGCCTGAAGCTCCAGCACCTCCAACACCCGCGGCCCCACCATCTCCCCCGGTGCCGCCACCAGCGCCAACACCCCCAGCGCCGCTGTCACCGCCAGCTCCACTGTCGCCCCCTGTGGCGCCCCAGCCGCCAGCCCCACTATCGGCCCCGGTGGCGCCGCTGCCCGCGATACCGCCCGTGGCGCCGCTGCCTGCCACACCACCCGTGCCATCCTCCGACACGTACGGGGTCGAGCAAGCCGTCATGAGGGCCACCGCCCCAAGCCAGCCTAGTATGCTGAGCCCGCTTGGTGCGAGGCGCCGGCTTCGGCGCGCTCCACTGAGGGTGGGCTGGGTGAGGTGACGAGCTGGATCAACAATCGACATAGGAGCCTCCATGAAAAGGGACGCGGCAGGTTCGGCGCTGCCGCGGCTGAGTTGCCAAGAAAAATTCGGAGTGACGTCAGCGAGGCGGGGAGGCTCCTCGATGTGTCCTAAGTCACCGTCATGATGGACATTGGTTGAGAGCGCTCAGGGGGCTACCTTAAGCAGCCCGCGAAAACTCGCGAGCTAAGCGCCACCTCCGCGCTCCCCGGGCGGGAGCTTGCCTTCATTTTCGCATCCTGTCAGCCACCCTGTGCTCTTTCTGCGCGCGCGGCTGATTGAGCCGAGGAGCGTCTGCAGGAGGACGCGCTGCCGGCCACGAAGCCGGGCGTCGTCAGTGTGTGTGCTGACATCATAGGCGGGAGCTGAGCGACTCAACACCTGCTCCCAACACCGGTGTGTGGCGTGATGACGCGGCACAAGCGGGAGCGCCACACCATGGCCCCTCAACGCGCAACCGGCGCCTGAGGGTGCCGACCCAGCGCACCATGCAAATCAACGCGTCCACCCCTCGCTATTGCGCTCACGACACCGAGACCAGCGTGGAGGTGACCCACGCAGGGAAGATCCGCTCAACCCATGTCCACGCCGCACAGCCTGAGGAGTGCAGCGACGCCCCGCTCGCGCTCCCCAGGGAAGAGGAGCCGAGCTTCTTGTCGAGCATTGGGCGCGCGGTCCTTGGGGCGCTCGACGCGGTCGTCGGCCTGGCTTGGTCGCTCGTTAGTGCGCCATTCGCCGCGCTGCTGAGCGGGACGAGCACGCTCGAGCGCTCACTCAGCGCCGAGGAGCGCGCCGAGGCACGACGGGTGTTCGGCGACTCCATCGACCTTGAACAGGTGAAGATTGGCTCGGCTTCGGGGCTAGTGCGCTGGGCGAACCAGGGCAGGGACCACACCATTGGGAATGAGGTGATCACTCAAGATGGCAAGATTGATATGGCGATCTTGATGCACGAGCTGACCCACGTGTGGCAGTTCCAGCACGGTGGCGGGCGCTACCTGCCGAAGGCGGCAGGTGCACAGCTTGACGGGGCGCTCGGCGGTGCGGGCTACGATTGGCGGCGGGGCACTGACCACGGCAAGCGCTGGGCCGAGCTCAACCCTGAGCAGCAAGGCCAGCTGGTGCAAGATCTGTATCAGGACCTGTTCAGTGAGTCACCCAACGAGGAGCGGCGCTTCAAATACGCGCCGGCCTATCAGGAGGCGCTGCGAGCGCTGCGCGCAGGCCATGGTGCGCCGTGAGGTAAACTGACTAAATCACAGCCTCAATTGGCGTATTGGTGGCTTGAGCGTGAAGCTCACGAGCTAACTAGGAAATATAACTGACCATTACAAACAGGCGCGCAGCACCAAGGCCGTGAGCAGCACCATGAGCGCCCCAGCGACCATCGCCACCGTGAAGCCCAGCGCGTTGCGGCGCTTGGGCGGCTCGATGATGAGGGTGTTGTGAGCGCGTGGCAGCAAGGTGCGCGTCTCGCCTAGCTCGGCGGGGCGCGCCGCCTCTTTAGGATCGACGATCAGCGTGGGCACGCGCGGCGGCTCCAGGGCGTCGCTCGGGGGGTCCAAGGTCAGGCCGCGCAGCTCGTGCACGTCCCAGGTGGTGGTCTCTGCGTAGCCGACGGGCGCGCGCAGCAGCGCCGCCACTTGCTCCAGGCCGCGCTCCATCTCAGCGGCCGTCTGGAAGCGGTGCTCAGGATCCTTGGCGAGCGCGCGCATCAACAGCGCGTCCAGCTCCGCCGGGACAGGATCAGGGCAATAGGTTGACGGAGGCTGGGGCGCTTCAGTGAGCTGGGCTCGCAGGAAGGCGCCGAGGCTCGTCGCGTGGTCGAAGGGGCCACGGCCGGCGATCAGCTGGTAGGCGATGATCCCGACGCTGTAGAGATCGGTGCGCGCGTCCACCGCGCGCCCTCGGACCTGCTCAGGGGAGGCGTACTGCGGGGTGCCGAGCAGCGCGCCCTCCTCGGTGGGGTACGCCGGGGCGGGGATGCTGGCTGTCTCCAGCACCTTCCCGATGCCAAAGTCAATCAGCTTGACCTTCGTGCTCCCGAAGGATTCCACAAGGAAAATGTTACTAGGCTTCAGGTCGCGGTGGATGATGCCGCGCTCATGCGCCGCCTGGAGCCCAGCGAGCAGCTGGCTCAAGAGCCGCACCACCTCATACACCCCCAGGTTGCCCTGGGCGCCCAGGTGCTGCGCCAGCGTGCGGCCCCTCAAGAGCTCCATCACCAGGAACGGGCGCCCCTCGGGGGTGACGCTGAAATCAAGCACCTCCACGATGTTGGGGTGCTTCAAGGCCCCAAGGATCTGCGCCTCCACCTCGAGTCGGTTCACGAGCCGCGGATCGTTAGCGAACTTCAGCAGGATCAGCTTCACCACGACCTGAGCGCCGTCACTCAGGCGCTCCGCGAGCACCACCTCGCCCATGCCACCCTCCGCGATGGAGCTCAGCGTCCGGTAGGCGGTCCCCGCGAGGGCGTCAGGCTGCACGCGCGCAGGGTGGCGCGTGAGTGGCGCTCAGGTCAATCACTCAGGGGCCCAGACCGACTGCGGCGCCGCGTGCCGTCGGCCGGCGCTACCAACCCCCCCCACAAAAAGAGTGCACGAAGTGGTCTTACCGAAAGACACGGTTCGTGTACCGGGCGTTGCGGTGGTCACGGTCCTCGTCCTGATGAGCGTTTCCACGCGGCCCCGAAGAGCGTCGATTGAACCTGAAGGCGTCGAAGAGCCGGGCGCTCGCACACGGCGCCACAAACCACACGGCGCCACAAACGACGAGACCCCGGAGGGAGTGCCTCCGGGGTCTTGGTTGCGCGGGTAGGATTTGAACCTACGACCTTCGGGTTATGAGCCCGACGAGC
>CAYQAC010000106.1:18184-18723 GCA_964415255.1 uncultured Polyangiaceae bacterium | reverse complement strand
TGACATCGCTCTCCACCCTCTCCACCTCCGGGCTCGACCCAGAGCGCTACGTCCGCGACTTGGTGCGAGACATCCCAGACTTCCCGCTGCCTGGCATCCTGTTTCGCGACATCACCCCGCTGCTGGCGGACCCCAAGGGCTTCCACATCGTGCTAGACAGCCTGGCTCACTTCTTCATGGGTGAGCACGTGGACGCGGTGGTGGGCGTCGAGTCGCGCGGGTTCATCTTCGGTGGGGCGCTCGCGGCGCGGCTCAACGCGAGTTTTGTCCCGGTGCGCAAGGCGGGCAAGCTGCCGCGCCGGACCGATCGCGTGGCTTACTCGCTGGAGTACGCCGAGGCAGAGCTCGAGATGCACTCGGACGCCTTGGCAGAGGGCGCGCGGGTGGTGGTGGTGGACGATCTGCTCGCGACCGGCGGCACGGCTGAGGCCGCGCGCGAGCTGGTGCACGGCCAGGGCGCGTTCGTGGCCGCCTTCGCCTTCGTGATCGAGCTGGATGAGCTCCGCGGGCGCGATCGCCTGTTACCGCTGCCCGTGTTC
>CAYQAC010000106.1:0-18174 GCA_964415255.1 uncultured Polyangiaceae bacterium | reverse complement strand
TTCAGCCTGCTGCACTACTGAGCCGCCGCACGAGGGCAGGGGGTTGGGTAGTCTCTCTGACGAGTTGTGGCGGCGGATCCTCGGGCGTCAGCCCCTGGGAGGAGCGCGCCGGCCAGTGATGTGAGGCTCGCGCAGCGGACCTGCCGCGGAGCCGGCACGGCCGAGGCTCAGGCGCGCGCCGTGGGGAAGGCGAGCACCTGGGTGATGGCGGGCTCGTCTAGCGCCAGCATCAGCAGCCGATCGAGCCCCAGCGCGTTGCCGCCCGCGGGCGGCATGCCCTCCTCGAGCGCCGCGAGGAAGCGCTCGTCCAGCGGGTACACCGGCATCCCGCGCGCCCGCCGCTCCGCGAGCGCCGCTTCATAGCGGCGCCGCTGCTCCGCTGCGTCGCTCAGCTCACCGAAGCCGTTACACAGCTCCACCCCCGCGAGGTACAGCTCGAAGCGCTCGGCCGTCTCTGGATCGTGCGGATCAGGGCGCGCTAGGGAGGCTTGTGAAATGGGATAACCATAGAGAAAAACTGGCTGCGACAGCGCTCGCAGCGCCGGCTCCACCTGGTCCACCAGGAGCTCGAAGTAGCGATCTTCGTCCTGCGCCAAGCGGCTCAAGTCAGGCTCACCCGCGTAGCGCCGGAACGCCTCGCGCACGGAGAGCCGTAGGAACGGCGCCGCCAGGTCATAGCGCCGCCCTTGATAAGTGAAGTCGCCGAGCCGCGCCTGCGAGTCACTGTCCACCCCGCTCAAGTCACCGCCCGCGCCTAGCGCCGTGGCCGCCCCGCTCAAGTCGCCGTCCGCGCCTAGCGCCGTGGCCGCCCCACTGACTCCCGACCGCTCGGCGGAGGTACGCACCGCGGCCACGACGCGGCGCACGAGCGCCTCCGTGTCGGCCATCACCGCATTCATCCCGGCGTAGGCCCGATACCACTCCACCAGGGTGAACTCGGGCTCGTGCAGCGGGCCGAGCTCCTCGGCCCGCGAGGCGCGCGTGATCTGATAGATGCGCCGCGCCCCCGCCACCAAGAGCCGCTTCATGTGGTGCTCCGGGGAGGTGATGAGCCAGCCCTCGTGCGCCGGCAGCGCGTCGACGTACAGGTCCAGGCCGGGGCACGGCACGCGCACCGGCGTCTCCACCTCAAGGAAGCCCTGGGCGTCGAACAGCGCGCGCACCGCACCGAGCGCGCGCGCGCGCGCCTTCAGCGCTCGGCCGAGGCGCCGCGCGTGCTCACCGCCTGGCGTGAGGCGCCCGGCCGCCACCACCTCGATCTGATCCGCGAGGAAACAATCAGCGCCCTGCCCCACGAGCCGCGCCCTCACGAGCTGCCCCGTCGCTAGCGTCGCTAGCGTCGCTAGCGAGGGCAACTCCTCCGCCACCAGGCGCGTCGTGAGGCGCGCATCGGCGTCCTCAAGCACCAACACATCCCCTCGGAGCTCCATGAGCCGCCCCGCGACCCAACACGGCGGCGCGGCCTCGGCGATCGAGCACGGCTCACGTGAGTCGGTCACGCCGTCTAAGACACCTGAGCTAGCCATCCCCAGCGTCTTACGCTGGGGTGCCTGGCTCGCACAGGGCGCCGCTGAAGTCAGCGGCCGGCAGGCCAAAGCGCGCCGCTCAGGTGCGGGCGGGGAGGAAGCTGAGCGGGCAGGTGGTATAAGGGCACCGTGACGCGACGTAGCTGGGGTGTGGGGCTGCTGCTTTGTTTGGGGGTCGTGGGTTGCGGCGCTGACTCTGACTCGGGGCTGTCCGGGCCTGGCGCCGACGCCGGGCCAGACGCCCAAGCGGGGGGCAGCGGCGGCATCGCTGGCCACAGTGGCGCGGGGAACAGCAGCGCCGGGGGCAGCGGCGCGGGGCACAGCGGGGGCAGCGGCGGCCTGCTGGGCGGCGCTGGCGGGGTGGCCGGTGTGGGTGGCGCCGCGGGGCTCGCGGGCGAGGGCGGCGGGGGCCTGGGCGGCCTCGCAGGGAGCGGCGCGGGCGGGAGCGGGGGAGCGGGTGGGTGTGGCGATGGCGCGGTCAGCTCGCACGAAGAGTGCGATGGCGACGAGCTCGCAGGCCAATCGTGCGCCACCGTGGTCGGGGCGTCAGCCATCGGTCAGCTCTCCTGCTCACCCACCTGCCACTTTGACACCAGCGAGTGCTGCCTTCCATCCTGCTCAGGCAAGGAGTGCGGGGAAGATGGCTGCGGGGGCAGCTGCGGCTCCTGCGCGCCGGAGAGCACGTGTCAGGATGGCCGCTGCAGGTGCCTGCCCAACTGCAGCGGGAGGCAGTGCGGCGCTGATGGCTGCGGGGGCAGCTGCGGCACCTGTAGCTTTGGGACGTGCAGCTTCGGGCAGTGCCAGTGCACGGCGAACTGCGGGGGCAAGCAGTGCGGTTCAGATGGCTGCGGGGGCAGCTGTGGCACCTGCTCCGGCGGAGCGACGTGCAACGCCACGGGCCAATGCCTGCTGCCTGGCGGCTGCACCCCGCCGCTCGAGTGCCCGAGCAGCACCCCGTCCACCCAAGACGCTCAGTATTGCTTACCGCTCGGCGCCTACACCGCTTGCCAATACTGCCCCGCGAGCTGCGGCTTGCCGCAGTACGGTTACCAGTGCACCGCCGGCAGCGGCCCCTCCAACTTGAGCGGCTGCGTCCATGTGGGCGGCGGCGGCCACTGCTGTCCCCAAGCCGCGTGTGTCCGGGCGACGCCTTGGGACAGCGCCTGCGTTGCCGCCGGCCTGCCGCCCGTCTCATACACCTGCCACCAAGACGCGACGCTCCCCGCTGGGTGCCAGCAACGCACCGGCGTCTACCACTGCTGCCCCTCATAACGCGCTTCCAGCGCGCCCCAGCTGACGGCGGCTCAGCTGCCTAAGAACGCGCGCGCCGCGAACGCGGCGATCTGGCGGCCCATCCAGGGGCCCAGGGTGGCGAGGGCGATCGCCACCACCACCAGCCGCGGCAGGTGCGCCAGCGTCATGTCTTGCACCTGGGTGGCCGCCTGAAACACAGCGACCAAGAGCCCCACCAGGGCCGCCGCGCCGATCACCGGTAACGAGACGGCGACGCTCAAGAGCAGCGCCTCTTGGCCTAGCGCGGTCAGCTCACCCATCCTCGTCCCTCCGGCTCAGTCAGCCACCCGAACCAGCCGCGCCGGCGCTGCCCGCAGCACCACCCGCGCCACCTGCTGAGCCGCCAGTACCTGCGCTGCCACCCGCGCCGCCACCACCCGCGCCGCCTGCTGAGCCGCCAGTACCTGCGCTGCCACCCGCGCCGCCACTGCCCGCGCTGCCCGCAGCGCCACCCGCGCCGCCGCTGCCCGCAGTGCCACCTGAACCGCCGCTCGCCCCCGAGCCGCCACTGCCGCCTGAGCCGCCGCTCGCCCCCGAGCCAAGCCCGCTCTTGGGGGCGCAGCGGTTGTCTGAGTACGAGCGCCCCTCACCGGGGCAGCAGCGGTCGGTGCTGTTGTCTGCGAGCTCCGAGGCGGCGGTGCACACCAGCCCGCTCTCACAGTCGGAGTCACCGCTCAGCTGCAGATCGCAGCGCTCCCCCTCATCCTGCTTGGAGCAGGCGAAGGAGAGGAGGGTCAGCATTCCAAGGCAAATCGCCGTCTTCAAGCGCATGGCACCGCTGTGTTAGCAGCCCCAGGCGGGCTTTGTCACGCGCCGGTTAAAAGCTGGGCCTGGCGCCATCACGGAGGGGGGGTAGACGGCACCGCGATGTGTGCTCGCCGCTGAGTCTCACCCTGTGCTCGAAGCTCAATAGGCGCTCTTCACGCGGCGGGCAGCTCAGGACGACGCGCGGCGTCGATCCTTCGCCTCCACCGCCTCCGCGAACAGCCCCACGTACTGGAAGGCGCTCGCGAAGCTGAAGACGAGGGACAGGTAGACAAGCCAGCGCCCCACCACCACCAAGTCGACCACGCCGAGATCCAGGAAGCCCAAGTCGATCGGGTAGGGGTAGCCGATCACCAGGCACAAGAGGCCGATCATCTGCAGCGCCGTCTTGCTCTTGCCGCCATCACCGGCGGCGATCACCACGCCCTCGCTGCTGGCGATGGAGCGCAGGCCGGTGATGCTGATCTCGCGGCCGAGCAGCACGATCACCACCCACTCTGAGATCCGCCCCATGGGCACCAGCCAGATCAACACCGCCATCACGAGCAGCTTGTCTGCCAGTGGATCCAAGAATTTACCGAGCACGCTCACGACGCCCATCTTGCGCGCCAGGTACCCGTCCAGCAGATCCGTGATCGCCGCGGCGGCGTACACCCAGGCCGCGTACACGCAGTCCTTGGGGGTGCCGCGGTCGAGCAACCAGAGCACCACGGGGATGATGGCGATGCGGCCAAACGTCAGCAAATTCGGCAGGTTGACCGCGTCTTGCCGCAGCGACTGACGGCGCGCCTTGCGCGCTTCGAGCGCCTCCGGGCTGACCTTCGCGGCGCTCTTCTCGCGGCGCCTTGAGGAGCGCTTGGGACGACGGGGCTCTACCATGGCGACCTGCTGAGGCGGCAGGTTAGCCGCGAGTGCTACGCGGGGCTAGCTCAGACGCACAGACTTGTGATGCGCGCCCGGCCCAACCCCCAAACCCAAAATCCACTCCACGCCCCCCGCGAGCCCACGTGAGCACCTCCTCAACAGCCGCGCCCGCTTTGATCGCTGCCAACCCAGGATCACCGCACGCGCAAGAACACCGCGCCGTCACCGCTGAAGCTCACGAGGCGTGGCGACTCAGCGGGCGCGCTCGCCGCCCCTGAGTGGCTCAGCTGCTCCGCCAGGTCCACCGCGCGCGGCACCAGCCGGCCCGTCCAACCCACGACGCTGTCCACGGCCACCCAGATCGGCGTCTCTGCGCGGCAATCCATCGCCTCCAGCAGCTGGCCTCCCTGAAACACCACCGCCCCGCGCCCCGACAGCTGCAGCACCCGATCATGATGGCCACCGCCGCGTGGGAGCCGCCCGCTCTCATGCTGGACACCCGCCTCGAAGGCGATCACCTGCTCCTCACGCAGGTACAGGTGCTGACCCTCGAGCTGGGTCACCACCAGCCTACCTGACTGACACCCGAGCACCAGGCGCGCTGGCCCTGAGAGCAGCACCAAGGCCTCGGCGCCCTCACCGATCGCCTCATCCAGCGTGCGCCCGCGGCTCTGCCGCAGCACAGGCGTGAGCCCGAGCTCACCCCCAGGCACCAGCCCGCGCACCGCGCTCATCCGCACCGCGAGCTGCTCCATGCTGACGGCCAGCACCACACCGTCAGCATGGCTGACGATGCCCGGCTGCTCTTGAAACAGTAAGAGCGACTGCTCAACCAGCTGATCGACCTCTGGCGGGAGGAAGCCGCCCGTGGTCGACGCGGGCACGTCACCCCGCGCGTGCGGCCGCACCGAGCCGGGCGGCAGCGCGTGCGCAGGTGGCAACAAGGACGGAGGCCGAGCCGGCGTGAGCGACGGAGGGCGGAAGGGCCGCGAGGGTGGGGGTAGCCGCTCTTGCCCGAGCTCGATGGCGCGCCACTGGCCCGAGCGCGACGGATCGCCCTCGGTGCTGCCCGCCATGGAGAACACCCCCTCGTCCTCCAGCGCCTCCGCGGCCCCCGCGGCCGCCTGCATCAAATCATGACGCTGACTCGGCGGCTGATCCGCGGTGCGCGTGCGCTCCTCGATCAGGTGCTGCATGCGGCGGGCGAGGTGCGGCTGCCCCGCGCGCTCAAAAGCCACCTGCGCCTTCGCGTGGTCCCCCAGGCGCTCGAACACGAGGCCCAGGTAGCCCCAAGCGCGGCCGTGCTCCGGGACCAACGCGATCACACGCTCCAGCGCCGCGCGCGCCTCAGACAGCTGACCTGTCTTGAGGTAGCACAAGGCGAGGTTGATCTTGGGGGTGACCTCGTCCGGGCAAGCGCGGACCAGCCCCTCATAGATCTCCATCGCGTGGGGGTACATCCCGAGCCGGAAGTACACGACGCCGAGCAGCCCTTGGCCCTCGATGTCGCGTGGCTGCATCGCCAGGGCTGTCTCGAGCTCTCCCTTCGCCTCCGCGACGCGGTTGTCTTGGAGCAGCTCGGAGCCGCGGTAGAGGTGGAAGAGGAAGTCCTCTCCATCGAAGCTGGCGCCGCCGCCGCCCTCCGACTCCTCCAGCCCACGGCCGCCGTGAAGCAGCGAGCTGGGTCCGGAGTCGTCATGCGCCATGATGGGAGCTTTCTACCGCACACACCCCGGAACTCGTTACAGGATTCGCACCTCAGCGAGCGCCTGGGCCGCTTGCTCCAGCGTGAAGCGCCCCTCGTGCAGCGCGCGCCCCACCACGACCCCCACCACCCCATCAGCCCGCCGCCGACTGAGCGCCGTCAGGTGCTCGAGCCGCCCCACGCCCCCGCTGGCGATCACCGGGAGCCCGCTGTCCTTCGCGAGGCGCGCGGTGGCCTCCACGTTGGGGCCCACCTCGGTGCCGTCGCGCTCGATGTCGGTGTAGAGCACGGCGGCGAGCGGGAGCTTCGCGAGGGATTTCGCCACCTCAACGGCGCTCCGCTCCGACTGACTGAGCCAACCTTCGGTCGCCACCTTCCCATCGCGCGCGTCGAGCGCCACGATCACGCGCCCCGGCGCCGCGAGCGCCGTCGCCTCCAAGATCTCCGGCGCGCTGAGGGCGAGCGTCCCCATCACCACGCGCTCCGCGCCGAGCTCCAGGTAGGCCTCCGCCGCCGCGCGGCTCCGCACCCCGCCGCCCACCTGCACGCCGGGCCCAAACGCCTCAACGATCGCGCGGATCTCCGCGAGCTGACTCGGCTCACCCGAGCGCGCGCCCTCAAGATCCACCACGTGCAGCCGCGGCGACACGCCACGGAAGCGCCGGGCGAGCTCAGCGGGTGGCTCGTCGTAGCGGGTCACCTCGTCGTAGCGCCCCTGGCGCAGGCGCACCGCTTGGCCCCCCAAGAGATCGATGGCTGCGATGATTTGAAACGGCGTCATGGGTGTTAGTCAGTGAAGCGAACGGGGGCCGGGTGAGGGGATTCAGCGGAGGCGATTCAGTCAGTGAAGCGAACGGGGGCCGGGCTGAAGCGATTGGGCGGCGGCGATTTAGTCAGGGAAGCGAACGGGGGCCGGGTGAGGGGAGGGGCAAGGGCTGGCCACGGCGCGATCCGATGGGATTTTGTGGGTTTTTTTGGGGGTTAGGAGGCGCCCGCCGTACGGCTCGGGTCACAGCGCCAAGAAGGCACCGAGCAGCGCGATGCCCGCGGCTTGGCTCTTCTCTGGGTGAAACTGGGTCGCGAAGACGTGGTCGCGACCGACCGCCGCGGTGACCGCTCCCTCGCCATAGCTCGCGGTGGCGACCACCAGCTCAGGATCCTCTGGGATGGCCTGATACGAGTGCACGAAGTAAAACCACTCAGCGTTCATGCCCGTGAGCAGCGGGTGCGGCCGCGTGACGTCGATCTGGTTCCAACCCACGTGCGGCACCTTGACGTCGGGGCCCGCCGTGAGCCGCTTCACGCGCCCCTTGAACCACCCGAGCCCCGCGCCGGGCGCCTCATCGCTCGCCTCGAACAGCGCCTGGAGCCCGAGGCAGATCCCGAAGTAAGGCGTGCCGCGACCGAGCTGCTCGCGCACCGCCTCACCCAGCTCTGAAGCATAAGCGCGCGCCAAGGCGCCGTAGCCGCCTTGGCCCGGCACGATCAGGCGGCGCGCGCGGCGCACCTCCTCTGGATCGGCAGATTGGCTGACGGAGACGGTGCGCCCCGCCTCGCTCGCCGCTCGCTGCACCGCGCGCTGCACCGAGCGCAGGTTGCCGAGCCCAGCGTCGACGATCACGATGTCAGTCAAGGCTGCCCTTGGTGGACGGCACCCCGCGCACGCGCGGATCGAGCTCGGTCGCCACGCGGAGCGCCCGCGCGAAGGCCTTGAACGTGACCTCAACGATGTGGTGCAGGTTCTCGCCGCTGTGGAGCACCAGATGGAGGTTGCACTGCGCGGAGCGCGCGAAGGCCTCGAAGAACACCTCAGCGAGCTCGGTGTCCCAGGTGCCGATTTTTGCTTTGGGCAGCGGCACCCGCCACACGAAGTAGGGCCGCCCAGAGAGGTCGAGCGCGGCGGTGACCAGCGCCTCGTCCATGGGGAGCGTCTGGGAGCCGTAGCGTCGGATCCCGACGCGGTCACCCAGCGCCTGCCGCACGGCTTGCCCCAGCACGATGCCGAGGTCCTCGGTGGTGTGGTGGCCGTCGATCTCGATGTCCCCCGCGGCCTCCACCTCCAAATCGAACAGACCATGGCGCGCGATCTGATCGACCATGTGGCTCAGGAACGGCAGCGGCGTGACCACGTGCGCCTGCCCGCTGCCATCGAGATCAATCGCGACCTTGATCTGCGTCTCTTGGGTGCTCCGTTGAACCTCCGCGCGGCGACTCATTCGAACTCCTGAATCTTCCAGCGGCCATCCTCGAGCACCAGCTCAATGGTGCCGCTCGAGCCGTAAGCCAGCGTGGCGTGCTCCCCCACCACCTCCACCTGGGCCGTGGGGAGCGCCCCCTTGATGGCTTGGGTGAGCCGCGTGAGCTCCTCTTTCTGCTCACCGGTCCAGTTCGTCTCAAGCTTCTTCGCGTCGAGGCCCTCAGCCTCAGCGGTGGGGACGAAGCGCATCAGGATGTCCCAGCGCTGGTTCTCGAAGGCCCTCACGAAGGAGGCCACCGCGAGCTTGGGGCTCGCCTGGCTGTAGAGGTCGATGGCGGAGCCATCCACCCGCCAGGCGCCCTCTTCATACACGAGCAGGAGCGACTCGCCGCTCGGCGCGGTGACCTGCGCGGTGATCTGCGGGGGCCCGGCTGGCTTCAAGAGGCCCTGCGCGAGCTGCCGCAGCTCCTCTGGGTTCTCTTTGGCCATGCGCTCAAACTCGGCGTAGGGCAGGGCGCGGCGCGCGTCCTCGCTGAGCCAAGCGTAAGCGTCCGCGTGGCGACCCTCTGAGAGCGCGGCGGCGTAGGCGGTCAGCGCGTCGCGTGGGCTGCTCGCGGCCTGCGCGCTGGCGCAGCCAAGCGCGAGCGCGGGGAGCAGCAGGAGCGCTGGCAGGGCGAGCGGTCGCGACGTCACGGCGGCTGGCCTTACCACACGCGCCGCCGCGCCGCGACCCCGCCCGTGGCGCGGCGGCGCGGCGGCGATCGACAGCCGACCCGGCAGCGACTAGTGTCCGCGCATGGCTCCGACGCCCAGCGAACGCGTGGCGATCCTCCCCCTGCGCAACTCGGTCCTGTTCCCCCGGAGCGTGGTCCCCATCAACGTGGGGCGCCCGCGCAGCGTGCGGTTGGTGGAGCAGCTGAGCGGTCAAGACGCCCTGGTGGGGGTGATCACCCAGCGCACCCCCAAGGCGCTCTCGCCGACCTTTGAAGATCTGCATCGGGTGGGCACCCTCGCGCGCGTCGTGAAGGTGATCCGGCTGGGGCCGGACAACTACAGCGTGGTGCTAAACGGGGTGGATCGCTTCGAGCTCGTCGAGCCGGGGGGGCTTGAGCCCTACCTCACCGCCGACATCCGGCGCGTGGCCGAGGTGACGCCCGAGGAGGACGTGACTGAGCTGGCGCAGGCGCTGCGCGAGCGTACTCGTCAGGTGCTTGGTCTATTACCGGACTTGCCGCGGGAGACGGCGAGCATCCTTGACAACGTGCGCGAGCCGGGCGCGCTGGCCGATCTGATCGCGTCGAACTTCCCTGAGGAGCAGGCGAGCATCCAGCGACGCCAAGAGATCTTAGAGGCGTTCGATGTGCGGCAGCGGGTCGCGCTGGTGCAAAAAATGATCGACCACCAGCTTGAGGTGCTGGAGGTCAAAGGGCAGATCACGAGCATCGTGCAGGAGGAGATGAGCCGCTCCCAGCGCGAGTACGTGCTCCGGCAACAGCTCCGCACCATCCGCGAGGAGCTGGGGGAGGCTGACGACGACGAAATTGAGGCGCTGCGTGAGCGGGTGGCGCTCGCCGAGATGCCCCCTGAGGCTGAGAAGGCGGCGCGGCGTCAGCTCGGGCGCCTGTCAGGCATGCAGCCCCAAGGCGCTGAGTTCAACGTGACGCGGACCTACGTGGAGTGGCTCGCAGATCTCCCATGGTCTCGCGTCAGCACCGACCGCATCGACGTGAAGGAGGTGCGGCGCTGCCTGGATGAAGATCACTACGGGCTTGAGCAGGTGAAGCGGCGCATCGCCGAGTTCACCGCCATCCGTCAGCTCAGGAAGGACAAGCGCGGCCCCATCCTGCTCTTTGTGGGGCCGCCCGGTGTGGGCAAGACCTCGCTCGGCCGCAGCATCGCCCGCGCGATGGGCCGTCGCTACGGGCGGATCTCCCTCGGCGGCGTGCGGGACGAGGCGGAGATCCGCGGCCACCGCCGGACTTACGTCGGCGCCCTGCCAGGGCGCATCGTGCAGGCGCTGAAGAAGGTGGGTACGCGTAACCCCGTCTTGGTGCTCGACGAGGTGGACAAAATGGGCGCTGACGTGCGCGGCGATCCGGCCGCGGCGCTGCTTGAGGTGCTCGACCCCGCGCAGAACGACACCTTCGTCGATCACTACCTGGAGGTCCCCTTCGACCTCTCTCAAATCACCTTCCTCGCGACGGCGAACTACCCGCGCGACATCCCCGAGGCGTTGAAAGATCGCCTCGAGGTGATCGAGGTGCCTGGCTACCCGCGCACAGACAAACTGAAAATCGCCGAGCGCTTCTTGATCCCGAAGCAGCTGAGCGAGCACGGCCTCACGACGGAGCAGCTTGAGTTCACCGGTGAGGGGCTCGAGCTGATCGTGGACAGCTACACCCGAGAGGCCGGCGTGCGCGGACTGGAGCGCCAAATCGCCAGCATCTGTCGCGACGTGGCGGTCCGGCTCGCGGAGGGCGGCGGGAGCACGCCGAAGATCGTCACCGACACTGACCACATCGAGCGCGTGCTCGGGGTGGCGCGCTTCCGCCCCGAGCTGGCCGAGCGCCTGCCCGCCGCGGGGGTCGCGACCGGCCTCGGGCTGAACGCGGCGGGCGGGGAGCTGCTCTTCGTGGAGGTGAGCCAGATGCCCGGCAAGGGCAAGGTCAGCGTCACGGGTAATCTACGGGACGTGATGCGAGAGTCGGCGTCCACCGCCGTCAGCCTGGTGCGCTCCAAAGCCGAGCGGCTGATGCTCGACCCCGCGTGGCTCTCGAGCATCGATCTCCACGTCCATGTCCCGCGCGCACGCGCGAGCCAAGACGCCGCGAGCCTCGGCGTGCCGATCTTCGTCGCGGTGGTGTCGCTGCTCTTGAACGCCCCCGCTCGCCCGGACGTGGCGATCACGGGGGAGCTCACCCTGCGCGGCTCCGTGCTCCCAGTGGAGGGCGTTCAGGACAAAATCCTCGCGACGCACCGAGCCGGGCTCCGGGAGGTGGTGCTCCCCGAGCGCAACCGCCGTGATCTCGAGGAGGTCCCGAAGGAGATCTTGGACGAGATGCGGATCCACTTCGTGTCGCGCTTGGATGAGGTGCTCGCCCACGTGCTGCTGAGCCCCGCGGCCAAGCCCCAAGGCGCTGAGCCGCTCGCCGGCGCCGCTCCGCCAGGCTGACGATGAAGAACGCTATCCTGACTACCTGTTGGCTGCTCACCGCGCTCGCGCTGTTCGGCTGCGAGCGGCGCGAGATCCGTAAACCTGATGATCCCGCCGCCGCCGCTCGCTGCTCGGCGCGTTGTGATGAGCTCGGCGCGGCAGAGCAGCCAGTGTGCGCCAAGCCCGGCTTCCCGAGCGCGGAGTGTGCGCGGGCGCTCGAGCTCACGACCGGCGACTGTAAGCATCGCTGTCTAGTGCGTCACGCGCCGGGCAGCCTCCCGAAAGCGCCTTGAGCGAGCCGGACGATCAGGCCCCAAGAGACGGCGAGGGCGAGCCGAGCCGTGACTCGAGCGGTGACTTAAGCCCCGCGCCGAGCGGTGATTTGAGCCCTGCGGCGAGCGACGTGGGTGAGGCCACGCAGCGCGGTGCCCAACCCCCAAAACAAGCGCGCGGGTGGCCCTCGTGGGCTGGAGTTGGGGAGCAGCGGTTCGGGTGGCTCGTTGGGCTCAGCCTGGGCTTCGGGGCAGCGTCAGGGTTCCTGCCTTTACTCGGTGGGCCCGGCTACGAGGCGGCGCTCGTGTGGGGGCTGCTGCTGCCAAGCTTCGCTGGCTTCATGACCGCCTGGGGCGCGCTGCGTGGCGCGAGCGCAGGCGCCTCGCCGCGCCGGATCTGGTTTGATGGGCTCTGGGTAGGTACACTGACTTTCTGGGTGGCGCTAGCGCCGCTCATGGTGCATGGCCTTGTGCGGGGGCTGTGCGACGTGTGGGGCGATCTGTGGCTCATGTTGCTGGGGCCCGGGGTGGGGTGCCTGTTGGGCGGCGCTTGGGGGGCGGTGGTCGGTGTCACCCTGAGCACCCGCGCTTCTCTGACAGGGCAGGGCAGCGCGCGACCGCGGCTCCTCCGCGCGCGCGTGGCGCTCGCCGTGATCAGCCTGCCGCTCGGGAGCGCGCTCATCAGCTTGTGGCGCTTCTGGGCGAGCCCGATGGTGTTCGCCTACGACCCGTTCGTCGGCTTCTTCTCAGGATCGATCTACGACACCCAGGTCGCCGCCGAGGGGCTCCTCAGTTACCGCATCGGCAGCGCCGCGAGCCTGATCTTCAGCTACGTCGTGCTGGCGCACCTCGAGCGCCGCCACGCCCACCTCCGGCTGCGTTACCGCTCGGCGCCGCTCTTGCTGACCGGCGTCGCGAGCCTGGCGGTGAGCCTCGGCGTCACCCTGAACGGCCCCGCGCTCGGGCACTACTACACCACGGCGGACGTGCAGGAGGAGCTGAGCGGCCGCGCCAGCCACGGCCGCTGCGACCTGGTCTATGACCCGACGCTCCCGAAGCTGACGATGGCCGCCCTGGCACGCGACTGCGACGCGAGCTTGGCTCAGCTTGAGGCTTACTTCGGCGCGCCTGGGCCTGAGCGGGTGACGGCTTACTTGTTCGCGAGCGGCGCTCAGAAGCAGCGGCTGATGGGCGCGCTGCACGTGTACATCGCCAAGCCGTGGCGCCGTGAGGTGTACCTCCAGCACGCGGGGTACCCGCACCCGGTGCTGGCCCATGAGCTCGCGCACGTGGTGAGCGGCGCCTACGCCAAGGGGCCATTCAAGGTGCCCGGGGCGCTTCATGGGGTGCTGGCGAACCCAGGGCTAATCGAGGGGGTGGCGGTGGCGGCGGCGCCTGATGAGGACGACGACCTCACCCTCGCCCAGTGGGCGCGGGCGATGCGCGACCTCGAGCTGCTGCCGCCGCTCAGCCGCGTGCTCCACCTGGGTTTCCTAGGGGAAAACTCCTCCAAGGCCTACACCGTGGCCGGCGCCTTCGTCGACTGGTTCCGCACGGAATATGGCGCGGCCGCGCTGCGGGCTTGGTACGGCGGCGCTGAGCTGAGCCAGCTCACCGGCAAGGAGCTGCCCGAGCTCGAGCGCGCCTGGCTCCAGCACCTCGATGAGGTCGAGGTGCCGCCGCTCGCGATGGGCGTCGCCCGCGCCCGCTTCGACCGCCCCTCTATTTTCGGGCGCCGCTGCCCGCGCGCCGTCGACGAGCGTTACCTCGCCGCGCGGCGCGTCCTGTACGCTGACCCTGCCGCCAGCCTCCGCGAGTGCCAAGCCGCGCTGGACCTTGACCCAAGCCACCTGGGCGCCCGCCTCACGCTCGCTCAGGCCGCGGGCCTGAGCGGCGACCGCGCGGCGTCAGAGCGCGGCTACGCGGCGCTCGAAGCTGACGAGCGCCTGGCTCTGGCGCAGCGCGCGCTGGCCACCGAGGCGCTCGGCGATCGGGCGCTGGCGCGCCGCGAGCTCAGCGCCGCGCGCGGCTACTATGAACGGGCGAGCCGCGCGCTGCTCAGTGAAGATCAGCTGCGCGCGCTGGATTTGAAGCGCGGCGCAGACACAGAGGACGCTCAAGCGGCGCTGGTCGCGCTGCTGATCGGCGCAGGGGACGGTGGTCCTGAGCCGACGCTCGCCGCTGAGCTGCTCGGCCGCTGGTCGGAGCGCGCGCCGGAAGACGGCTTACCTGACTACTTACTGGGGCGGAGTCACTACTCGAACGGTCGCTTCAGCCTGGCGCTGCCGCTGCTAGAGCGCGCGCTCCAGAAGACCATCGAGGCGCCGCGCGCGCGCGCGGAGGCGGCGCGCGTCACCCTGTTCACCGCCTGCGCCCTAGGTGAAGCGGCGCCCGCCAAGGCGGCCCTGGAGGCCTACCGGGAGGTCCCGGGCGTCCCCGCCGCGCGCCGGGAGGGCGTGCTCCGCTTCGCCGCGCGCTGCGGCCTCACGCGCTGATGCGCCGCGAGGTACCCGTGCACCACCGAATTGTCAGCTATACTGACAACGGCGCAGCTCACAGCCCGCGGCTCGTCACCGCACGGAGCAGGTGGCGCTGCGCCACCGCGAACAGCCCCAAGACCGGCAGGCTCAGGAGCACGTTGCCCGCCATCACCACGTGCCAGCGCACCCCGGTGCCCTGCTCACGCAGCAGCGCGACGCCGAGCGGCAAGGTGCGCACGCTGTCGTCAGCTGTCATGACGAGGGGCCAGAAGTAGTCGTTGTAGTGGTAGATGAAGCTGAACATGAAGAAGGCCACCAGGCTCGGCACGATCATGCGCGGGAGCATCCCGAACACGATGTAGAGTTCGCTGGCGCCGTCCATCCGCGCCGCCTCAATCACCTGGGTTGGCACGCTGCCGAGCGTTTGGCGCAGCAAGAAGGTCCCAAACGCGCTCACGCCGAAGGGCAGCACCAGCGCCGTCATGGTGTTCGCTAGGCCCACGTCAGCCAGCATGGCGAACACCGGCACGAAGCGGACCTGCGCCGGGATCAGCAGCGTCGCCACCACCAGCGCGAAGGCGACGCCGCGGCCTCGGAAGCTGAGCTTGGAGAGCGCGTAAGCGGCGGGCAGCGCCACCGCGATTTGGAGCGCCGCGATGAGCAGGCTCATCACCAACGTGTTCAGCAGGTAGCGCCCGAGGGGCAGTGAGCGCATCACCTCCTGATAGGCGTCGAGCGGCAGCCCGGAGGGCAGGGGAGCGGTCGGCGCCTCCACGATCTCCGGGAGCGTCTTGAAGCTGGTGACCACCATCCAGGCGTAGGGCAGGAGCCACACCAGCCCCACCGCGAGCAGCCCCAGGTTCACGGCGCCGCGCCGCAGCGGCGCCATCAGCTCGCCCCCCGCTTCGCCCGCCAGGCGAACAGCTGCAGCGCGGTGAGCCCTAGCAGCATGAGGAAGAACACCACCACCAGGGCGCTCGCGCGCCCCACCCGGAGGTTCATGAAGATCTGCTCGTAGATGGCGTAGACGAACACCGTCGTGGAGCGCACCGGCCCACCTTGCGTCATCACCCGCACCACGTCGAACACCTGGAAGCTGGCGATGAGGCTCGTGGTGCCGACGAAGGCCGACGTGGGACGGAGCAGCGGCCAGGTGACGTGGCGGAAGCGTGCGATGGGCCCGGCGCCGTCGAGCGCCGCGGCCTCATACAGCACCGGCGGCACGTCTTGCAGCCCCGCCAGGTACAGCACCATGGCGTAGCCGGCTATTTTCCATATGGTAACAGCTGCCAGGGAGTAGAGCGCCACGTCCGGGTCCCCGAGCCAATCGAGCGGGGTCAGCCCCAGCGCGCTCACCCAGGCGGAGAGCACGCCCTGGCTGTCGAGCACCCACATCCAGAGCAGGGCCACGCTCACCCAGCTCACCACGTAGGCGCTGAAAATGGCGCTGCGGATGAACCCGGCGAACGCGCCTCGGCGGTTCAGGAGCAGCGCCAAGCCCAAGCCGAGCGCCATGGCGCCCACCACCACCACCAGGCTGAAGGCGAGCGTGGTGGTGAAGGCGCTGAGGAGCTCACCTGACTCGATGAGCGCCACGTAGTTGTCCAGCCCCACGTACTCAGGCTCCGTCAGCAAATCCCAACGGAACAAGCTCCGGTACACCGCGAAGCCGAGCGGGTAGAAGAAGAACACCGCCAAGAGCAGCAGGGTCGGCGCGAGCATCCACAGCGGGTCGCTCGCCCGCCGGGGCCGTAGCAGGCTCATTCGGCGATCTCCCGACGGCCGCTCGCAGCGTTGGGGTGAGCGCCTCGCGCCTCGGGAGCGCCGAGCTCGCGGCGCGCCAAGGCGCGCGCCTCATCCAGCAGCTGGTGCGCGGGGCTACCGGTGAGCACCGCCTGCTCGAGCCGCGGCTGGATGATCTCGCGCTGCACGCGGAACAGGCTCCGCGACCAAGGCCAGGTCATGGCCACCTCGAGCTGATCGTAAGCCACCCTGTCATTGGGGTGCTCGCGGTAGTAGCCGCGCGCCTCGAGCAGGCTCACCGCCTGCTTCGTGACCGGCAGGTAGCCAGTCCCCGTCGCCCACGTGACGCTCTGCTCCGCCTGGTTCATCCAACGTAGGAACTCCCAAGCGGCGCGCTTCTCTCCCTCCGGCGCCTGGCGCAGCACCACGAAGAAGGTGCCGCCGGTCGGCACCGCCCGGCGCGCGCCTTGGGGCAGCGGCGCGGCGAGCACCGGGAAGCGCGCGTTCTCCTCCAGGTAACGCAGGAAGGCGGTGGAGGTCCAAATCATGGCGGCGCGCCCCGCCAGGAAGTCTTGGTTGACCACCTCCCAGGCGTTGTAGTCGCGCCCGGGCGGCGGCCGCATCAGCCGATCTCGTACCAGGCGTTGCCATAGGAGAACACCTTGGGCGCCCGCTTCGCCCCCCAGGCTCAGCTCGCCGCTTGGCTCGATGATGTGACCCCCCGCCTGGCCCACCAGCGCGACCCAGAACCACCAGTCGATCGGGCACTCGAAGCCCCAGCGCTCTCGGGCTCCACCACGGGTGCCCAGCGCGCGCGCCACCTCAGCGAGCTCATCCCAGCTGCGCGGCGGCTCGAGGCGCGCCTGCTTCAGCAGGTCGCCGTTCAGGTAGGCGATGGGGGTCGAGCGATTGAACGGCAGCGCCACCAAGGGGCGCTCCGCCCCCCCGAGCCAAGTCCCCGCCTGACCCAAGGAGGGGACGAAATCGAGCTCGCTCGCCCCGGGGTAGTCCGAGAGCGGCTCGAGCACGTTCGCCTCCGCGAGGTAGGGCACGACCTCGCCCACCACGTGGCTCAGCGCCGGCGCCGCCCCCGCCGCCAGCGCGGTGCGGAGCTTAGCCAGGCACTCGAAGTAGTCGCCTTGGAACACCGGGCGCACCCAAATAGCCGCCTGGCTCTCGTTGTAGTGCGCCACCAACCGTTCGAGCAGCTGACGGTTCTTGCCCCCGTAGCTGAACCACAGGTCCACCCCCTGACGCCCCTTGGGGATCGGCTCCGAGCAGCCGATCAGCGCGCCGCCCGCCGCCAACCCCCCGGCGAGCCACGCGCGCCGCGACATCCCTCGGCTCATGCGTCGCCCACGCTCGGCGCGAGCCGCTCGCCGGACTCGCGCGAGAACCAAGTCAGGGCGCTCGGCGCGACCGCCGCGCGGACTCGCTCGCCCAGCGCCGGCGCGTCGAAGCCCGGCACGCGCAGGCTCAGGCTGGGCCCCGGTTCGTCACCCAAGCTGATGGACAGCTCCGTCTCCGCGCCGAGCGGCTCGCGGTGGGTCACCCGCCCGGTGAGCCCCAGCTCACCCCCGCGAGGCTCTCCCAGGCGGAGCGCCTCCGCCCGCACGCCGACGCGGAGCGGCTGATCGCCAGCCGGCGCCACGCTCATCGGCAGGCGCCAGGAGCCCACCCGCAGACCGTCAGGGATCCGCTCCACATCGCAGACCGCCATCGGCGGGGAGCCGAAGAACGTCGCCACGAACTCGCTCCCCGGCGCCTCGTAGATGGCGCGGGGGGTGCCGAGCTGCATCAGGCGCCCCGCGCGCATCACCGCCAGCTGATCGCCCAGCGTCATCGCCTCCACCTGGTCGTGGGTGACGTACACCGCGGTGGCGCCCAGGCTCCGGAGCAGCCGCCGCAGCTCACCCCGCAGCTCCCCGCGGAGCTTGGCGTCTAAGTTGCTGAGCGGCTCGTCGAACAAGAACACCTCCGGGCGCCGCACGATGGCGCGACCCATGGCCACCCGCTGTCGCTCCCCACCCGACAATTGGTCTGGTGTTCTGTCTAAAAGCGCGCTGATCCCAAGCAGCTCCGCGGCCTCACCCACCTGGCGCGCGCGGTCGGCCGCCTGAACCCGCCGCATCTTCAGCGGGAAGCCGATGATGTCCTTCACCTTCAGGTGCGGGT
>CAYQAC010000105.1:0-19034 GCA_964415255.1 uncultured Polyangiaceae bacterium | reverse complement strand
GGCGGTTGCAAGGCGTTCGAGTAGGCTACCCTGGCTCGTGCGTAGATGAGCGGCGGAGGTTGACGAGAGTCAGCCCTCCGCCGCTTTGCTTTGCTCTTCACCCAGGCAAAGCCCGTCAGTTGCCCGTGCGGGCACGCCCTCTGCTCGATTCGGGTTGCCTCCCCTTCTGAGCTCGTGGCACGAGGAGCGCATGTGGCTTGCCCGCCTGATCGACGTCGCCCGTGGCCCCGCGCTGTGGGCCGTGCTCGCCGTTGGTGGCTGCAGCTCCTCACCAAGCGACTTGCGTGAGTGGACCCCAGCGGATCACCAACACACCGATGGGCCGAGCCAAGGTCAGGTGAACGCACAGCCAACCGCCGCGCCACCGCCAGGCTTGGATGAAGTGACGATCGTCGCCTGGCGCCGCAGCTGCATGCGTTGCCACGGCGTGGTTGGGCGCGGCGATGGCCCAGAGGGCCGCATGGTGGCCGCCACTGACTTGTCTGAGCCAGCCTGGCAAGAGCGCACGAGCGACGAGCAGATTGCCCTGACCATCCGGCAAGGCAAGGGCGCAATGCCACCCTTTGATCTCCCGGACGGCACCATTCAAGGGCTGGTGAAGTTGGTGCGGCTGTTTCACGCCGATCGTCAGGCGAACCCCAACGCTGGGGCGCCTGAAGCACCCGGACAACCGCCCGCTTCAGCTGATTCACCTGCCGCGCCCTCCCCGTCTGGAGCGCAGTCGCCTCCCAGCCCCCAGACGGCACCGCAGTGAACCGCGGTGGCTCGCGGGGTGTGCTCCAGCACTTGAGGTGGCTGCTCATCCCAGCAGCGCTGCTCCTGGTGTCGGGGTTGTGGCCCTCCTGGCCAAGCACCCACGTGCTGGTCCTGGACGCCACTGGGCAGCAGCTAAAATCGCTCGACGTCTCTTGGTCGATTGACGGTGAGAGCATGCCACGCGGGGGCGCTTCATGGCGCTTCGAGCCAGGTGGCCCGGCGCCAGGGCGGCTACGGCACACGGTGGAGGGCCCAAGCGGTGACTGGCAAATTGAGGTGCGCCGCCTCGGCGTCGTGAGCACCACACAGACAACCAGCCAGCATCGGGTTACGCTGAGCGGCGAAGAGACCGTCCTCTTCTTGGAGAGTCCGTGAGCCGCCCAGAGCCTGAGATCGCCACCACCTCACACCCCGCGCCGCCCGAGATCACCCGCGCGCTCAGCTTGGTGGTGCTGAGCGGCCGCGCGCGCGGTACGCGGCTCACCCTAACCGAGCGGCTACGTATTGGTAAGAGCAAGGACAACGACCTGGTGCTCCCTGACGAGACGGTCAGCCGCTACCACTGCGAGGTGCGCCGCGTGGCGAGCGGGGTCCACATCACCGATCTGGGCTCCACCAACCACACCCGGGTGGGTCAAGCCATCGTGCGCGAAGCGACGCTCGCCCCTGGCGCCACCTTCACGGTCGGCGATGTGGATCTGCTGCTGCGGGTCGATGCGAGCCCGATGCACGTGCTGCCGAGCGAAGCGGACCACTTCGGTGCGGCGCTTGGACGCAGCCTGGGCATGCGCAGCATCTTCGGGGTGCTTGAGCGCATCGCACGGACTGACGCGACGGTGCTGCTGGAGGGAGAGACAGGCACCGGCAAGGACGTGCTCGCCCGCTCCATCCATGAGCAGAGCCCACGGCGAGATGAGCCCTTCATCGTGGTGGACTGCGGCGCGGTCAGCTACAGCTTGATTGAGAGCGAGCTCTTCGGTCATGAGCGGGGGGCCTTCACCGGCGCCGTCGCGTTGCGCGGCGGCGCCTTCGAGATGGCGGGCGCCGGCACGCTGTTCCTCGACGAGGTGGGGGAGCTGCCGCTCGATGTTCAGCCGAAGCTCCTGCGGGTGCTGGAGTCTGGTGAGTATCGCCGGGTCGGCGGCAGCCGCGGTCTCAAGAACCAGGCGCGCATCGTCGCCGCCACCAAGCGCGATCTACGGCAGGAGGTGGAGCGCGGTAAATTCCGCGAGGATTTATACTTCCGACTCGCGGTGGTGCCGCTCACGGTGCCCGCGCTGCGCACGCGGCGCGAGGACATCCCTCAGCTGATCCAGCACTTCCTCGCGTCCGCCGCGGCGCGCGACAAGGCGGCGGCCGACCTTGAGCTCAGCCCCCACACGATCACGGCGCTGTGCGCTCATGACTGGCCAGGCAACGTGCGCGAGCTCCGGAACGTGCTCGACCGCGCGGTGTACCTCGCCACCGCCACCGGCGAGCGCGAGCTCAGCCTCATTGACCTGCCGCTCAGCCCCAAGGATGGCCAGGCTGAGTTTCAGTTCGTCGCTGGCAAGAGCTACCGAGAGACGCGCAGCGCCTTCGAGGTGGCGTTCGAGGTGCGCTACGTACAGTGGCTGCTTGAGCGTCATGGCGGCAACATCAGCGCCGCCGCGCGTGAGGCCTCCATGGACCGCAAACACCTCTACGAGCTGGCGCGGCGCCACGGTCTGCGCCGGAAGGACCCTGAGTAGCGCGCGTGCGGCCGTGGCCTCAGAACGTCGCGCCGAGGCCGAGCGTTACGACCGAAGCGAGGGTGTCCGAAGGGTCGTTGCCGCCCCAGGTGTAGTCCTTCAGGTCCGTCTTCAGCACGTCGAGCCCAAAACTCAGGTCCAAGCTGCTGAACGCGCCGAGCACCCGCGCGTCGCGTCCCCCCGTGAAGCCCATCAGCACGCGCCCGCCCAGCAGGTAAGAGTTGAGCGGCGAGAGCTCACGATCCCCGGTGAAGTAGGCGCCGCGCGGCCCATGCACTGGCTCGCCGCCAGTGTAGTCGTCGCTCCAAAACAGCGCAGCCGACTGAGAGTAGTAGCGGCCACGAACCATCAGCCGCAGCCACGGCAGCAGGTAGCGCTCTGCGTTCAGTTCGTAAGTTTGACTGATGATATCCCAGGTGTCGTGGTAGCCGCGCACGCCAAACCCCACCGCCGTCTTCAGCCCGGAGATGAAATAGCGGCCACGAAGCGCGACGGCCGCCCGCCCCCGGCTCTCTGGGTGGTGCTCTTGGGCGAACTGACCTCCAGCCCCGATCACCACGGCCCGATATGGATTGCCGAGGAAGCCATGCTGGAGCCCGAAGGTCGCCACCAGCTGGGTGGTGAACACGCGCGTCCAGCTCTGGGTCCAGGCCGCCTGGTAGCTGTCGAGGTCGACCGAGTCGAGCTTACGGTTCGCGGCGTCTGTGAAGCAGCCCTCTGAGGTATCCAGACGCGGCCGCAGCGTCGGCGCGAGGCTCGCGTCGTAGCCAGCGTTGCACACCTGATCGAAGCCACGCGAGTAGGCCAGCTCAAGCCGGGTGTTCCGCTGTAAGAACTCCGTGGCCCCGCTCACGCTGATCGAGTGCGAGCGGTAGTCATTCTCCGTGCCGTAGCCGTAGCTCACCCCGAGCGTGGTGTCCTTACGCCGCAGCGTGAGGCCGCCGCTCGCCACGTGCCTGAGATCGGTCACCGACGCATGCGAGACGATGTCCGGCCCCGTCAGTGCCCCTGCCTTAATCGGCTCGCTCGCTCCGGACACGATGTCCGCCTCGTAGCCCGCGGAGACGGTCAGGGCATCGAACGGGGTGACTGAGACGCGCAGCGAGGGGTTCAAGATCGTCATGTGGCTGTCGGGGGACGGCTCCGAGAACACCAAGGTGCGCACGTCCACCTCCGCGACCTGCGCGCGGCTCACGCCGGACACGGAGAACGCCGCGACCCCCATCAAGAACGCGGTGAGTGGGCGCGAGGCGCCCCGATGAAGGCCAGCGCGACCCCCATGGCCCTGCGTCAGCCGTGGCGCACCCGCGCTCGGCCGCCACCACCACCTGCTCTGCCTCGCTTGCTGCCTCATCTTTGAGCTCGCCTACTAAGAGATGCCCCTGAGCTGACTTAACTCAGTTGCACCCGCAGCCACCACCCTCCACGGAGCCGCCACCGAAGGAGCCCTCGCGGTTCTCGAACACATGCTGCCGCGCGGCCTCTTCGCGCGCGTTGCCATCGAAGCGCATCACGGGATCGGCTAGCACCGCGCGCTCCTCAGGCCGCACGGTGGCGCAGCCCAGCGCGCCCAGGAGCATGGCGCCGACGAGCGTCACGATGAGCGCGCGCGGACGCGAGCCGCCTGTCAGGTGCGCTGACGGCCGCCTCGTCAGGCGCCACGACAAACGCCCCAGCAGGCGGCTGAACACGCGGTGCTCTCTAGTCAGGTTCCGTGTCATATAGCTTACCGGCTGCTTCAGCTCTGTCAGATCCCCTGACGGGTGCGCTGGTGAGTGTGCCTGAGCTTCACTTGACCCACCCTCAAGCGGCGCGAGGCGCTGAGCGCGACCCTGGTGCTGCGTGCGAGCCTTTGGGGTTTGGGGGTTTGGCATGGCTAAAAATAGCTCCCGAGGCCGCCAAAGACGCCGTAGGTGTTGCGGTAGCTGTCTGCGGTGAACAGCGCCGCCTGGGTCGCCTCCAGGCGGATTAAAAGCCGCCAACGGAGGGAAATGAGGAAGCCTCCACCCGCGCGGGCGTGCAGCACGGTCTCGTCCTTCAGGACGAAGGCATCCGCGTTGGGGAAGGTGGTGTAGCCACCGCCACCGAGGTGGATGAATGGTGTCACGGGCCAGTCCGGCGCGAGGTTCAAGGTGCCGCCGGCGCCATAGATCACGCCCTTGCCCTCGGTGTTGAGGTGCATGCCCACGTAACCCTCGATGGCGATAGCTGGCGCGAGCACCAAGGCTGGCCGAAGCTCCGAGTAGCCATTCTTGTCGAACACGCCGGCCATCAAGGCGAAGCCACCGCGCGCGCGCTGGAGCGCTGGCGGCGCGAAGAAGCCAGGCGTACCGGGCCGCTCCACTTCATCTTCTCCGATCGCGACCGGCTCCACGACGTCCCCCAACACGTAGCCCGTGCGGCCGTCCTCCAGCGCGACCTCCAGCCAGAACCCTTGCCCCTCACGCCCCGTGATCAAGAAGGCGTCCCCCCGCTCAGCGCGGTGGATGACGCGATGGGTGATGCCTGGGCCGCTTCGGATCTCCGCCTCCGCCACCACGACGCGGGCGAAGGCGTCTATGTCTGCGCCCTCTGACTCCGCCTCGGCTGCAGCGCTCGGAGACGCCAGCAGCACGCCCAGCAGCAAGGCGGCGCACCCAAGAGCCCTCCAAAAAGGTGGTCGCGTGCCGCTCAGGCTTCTGGAGCGCCTCCAGATGGAGGCGCTCTTAGCTGCTGAGGGCGGTGACTCATGGGTCACATGAGGGGTGGGCAGGCGCTTCATTGGCTTGAGTAGCGCTCCGCCCAGTCACGGATGACCTGCGCGTCGGGGCTGTCCGCCGCGAAGATACGTCGGGGGTGCGCGCTGACGTCCGTTGGCCGGTAGTAAAGTGGGGCAAGATCGGGGTCGCGACGCATCATTGACTGAGCGCTCTGGTAGTTGGCGCGCGCTGCCTCAGGCGCTGCGGTGGAGGGCACCCCGTCCTGGCAGCCATCAGCCACCTGCGGCGTGTAGTCAGCGAGGCGGAAGCTGCTCACGTTGAAGTGGCAGCCACGCGCTGGATCCGAGCCGCTGCCTGGCCCGCAGCCGTTACGGAACAAGACCGGCTCCACCTCGCAGTAGTAGTACCCCTCGTCGAACACCACGTCAGCGATTTGGAAGTCTTGACCTGGATCCACCGTGGAGCAGCTGACCTGGCCCATCAGGCTGATCAGCGCAGCGGCGAGCACCCACGACCGGCTCCGCCAAGCGCCCCGAGCCCGACCCCCCTTGAGCGCGACGACCAACGACCCGCGCGCGCCCAAAACGCACGGCTTTGACGCGTCACCGCGCCTCCCTGCGACGGCTCGCCGCACCTCGCCAAACCCCAAGAACGCCGAACTCACGCCACTGGACGTTATCACAGTTCCTGATTTCGCACGGTGTTCCGCTGCAGGGCTCAAGCGGCCAGGGCTTATTTAAGTCAGCGTGCCGCATTCCCTTGAACGAGGCGGCGAGCCCAGCTAATCAGTTGGCCGCTTCGAGCGGTGGTAGTAGGTTGTCCTACATCTACTCACCTAGCGTTGCTCACCAGCCTGGCCCCGGCCAGGCCCACCGCACGAAGATGGAGAACTGATGAAGCTCAACTTCTGGTACCTCGCCGCCCTGCTACCGATCGCCCTGGTGGTGGGTGGTGGCGCTTTCAGCGCTCAGTTCGCGGTCCTCGGCATCACGCTTGGGATCTTCTTTGGAACCCTGTCGCTACGCAAGCCACGCGCGGCGGACGCGACCGGCACCAACCCAGGCCTCTGAGCGCCTGCGTCCCAGGTTTCTGACATCCGAGGGTCTCGCGTGAGCCTCCATCGCCTGGGCCCATCAGTCTGGGCGGTGAGCCCCTGGTACAAGGTGTCTCCGCAGCCGATGTGGTCAGCTCGTTCAACACCGACCGGCTGCTCCAAGACATCCAGTGACCCCAGCCGGTGATGGTGAAAGTGAGCTCCCAGCGCCCCTCACCTCAAGCTCCCTCCGCGTTGCCCGATCGGATGAAGCGGCTCGATGAGTTCACGCTCCACGATCTCGAGGCGACGCGACTGGTGCTGCGTGGTGGCTCGGTCATCGACTGGCATCGGCTCAACCTCACCTCGGAGGCTGCCGCCCGCCAGCTGATCGTCAACCACGACTTTGATCCCGCAGATCCAGTGGATCGCGCGTACATGGATCACATCAAGGAGCAGGCCATCGCCTACCTCCGGCGAAACTTCGCCTTCGCGATCCCCAAGCCGGTGGCAGCGATGTCAATCGAGGAGCTGCTCCTCTTGGCGTCAGCGCGCGGGCACCGGCAGCTTTGCGCCTGCACCATCCTCAAGGCGATCCAGATCATCAACCACCTGAGCGGGCGCGAGCTGCTGTTTCGGCTGCCGGTCAGCGACCATGAGCTGTTCCACTTGGTAGAGGAGAAGGTCTACCGGGTGGTGGGCGGCATGCTCAGCGACGGCTTCCCCATCGATGAGTTCCGCGGTGGACGCAAGAGCCTCGACTCCATGTACACCAAGCTGCTGTCGAAGTCGGAGTCCACGGCCGCCGCCATCTACGACAAGCTGCGCTTCCGCATCGTGACCCAGACGCAGGACGATCTGCTCCCCGTGCTGCTGTACCTGACCGAGCGGCTGTTCCCATTTAACTACGTGATGGCCAACGAGAGCGTGAACTCGGTCATCAACCTGACCCGCTACATCGAGGGGCACCCTCACCTCGCCGGCTTCGCGCCAGATCTCCAGGAGCCGCTCGAGCCCGCCCCCAGCGTGAACCGCTTCAGCGCCAACAGCTACCGGGTGATCAACTTCATCGCCGACATGCCGGTGCGGGTGCCGCCCCACATCCTTGAGCATGCCCCACCCGGCACCGAAGACCTCGGCCGCACCGTGTACATGCTGTGTGAGTTCCAGCTGCTAGACGCCCAAACCGAGGCCAGCAATGAGGCGGGCGAGGCGAGCCACGACGCCTACAAGGCGCGGCAACGGAGCGCCGTCGCGCGGCGGCTCAGGCTCGGCGCGCGCGCCGTCAACCGGCCCCAGCGCATCGAAGCCTCACGGCTCGCCGAGGCTCCCCCAAGCTCGAAGACCCCACCGCTGCCCATCAGCGATCCATCACGGGCGCTAGGTCATGGTGGGCCACCCGCGAAATCGGCCCGCCCGAGCCGCCGCAAAGACCACCTCATTCGGCGCCGCAAGCGCTAGCCACCGGTGAGCCATCGGTCGTGGCGACGGACGGCGCGCGAGCCGTGCGCTGAAGCCCCCACGCGCGCTGAGCCACTCAGTCGCCCTGCGCGTGGGGCTGGCGCTCGCCAGCCCTGGGCTGGGAAAGTGAACGCGCGCTGTGAAGCGCGTTGCCGCGCCAGGTGAAGCCCGCTACGGATCCGCCCCATGCGCATCCCCGCCTCCAAGATCCCGGCGTTAGCCCGTGATATGACCCAAGCGCTCCTGGCTGAGGGTGACGTGGAGGCGGAGACGCCGAGCGAGCTTCAGCGCGACATCGAAGCGGTGCTGACCCAGTACATGCGCGATGAGCAGGCCATCACCGACCGCGCTCGTGAGGTGCTCGACGCCCGGCACCTGCCCGCCTCCGATCTGAACAAGATGAAGAAGCGGGTCGCCGAAGAGCGGAGCATGAAGGTCGGCGACGAGGCGATCGACTACATCCTAGACCAGCTCATTGAGTTCTTGATGCAGAGCCAGAGCGTCGACGAAATCTACTGTGAGGACGTCGTCCTCCGAAGGAAGCTCCGTGGGCCGCTGCGGCAGCTGGCGCAGGCTGAGGCGAGCCTCGAGCAGGAGGTGCGTGGGCAGCTGCGGCACGTCCAAGAGGGCACCGCGATGTGGGACGTCGAGTACCGCCGCATGATGGAAGACATCAAGCGTCGTAAGGGGCTCTGACGGATCGGTGAGTGACGCGCGGCGGCTCGTCGCGGCGCGAGCTGAGGTGACTCGATGCGCAGCATGACCGGCATTGGCGTGGGGACCGCCAGCGTGGAGGGGGGGCGGCTAGTGGCGGAGCTCCGCAGCTTGAACCACCGCTTCTTTGAGGTGCGTCTGAGGCTGCCGCCTGAGCTCCAAGATCACGGCGCCTTCCTGGAGCAAGAGCTGAGGCAGAAGATCAGCCGCGGGCGGCTCGACCTGAGCGTGCGGCAGGAAGGCGCCCTGACCACCCAGCGCTTCTCTCCGACGCGCGCTCGCGCGCTCTACTTGGAGTTGGCCTCGCTGCGTGACGAGCTCACGCCAGGGGCGGAGCTGCCGATCAGCGCCTTGGCGCAGTTCAGTGAGTGGCTCTCAGCGCCCGCTGAGGCAGACACCACCCCGCTGCGTCAGGCGCTCTCAGCCGCGCTCGAGCACGCGATCAAGGCGCTGATCGCGATGCAAGCGGATGAAGGCGCGCGGCTCCGCGCCGAGCTGCTGAGCCGCATTGAGAAGGCGCGCGCCACTGCCCAGGCGATCGCTCTGCTTTGCCCTGAAGCGGTGGCTCAGCAAGAAAAGCGGCTCCGCGAGCGCATCGAGCGCCTGCTCGCTGGCACCGAGCAGCAGCTCGACCCGGCGCGGCTCGCGATGGAGGTGGCCCTGCTCGCTGACAAGAGCGAGATCACCGAGGAGCTGGTGCGACTCGACAGTCATTTTGACCAATTCGAGACCCTGCTCAGCGACCAGGGCCCGGTGGGGAGGCGGCTTGAGTTCCTCCTCCAAGAGCTTGGGCGCGAAGCGAACACGATCGGCAGCAAATGCCAGGACGCCACCATGAGCCACCTGGTGGTCGAGCTGAAGGCGGATCTCGAACGCCTGAGGGAGCAGGTTCAAAATGTCGAATGACCTCAAGCAGCCAGCTCACGCCGAGCCCACGCAGTCAACACCAGCAGCAGACGCAGAGGAGGGCTCCGCAGCCGAGCGGAGGCCTGATGACCCAGGCCCGCTGCTCCTCATCCTCTCGTCTCCCTCAGGCGCCGGGAAGAGCACCCTCACCCGCCGGGTGCGTGAAGCCATCGGTGGCCTTGAGTTCAGCGTCTCCCACACGACGCGCAGCCCACGCCCGGGTGAGGAAGATGGCCGTGAGTATCACTTCGTCTCACGGGCTGACTTTGAAGCGCGCGTCCAGCAAGGTGAGTTCCTGGAGTGGGCGGAGGTGCACGGGAACCTGTACGGCACCAGCGCGAGCGAGGTGACGCGCGCCGCGGGCAAGGCCGGCATCATCTTCGACGTCGACCACCAGGGCGCGCGGATGATCAAGGCGGCGCGGCCGGACGCGGTGGGCGTGTTCATCTTACCCCCGAGCATGGACGTGCTCTTGAGTCGCCTGAAGGGCCGCGCCAGTGAGGACGCGGCGACGGTGGACCGGCGCTTCAAGGTCGCGCAGCAAGAGATCGCGCACTACGGGGCGTTTGAGTACGTGCTCGTGAACGATGAGCTCAGCCGCGCCACGGAGGAGCTCGCGAGCATCTTCCGCGCGGAGGCCTGTCGGCGCCGGCGCGCGGCGCCCCTCGCCGAGCGGCTCCTGGGCCACTCTCGCAGGCTGTCGGTGGGCGAATGAGCGCCCCACGGGGTCCAGCGAGCACGACGGACAAGGCGCTAGAGCGCAGCTCACCAGCTCGCCGCCTCCCCTCACCGTCAGGCGTCAGCTCCCGTTCATCTGGTGGCGACCCAAGTCCGTGTGCTAGGTGCCAACCCCGATGACCCACCTGCTCGGCGTGATCGGCGGCAGCGGCAGCGCGGCGGCGTGGCTCGAAGAGCCCACGCCGCGCGTGATCCAGACGCCCTATGGTGAGCCGAGCGGCCCCGTGCTTGAGGGCCACGTTCTGACGCCGGGCGGCCGCGTGCGCGCGCTCTTCATCTCGCGCCACGGTGAGGGCCACCGGCTGTCCCCCAGCCACGTGAACTACCGCGCCAACGTGTGCGCCATGAAGCAGCTCGGCGCGACCCACCTGGTCAGCCTGTCTGCCGTGGGCTCCCTGAAGGAGGAGCTCTGCCCGGGAGATGTGGCGGTGGTCGATCAGTACATTGACCTAACCAAGCAGCGCCCCGCCACCTTCTTCGACGCGGGGGCGGTGGCCCACGTCAGCTTGGCTGACCCCACCTGCCCCAAGCTCAGCGCGGCCGCGATCGACGCAGCCCGCGCCGCCGGCGGGCGCGTGCACCAGGGCGGCACCTACCTGTGCATCGAAGGACCCCAGTTCTCCACCCGCGCGGAGAGCCACCTGTACAGGAGCTGGGGCGCCAGCGTGATCGGCATGACGGCGATGCCTGAGGCGCGGCTCGCCCGCGAGGCGGAGCTGCCTTACGCCACCCTCGCCTTCGTCACCGACTACGACTGCTGGGCGTCCGATGAGGCGGCCGTCACCTCAGCTGACGTGATGCGGGTGATGGCGCTGAACCGCGCGCTCGCCGAGCGCGTGGTCCGCGAGCTCGCGGCGCGCCTCCCCGCGCCTGAGGAGAGCCCCGCTACGGGGGCGCTGCGGGAGGCGCTCGTCACCTCGCGTGAGCACCTGACGGACGACGTGAAGGCGCGCCTCGCCTGGCTCTTGCCGCGCGGCTGACGCGCACCGCCGCGCGCCGCACTCGGCGTGGGCGAACCCCCCGATCCGGAGACCTCTCGATGACCCACGATCCGAAAAACGCTGACCCGGTGCTGCTGGTCGGCTCCATGGCCTTCGACGACCTGAGCCTGCCCACCGGCGAGTTCCCCTCCGTGATCGGCGGCTCGGCCACCTACGCCGCGATGGCCGTCAGCCTGTTCGCGCCGGCTCAAATCGTGGCGGTGGTGGGGGAAGATTTCCCTGAGGAAATGCTCGAGGCGCTGCGGCAGCGCGGCGTCGACACCCGCGGCGTGGAGCGCGCCCAGGGTAAGACCTTCCGCTGGGCGGGGCGCTACGCGCAGAACCTGGCGAGCCGCGAGACGCTGGACACCCAGCTCAACGTCTTCGCGGATTTTCGCCCCAAGCTCTTGCCCGAGCACTGCGAGGCGCGCTGGCTGTTCCTCGGGAACATCCACCCGGCGCTCCAGCTCCAGGTGCTGAGCCAATGCGGCGCAACGCGCTTCGTGGCGGCGGACACCATGAACTTTTGGATCGAGGGGGAGCGCAAGCTGGTGGAGGAGGTGCTCAGCAAGATCGACACCCTGACCATCAACGACGAGGAGCTGCGGCAGCTCGCGGGGGAGTACAACATCCGGAAGGCCGCGGCGCGCGTGCTGACGATGGGGCCGAAGCGCCTGGTGGTGAAGCGCGGCGAGTACGGCGCGATGCTGTTCGACGAGGCGGGGGTGTTCTACGCCCCGGCGTACCCGCTCGAGGTGGAGGTGGATCCGACCGGCGCGGGAGACAGCTTCGCCGGGGCGCTGTTCGGCTACCTCGCGAAGGCGGGGCGCGTCGACCCGACGACGCTCCGGCAAGGCCTGCTCACGGCGTCCGTGGTCGCCTCGTTCAACGTGGAGGGGGTTGGGCACGCGGCGCTGTCGTCGCTCACGCCGGCGCGCGTCACGGCGCGCCTGGAGGAGCTCCGGCGGCTGGTGCAGGTGGAGTGAGCCATCGGCTCACGGTGGCGGAGCAGCGGAGCAGCCAAGCGGAGCAGCCGAGCGGAGCAGCTCCGTGCGCTCCGCAGCGTGGCCTAGCGAGGCAGCCCTGCGGTGACTGACTGGGCCTGAGCGGGCGGCGAGCAAAGCCTGGCTTCAAAGCTGGCGGCTCGGCCGGTCGGTCGTGATAGGCTCGCGGCTCTAGCAGGAGCGTGATGACGATGAACAGGTGGGCTAGCTTTCTGGGGCTGTGTGCGGCGCTCGTCGCGGGTGCGTGCGGTGGGGACGATGCAGGCGAGGGCAATGGGGGCGCAGGTGCTCAGGGGGGCTCATCAGGTTCAGGGGGCTCGGGCGGCTCATCAGCTTCAGGGGGCTCGGGGGGCATCTCGAATCACCCCTGCCAACCGAGCGCCGACGAGTGCTACGTCGCCGGCAAGTCGGGGCCAGGCGCGGCCTGCCTCGCGCGCCACGACAACTCCGAGGGGGACGTGGTCACCCTGCGCGTGAGTCAGCTCGAGCTCTCATCGCCCGCGGCGCTTCGTCAGCCTTTCTTACAGAACTCGGTGATCACCCCCAAGATCACCCCGGACGCGCCCGGCTGCTTCCAGTTCGGCCACAGTCAGTTCAACATCCTATTCGCCTGGAACACCAGCACCCTCAAGGTGACTCAAGGCGCCGCGCCACCTCAGGCGCTGATCGGCCCCATGAGCGACGGCTCCTGTTACGCCGACTTCACGGATCCGGCGTCTGGCGCGAAGATTCAGCCGGTGGAGGCGGATTTCGTCATCGAGGATGGCGCTTACCGCGCGGTGTTCCCGGAGGTGGCGGTGCCCATCTACCTGGAGGACGCTCACTCCAACTACGCCCTGCTCCCGCTCCACGAGCTGGAGGTGACGGCCAGGCTGAGCGCCGATCGCAGCTGCGTGGGGCGCTACGTCCCGGAGAACCTGGACGAGACCCAGACCTGCGCCGCCAAGGAGGGTCAATTTGCATATGAGAATGGCGGCAGCTACCGCGGCTATGTCACCGTGGAGGAGGCGGACCGCGTGGACATCGACAGCCTCCGCTACAGCCTGTGCGTGCTCTTGAGCGGCAACGTGAAGCGCTGGCAGAACAAGCCCGCCGGGGAGAGCATCGGCCGCTGCGTGGGCAGCACCGGCTACGTGGAGGAGGGCGGCTACCCAAAGGGCAACTGGTGCGCTGGCACTAACCAACCCGCTACGGACAGCTGCCACGACGCGTGGCTGATCGAGAGCCACTACGCCGCTGCCGGCGTGAAGATCAACGGCACCTGTCCTGGCTGAGTCCGCCGTCACCTGCGAACGCGCCACGGTGCGGTGCGGCCACTCGGAGCCACGGGAATTTTTTGGGGGGGGTTGGTAGCGCCAAGGCGAGCCGCGCGTCGCCGCAGTCACTGGGGTGGCAGCGTCGTGCGGCCCTCATCACGACGCAGCGCGCAACCTACCCCCGCGCACAGCTAACGACACCTCGCACCCGTCAAGCGGTGCTCACATCACCAGTCGGCCAGCGGTTCGCGCTCTACGAGCGCCCGAAATAGGTGTACACTGGCTCAGTCTTCCCCCCACTTACCCGCCGCGCTCGTGAAGCGCAGGCGCCGCGCGCGGCCGGGAGCCGCAGCACTGGAGCTGACTATGTCCCGCTGGCTAAAGTATTCCTGGTACGCCGCGCTCGCCGCGATCGCGAGCGGCTGCGCGGGGAGCTGTTCAAGCTGCTCCTCCTGTGGCGTGACGCCGCTCCCCGGTGGGTTCGAGAACGCAAAGCGCATCGACAACGCAGCGAGCGTGCGGATCACCGAGTCGGGGTTTGATTTCCTTGAGGATAATCTCGGCTCCCTGGCGGGCTCGCTGCTCGGCGACGACACCGGTGGCGGAGGGGTGATAAGCTTCGAGGTGCCTTCCTCCAGCCAGAACTTGCTTCCAACCGTGGACATCGATGTCTGCCCAGGCGGCCCCGACGCGAACGCCAACCCGCCCAAGTGTCTATTCGAGGCCGACCTCACTCGCGCCAACCTCAACATCAGCAGCAGCGCGCCCCACCACATCGTGGTGAGCGGCACCATCGCGGCCCGGCTCCAGCACCTCCCCGTCCGAGTGACGGCTCTGTTCATCCCGAGCACGCCCAGTATCCGCCTGAACAGCGGCGCCAGCTGCAATGACGCTCAGCGGGGTAACTTCGCGAATATCCCGATCGACGTCCGCGTCTCAATCTCCACGGAGAAGGACCCTGAGCATGCCGCGCGGCGCGGCTACTCCCGCGTGTCCATCGAGCAGTTCTCGCTCAACCAGGACGCACTCAGCGATTCGATCGCGGCCTGCGGCGGCGGCCTGACTGGGCCCATCATCAACGCGCTGAAGGGCTTCCTCATGCCCCAGCTCGTCGGGCCGCTCATCGGCAACCTCACCAGCACGCTGGATGAGCAGCTGTGCATGAGCGCCGATCCCGCGAGCGGCGTCACTTGCCCCACCGGCACCACGGCTGATGGCGACGGTATCTGCCGCTTCACCAACGGCGACTGCGTGGGCACCGCCCTCGGCATCGATGGCAACATCGATTTGTCAGGGATGCTGGCAAGCCTCTCCCCCGGCACGGAAGGCGGGCTCGACTTCATGCTCAGCGTGGGTGGCGAAGGCACCCGCGACGACGGCTCCGGGATGCTGTGGGGCGATCTCAACCCGGTGGCTGGCGGCGCCACCCTCGGGATGATGGGCGGCGCCGAGCCCCGGCCGCTCACCACCTGCGTCCCCATCGTGCCGAGCGCGCTGCCGACCGGCATCCCGATCCCCGATGAGCTGACCAGCAACACCATCAGCGGCTGGACGGGTGATGGGCCTCACCTGGGCATCGCGCTGTCGGAGCGCTTCATCAACCACGCGCTCGCCGGCGCCTACAACTCGGGCGCGCTGTGCCTCGGCATCGGCGGCGAGACGCTCGGCGGCATGCTGACCAGCGACACCCTGGGCCTGCTCATCCCCTCCTTGAAGGAGCTGGCGCGCCAGCAGCGCACAGCGCCGCTCGCCATCGTGCTGCGCCCCCAGGCGCCGCCGCTGGCGACGGTGGGCAACGGCTCCTCGTTGGCTGACGATCCGGTGCTGCGCATCGGGCTGCCAAACCTCGAGATCGACTTCTACCTGTGGTCAAACGATCGCTTCATCCGTGCCTTCAGCGCTCAGTTCGATCTCGACGTCCCAGTCAACCTGGAGGTGGATGAAAATAGCGCCCTGGTGCCCGTGCTGGAAGACATTGGGGTGGCCAACCCGCGGCTGTCCAACGCCCCGCTCATCCGCGAGGACAAGGACGCCGCCGCGCAGACCCTGGCCAGCCTCTTGGCCAGCCAGATCGGCGGCGCGCTCGGCGGCGCCATCGACCCCATCGACCTGAACGACTCCCTGTCCGATCTGGGTCTCTCCCTGAAGATCCCCCCCACGGTGGAGGGCGTGGGGAGCCCTGGGCTCCGGCGGCTGCAGAAGGGCAGCGACGGCTTCCTTGGTATCTTCGCGGCGCTGGCGCCGGCGGGGGCCCCCTACGTCCACTTCAGTGAGACGGAGGCGCGCGTCAGCTCGAAGCAGGTGGACCCAGCGGGGCTCACCCTCGCGACGGCCAACCTGGACAACATCCCGCGCGTCATCATCGACGCCAAGAGCAGCCTGGATCGCGGCGAGCAGGCCATTGAGTACCAGTACCGCCTGAACCAGGGCTACTGGCGCCCATGGCAGCAGAACAGCCGCCTCAAGGTGCAGGACCCGAGCCTCCGCCTCCAGGGGCGGCACCAGGTGGAGGTGCGCTCCCGCGTCGTGGGCGAGCCAACCACGGTGGACCGCACCCCGCCGGTGATCGAGGTCCTGGTGGACAAGAGCGCGCCCGAGGTTGCGCTTAAGGAGACGGACGCTGGCCGCGTGACCATCTCGGTGTACGACGTGGTGAGCCCAGCAAGCGCGCTTGAGGTCCGGTGGCAGCTCGACGACGGCGCCTTCAGCGCGTGGACGGTGGCTGAAGGCCTCGAGTTCATCGAGGTGGGCCAGGACGCCCGTCGCCTCACGGTGGAGGTGCGCGACGAGGAGGGTAACATCGGCTCTCAGAGCCAGGGCCTGATCCGGGGCCGCCCCGATCCGACGTTCGCCAGCGAGGGCGCCTGCGACTGCAGCGTCCCCGGAGCCACGGGCGCTGGCCGCGCGCCGGTTGGGCTCGTGGCGCTCGGCGGGATCTTGCTGTTCGCCGGGCTGCGTCGCCGCCGCCGCGGTGAGGCTGCTCAGCCAGGCACGGTCTCGTCAGCGCACCAGACGACCGCCCTCGCGGACGCCGCACCGCTGGGCATCGCCAAGCAGCGCGCGAAGGGGCGCTCGACGCGTCACCTCGCCAAGGTGGGCCTGATCGCGATCGCGGCGTCGTTCAACGGCTGCTCGTGCAGCGACACCGACGACCCGGGCGGCAACGGCGGCTCAGGGGCGACCGGCGGAACCGGGGGCAACGGCGGCTCGGGGGGTAACCCCACCTGCACCAACTGCGAGACGCTAGCTCCTGGCCTGGTGGGTGCGTACGCGTCCGCGGTCGCCGCACCAGATGGCGCCATCTGGGTCGCTGCCTATGGCGACCTAGGCGTGATTGAGTCCCCTGCCGACGGCGCCAACACCTCGCTCTTCGGAGACCTGGCGGTGGGGCGAGTCGCGGACGACGGCAGCGTCGCCTGGACCGCGGTCGATGGCCTCCCGGCGGTCGATCCATCGCTCCCCCCTGGCAGCCTAGGCGGGCCACCCGATCCAGCGTTCGTGGACGTCAACAGCTACCGCGGTGGGCTCACGGATCCAGGAGACGACGTCGGGCTCTGGACCAGCATCCAGCTCGGCGCGGATGGCCTCCCACAGGTCGCCTACTACGACGCCACCAACCGCGCGTTGAAGTTCGCGCAACGCGATGACCAAGGCGCCTGGACCTCCCACACGGTGCAGGTGAACGCCCGCGCCGACATCGGGCGCTACGCCAAGCTGGTGCTGCGCGAGGGCCGCCCAGTGATCGCCTTCCTCGCGATTGAGCCAGGCACCGGCGGGCGCGCCCAAGGCATCGTGCGGGTCGCCAGCGCACAGAGCGCGCTGCCACGCCAGGGCAGCGACTGGGTGTTCGCCGACGCGGCGGCGGGCCCTGCCCCGTGCCGAAAGTTCATCTGCGCTGACGGTGAGGAGTGCCGGGCAGAGGACGGTGTGTGCGCGACGCCGCTCACCACCTGCGACCCGAACTGCGGCAGCAAGACCAAGTGCTACGACCTTGGCTCTGGGCCGCGCTGCGAGGACATCCTCGATCAACGGCACGTGGACACCTACCCCGAGGCGAGCGGCCTCTACATCGACCTCGCGGTCACGGGCAACGGCCTGGGGCTCATCTACTACGATCGTCTCCGCGGCGATCTGTATGGGGTCCGTGAGGAGGGCGGGGTTTGGCAGACCCCGGTGCTGTTCGATGGTCAAGGCCCAGGTCCTTCGGACAGCGGCGACACGGGGATCGGCGCGAGCTTGTTCATTGACTCGAGCGGCGACTGGCACGTGAGCTACTCGGACGGCATCACGGAGACGGTGCGCTACCTCAAGGTGACGGGTGGGGTCACCCCAGGCGCACCTCAGGTGGTGGATGATGGCAGCACACCTGACGGACGGGTCGTGGTCGGCGACGACAGCAGCGTGTGGGTCAACAGCAATGGCACCGTGTTCGTCTCCTACCAGGACGCCACCAACGGGCTGCTGAAGCTCGCGACTCACGACGGCACCGGGTGGCAGGTGCGCACCCTGAACGTGGATGGCTGGGTGAACGGCGCCACGCAGGTGCTGGACGTGCAAGGGGCACCGCGCGTGATGGCGCACTGGCGCAAGGCAGCGCCCCACGCGCACGGCAGCGTGGCGTTCATCGCTCCCTGAGCCGCTCATAGCCCACTGGCGAAGCGCGTGGCCCCCCGGCCACGCGCTTTGTCGCTTTTGTCGCCTGAGCCTATCAGTCAGCCAAGCTGACACGACGGCGCATCGAGCGCCTCTTCAGCGTGCCTACCAGTCAGCTAAACTGACACGACGGTGCACCGGCGCCACCTCAGCGCCGAGGAGCGAGGTACTCAACCCCCTGCCCTCCCTCATGAGGCGCCATGAAGCGCCCCTTCAGCGTCTCAGGCTCTACGCCGCTTGGATGGCGCCGTCTGGCGCCACGGTCGTCGTCGCTGGGCCGAGCGCCGCTTGGCGCTCCTCAGCGACCAACGCCAAGAGCTCCTGCTTGGTGACCACCTGCGTCTCCAGCATCACCCGCATGCAGCCATCGATGTAGCCGTGGGCTCGTGCGAGCCGCGCGTAGGCCACCCCTTCACTGCGGAGCTGGAAGACATCGCGCAACATGGCGCGCAGGTTGTCGAGGAGCTCGGCCTTGGAAGTCACTGACGTCATGGAATTCTCCTGGGCGCCCGACGGCGCGACCACCTCCCGCTACCTGAGCCGCTCCGGGGCGGCCAAGTTTCGGCACGCTTGGGGAGCGTTCGCGCGTGGGTCAAGGCTGACCAAGCGGAGCGAACAGAGAGCCATGATGTAGGTGGCTGTGCGTGAGGTGCGCACCGCGCGTGACTTTCGAGTTTCTGGGAGGTGTCTGGCGCTTGAACCAGCCCCAACTTGTCTCTACATTTTCCGGCGTCCGGCAGGTGGACCCACGATGTGTGGGCCGCCATGGCGCGACTCGTGAGGACCCCATGAAACTCAACGTCTTCAAGTCCAAGATCCACCGCGCGACCGTCACCCACGCTGATCTGGAGTACGAGGGCAGCGTCACCATCGACGCCGACCTACTCGACCGCGCAGACATCCTCCCCTACGAGGCGATCCACATTTGGAACGTCACTCAGGGGACGCGGCTCGTCACCTACGCGCTTGAGGGACCACGTGGCTCCGGGTGCATCTGCGTGAATGGTGCTGCAGCGCACCTGAACGCCCCCGGGGATTTGGTGATCCTCGCGACGTTCGCGGACATGGATCGCGCGGATGCGGCGCGCCACGTTCCCACCGTTG
>CAYQAC010000104.1:10436-19081 GCA_964415255.1 uncultured Polyangiaceae bacterium | reverse complement strand
AGGGGAGGCCGCTGGAGCGGCCGGGGGCTTCGGTGCGGCGGCAGGCTTCGCCGCGGGCTGCGGCAGAGGCGGGGCCGCCTCGGGGGTCGCGGCCGGTGCCGGCTCGGCGGGCGCGGCGGGTGTGTCCTTGTCTAACGCCTGGGCCTCACCTCGCGCGGGTTCGCCCTGCGTGGCCTCACCTGGCGCGGCACCCGCTGTCGCTGCGGGGGAGCCGCCGAGCTCCGTCGCGGGTGTCGCTGCGTGGCTGCCGATTGATGTGGTGTCTGTTGGGCTGGCGCCTGACCGAATCACGAGGATGAGCGCCCCCACGCTGAGCAAGCCGAACAGGAGCACCGCCGCCCACAGCGCCCGCCTACTGCGGGCAGCCTCAGGGCGCGGGGCCGCGCTGCTGTGAACGAACTGACTGGGGGTGAGCTCACTCGCAGTGGCTCCGCTTGGGGCGCGCTCGCTTGAGGCGGCTTGGGCAGCAGCAGCGTCATCGGGGGCACGCTCACTCAGCGCGGCCTCACTCAGTGCTGGGTCGGCTAAAGCCAGTGGAGCTGACGATTGGGGGGCGGTCAGGTGGGCTGTCGCTGGCTCATTCAGCGCGGGCTCTGACGTTTGCGCACCTGTCGCTTGCGTCGCGTCGGCCTCCGTCGGCGCCTCAGCGCTGGCAGCCTCAACGCCCGCAGGGGGGACTGGCGTCATGCGCTGGGTGTGCGAGACGTCGATGAACTCCTCCACCGGAAAATCCGGTGGGAGCGGCTTGCCGCTGAGGTTACGTAGGGTGACGAGCCGCTGCTTCGAGATGGCCAGCATCTCTGGAGAGGCCGGGTTGCGCTCCGCGGCCTTCACCTCGAACCCGGGCGGGTAGAGGTGTGGCTGGGTGTGGTCGCGCGGCGGCGAGGTCGGCCCCTGCTCAGCGCCTGGTTCGCGCGCGGCCTTGGAGCGCTCCGCCCAGCCAGGCTTCACCCACAAGGCATCCTCGCCAGGCTCCAGGCCGGCGGTCAGCTCATCGAGCAGCTCCGCGACCTCGGGGTTCTTTTCCATGAGCCACGGGGGGATGGTGTCTCCGCTAGGTTCCCGCTTGGTCATGGCGTGGGGCCTCCCGTCGGCTCGCCGCCGGCTTGAGCGCCGGCGGCAGGGTGGGGCTGAGCGCCGCTCGACGAGCCCAGGGGTGGCGCGGCGTCGCCGCGTTGGCGAGCAGCCTCAGCTTCAGCGACCTCCCGGGTGATCTTCTCCACCATCTCGTCGATCTCTTCTTCAGTGAGCTCGTCAGCGGACTCAGCTTCTACCGCGCTTGGGGCGGGCGCCGAGGCTGAAACGGCAGGCAGGCTGACCTGGCTAGCCGCTGAAGCCGAGGGCGCGCCATGAATGACAGGCTTACTGGCTGGCTTGGCCGCTCGCTCTCCCAAGACGACGCCCGCGACCACAGCGAGTGACAACATGACGCCTACGAACAGCCCGTGCCACGGGCTCAAACCCTGATCTTGGATCCAGTTGAGCAACCCGGACCCTGAGCCGGCTGAGGGCGCGGGCCCTGCAGCTGGCGGCAGGCCAGACGGTGGCGCCACGGCAGGTGGCGTCCCCCCCTGCGGCTCTGCCGCTTGGTGTGCATGCGCTTGCTGTGCGTGCGCCTGCTGCGCGTGCGCCTGCTGCGCTTGGTGTGGATGCGCTTGCTGTGCATGCGCCTGCTGCGCGTGCTGTGCGTGTGCGAGCTGCGCTTGTCCTTGCTGCGGAGCGTGTGCGTGCGCTTGTCCTTGCTGCGGAGCGTGTGCGTGCGCTTGCTGCACTGCGTGGCCTTGCTGTAGGTGCTGCGCGTGCTGCACAGCGTGCGCCAGCTGGGGAGGAGCGCCTGCCTGCTGCGCCGCAGCCCCAGCGCCAGGCCTCGCACCCAACCCACCCCCCACCATCGCTGGTGGGGGAGCGCTCCCCGCGCGTAGCTTGCCCGCGTGCTCTGCGGCGTCGAGCGCCGCCTTGAGATCGTCGCGCCGAGCCGTAGGCATGCGGAAGGTGCCCTTGGCGGTGAAGGCAGCAGGGGCCTCCTCGAAGGAGGGTGGTGCAGCGACGAACGGCGGCTCAGCGAAGGAGTGCGGCGCTGCGGCGTGGGAGGCCACCGCGATGCCCGCCATGGGGGCTGGCGCCTCAAGCACCGGCACCGTCCTGCGCACGTTGGGGTGGTTCCCTGAGGCCGGCTGGGGCGCCGCCGGAGCAGGCTCCCGAGACTCTGGCGTGCTCCGCTTTCGGTGGCCCTCAGCCGCTACCAGCGCGCGGCGCCGCGTCTCGCGCAGGGCATGACCGAACTCCAGCATGGAGCCGTAGCGCCGGTTCGGATCTTTCTGTACCGCGCGCTCGACCACCTGCCAGACGTACTCCGGCAGCCCTGGCAGCACCTCCGTGAGCGGCACTGGATCCGCCACCAGCTGCCGCATCACCAGCTCTTGAGGGGTGGGGATGGGGTCCCCTGGCCGCACGAAGGGGTGCCAGCCAGCGAGCATTTCGTACACGACGAGGCCAAGCGCGTAGACGTCCGTTCGCGCGTCCACCTGGCTCGGCTCGCACTGCTCCGGCGCCATGTAGAGCAGGGTGCCCCGCACCTTGAAATGGTCAGTTGTCTTGACGCCATAGCCTTGCGCCTTGGCGGTGCCGAGGTCGAGCACCTTGACCTCGTTCGCCTCCGTGATGAACACGTTCTCCGGCTTGATGTCGCGGTGCACCACGTGCATCTCGTGGGCCGCCTGCACGCCATCGGCGATTTGCGCGCCGTAGTAGAGCGCTGGGGGCAGGAAGACGCGCGGGTTGGTGTTCAGCATGTCACGCAGCGTCTGCCCCATGAGCAGATCCATCGCGATCCAGAACAGACCGTGGGAGCTCAGCACCCCAGCGTCGTGCACCCGCACGATGTTTCCGTGTTGGATTTTGCTGAGCAGCACCGCCTCGCGCTGCCAGCGCGCCATCGCGTCCTCCTTGAGCGCCTCACGCAGCTGCATGATCTTCAGCGCGCGCGTGTAGCCAAACACCTGATGCCGCGCCGAGTACACCTGAGCTGTCCCGCCGCTGGCGAGCTCTTGGAGGAGCACGTAGTTTCCGACCTCGTCTCCTGGCTTGAGTAGAAGCTTCTCCACCCCGGTCTCCTCAGAGTACGCAAGCGGACCTGACGGTCAACCAGGAAGTCGCCACGGGCGCCAGCTGGGCTGGCATGGAGCTCCCCCTCAGATCACCGCTAGTTGCTGAGGAGCTGGCCGCTAGCTGCGTATGCAGGCGATGAGCGGTTTGTCGCACGAGGGTGGCTGTATCGGCCGGCCAGGTGGTCAGTTTCTCGATGATTTAGTTTTCACCCGAGCCTCCTGCAGTGGTGCGCGTCGGCTCCCGGTCCGGGCGGTGAGCCGGTGCGGCACAGCACCACGCTGGAGAGTCAGCCGATGGCCTGTTCATCGCGTGAGGAGGCGCGCTCCAGCGCGAGCAGGCGCTCCTTCGTGGTGGTGCCGCCGTGAGCGGTGAAGCCGCCGAGCCCGCTGCGGCTCGTCACGCGGTGGCACGGGATGATGATGGGCACCGGGTTGCGACGCATCGCCTGGCCCACCGCGCGGGCGGCGCCAGGTGAGCCAAGCTCAGCCGCCAACTCACCGTAGGTGATGGTGCGCCCCGGGGGCACCTGCATCAGCCGCCGATAGACGCGAACATGAAAGGGTGGCGCGCCCTGAAGCTCGACGGCGACGTTCGAGAGGTCGACAGCGCGGCCCTCGAGCAGCGCGCCCACTTGGGCGATCACGCGGCGAACAGCTGGCGGCGGCGGCGCTTCAGTGGACTGTGGTGAGCGCGCGCAGAGCGCCTCGCGCGTGGCGGCAAGCGTGGCCTCCGGGAGCTGCAAGCCGGTTATTTTTCCGCCGCGGAAACTGAGCCCGCAGACGCCGATCGGCGTGGGGAACAGCGTGTGGTGCTCACCGGTGCTCACGCACTAAGCTTAGCCTGCCCGGCTCGCGGCGTCATGGCGCGGCTGGGCCTCAGCGCGGCAGGGCCTCAGCGTGGCGCGTAGGTCATCAAGAGGAACACCTGGGCCTCCTCCGCGCCGGGGTTGCGGTACACATGAGGGACGTCCGCCGTGAACACCGCGGCGTCCCCCGTCGAAAGTTCGTGCACCTCACCACCCACCTCCACGTGCAGCTGACCGCGCGCCACCACTAGGTTCTCCGAGGTGCCGGGCGCGTGTGCATCGGCGCGCTCCTCCGCGAGGGGCGCGAGCCGGAGCTCATAGAACTCCACCGTCCGCGCTTGATCTGCTGGGAACAGCGCGCGAGAGCCAAAGCTGCCGTCGAGCGAGCGCAGCCAGCGCGCGCGATCCGCGGCGAGCACCGTTAGCCCTGGCGGGCTCGGGTTGCTGATCAGCGCGGAGAACGGCAGGCGGAGCGCGTAGGCAATTTTCCACAGCACGTTGATGGTCGGCGTGCTCTGCTGGTTCTCTACCTGGTTCAGCATCGCGCGGCTGACGCCGGAGCGCTGCGCCAGCTTCTCGAGCGAGAGGCCTCGCTCGGCGCGCAGCTGCTTCAAGTTCGCCGCGACGATCGGCGTGAGATCGCTCGCGTCAGCCTGGCCCTCCGTCACATGAGGCGGGGCGGCGCCACGAGGCACGGCGCCCTGAGACGGGGCGGCGCCACGAGACTGAGCGCCGCGGAGCTTGGCTGTTGCCATATAGATAAATGACCGGCGACGGCGCGCGAGGAGACCGCGCCGCCGCCGTGTCTAAGATCAGCGGTTGGGCTGCGGGGTGATGCGGAGGTACGGGCGCACCACGGTGAACCCCTTCGGGAAGCGCTGCTTGAGCTCCTCTGGGTCCTGGAGCGAAGGCACGATCACCACGTCCCCGCCGTCCTTCCAGTCGCCTGGCGTGGCCACCAGGTGGTTGTCCGTCAGCTGGAGCGAGTCGATGACGCGCAGCAGCTCATCAAAGTTGCGGCCCGTGCTCGCTGGGTAGGTGATGATCGCGCGGATCTTGTGCTTTGAGTCGATGAAGAACACCGAGCGCACCGTCAGCGTGTTGTCCGCCTCCGGGTGGATCATGTCGTAGAGGTTTGAGATGGTGCGATCTTCATCGGCGAAGATGGGGTAGTTCAGCTTGGTGGACTGCGTCTCTTCAATGTCCTTGATCCAGCCGTTGTGAGACTCCACCGAGTCGACTGACAGCGCCGCCACCTTGACGCCCCGCTTGTCGAACTCCGGCTTCAGCTTCGCGACCAGGCCAAGCTCGGTGGTGCAAACAGGCGTGAAGTCCTTCGGGTGAGAGAACAAAATCCCCCAAGAGTCCCCCAGCCACTCGTGAAACTTGAGCTTGCCGTGGGTGGAGTCCTGCTCAAAATCTGGTGCCGTGCTGCCGATACGTAGGGCCATGATGTCGCTGCTTCCTTCCTGGTTCGTTCGTAAGAACGAGCGGAGTATCCGCTATAACAGACGGCTGTCAAGCCCCCCACCCGTGCGGCGCTTTGACGCGCCCCAGGAGCGATCAGCAACACCTGCAGTTTGTTCAGGGGGTTCGCCCCCGCTCAGGTCCACCGCCCACCCCGCGAGCCCACCGTCAGAATCCATGACGAACTACGCTCATAGTCATATTAGCTGACTACGAGCGCCTCATCAGCCACGCGTCACCAGCGCGGAGGCTCCCGGGCGCCTCACGCGTAGGCGCGCGGCGCCTCGCCGGCGACGGTCACGCGGTGCATCACGCGGCGGCCCTGGTAGTCCGCGGCGGCGTAGTGGCAGGTCACGCGGTTATCCCAGATCGCTAAGTCTCCGGGCGCCCAGCGCCAACGCACGACGTGCTCAGGCAGCGTGATGTGTTCGTAGAGCAGCGATAAGAGCGCGCTGCTCTCGAGGTGGGACAGCCCCTCGATGTGGGAGGTGAAGGTGGGGTTGACGAACAGCGCCGGCTCGCCTGTTTCTGGGTGGATACGCACCACGGGGTGACGTGCGGGCGGCAGCGCCTGGACGCGCTCCTCGCCCCCTGTCTGGCGCAGGCGCTCGAAGGTGTGACGCGCGGTGTGCACCGCGACGAGGCCGACCAGCGCGCGCTGGAGCGGCGCGGAGAGGGTGCGGTAGGCGCCGACCAGGTCGGCCCACAGCGTGTCGCCGCCCGTCTCGGGCAGGAGCTTGGCGGTGAGCACCGAGGCCGCTGGGGGCTCAGCCGAGAAGGTGACGTCCGTGTGCCAGCGGTTGTTGTAGCTGGTCGTCGCCGCCTGATCCCCAACCCCCAGCGCGTAGCGCTCGCTGTCGAGCACGAGCACCTCGGGGTGCGCGTCATCCAGCCCCCCTTGGAGCGGGTGCGCTAAAGTCAGCTCACCGAACCACCTGGCGAAGGCGACCTGCTCGGTGGGCGTCACTGGTTGGTCGCGGAAGAACAGCACGCGGCGCTGGTTCAGCGCCGCGCGCAGCGCGTGCGCCGTCTCCTCAGAGAGAGGGCGACGCAAGTCGACCCCCTCCACGATGGCTCCCAGGCGGCTCGTGAGCGGCGTGAGCTGAAGCGGCGTGAGCTGGCCCAGGGACGCCGTAACACGACTATTTGAATCAACAATTTGTTGCGTCATCTTCCAATGAAGGTAGCTCCATTCCAGAAGCGCGCCACATTCTTGACTAAACGACTCGTAAACCTATCACGGGCTGCGGCGTGAAACGCCTGGCGCTGGGCGCGCTGGCTTGAGCTGCTGGGCCTGGCTTGAGCCACCTGGCGATGGGCTCGCGGGGCGTACGGCAGGCCAAGCGGGGGCGACCCCCCAAACCCCCCCTCCAGCGACGGTGGTGGTGAGGCAGCGCCTAAGACGGCTCGCGGCGTGCGGCGGGGTCCTGACGATAGAAGCTGGCGAGCTCGGCGTAGAGCTCGGGGTGGGCCTCCAGCAGGGCGTCGGGCTGCTCGAAGAAGTGCTCCGTGACGACCGCGAAGAACTCTTGGGGGCTCTCGGCGGCGTAGGCGTCGATGACGGCTCGCTTGTTCGCGTAGAGGCGCTCGCGCAGCTCTTGATACTCGTCGCCCAACACCGCGGCCCAGGAACGATAGTGAGCGCCACTGTCTAATGAGGGGGCGCCGTCCATGACGCCATCCTCAGCGTCCAGCTGGTGCGCGAACTCGTGCAGCACCACGTTGTGGCCATCTTCAGGGTTGGCCGCGCCGCGCTGCACGTCGGCCCAAGAGAGCACGATCACCCCGCGGGTCCACGACTCGCCGAGCCGCACCTCGCGCCCCTCGACGACGACGCCCCCGTGGTGCTGCAGCTTGGGCGCGCGGTAGGCCGCTGGGTAGACCACGATCACGTCGAGGTCAGGGTACATGTCGGTGTCGCGGTTCAGCAGCAGCAGGCAGGCCTGCGCGGCGATGGTGAGCCGCATCTCGTCGCTGAGCGTGAGGCCTCCAGCGCCCTCGAAGCGCTTCTCGTCGAGGAACACACGCACCAGCCCCTCGAGCTCCTCGAGCTCGTCAGGGCTCAGCCGCAAGAGGTAGGGCACGCGGCGCTGGATGAGCGCGCGCTCCTCGTCCGAGAGCCCCTGCTCGCGCAGGGCTCGCCGCCGCCGGTTCTTGAAGAAGCCAAACACCCTGCCAGCGTAACGTGTGCGGTGGGGCGCTCAAGGTCATAGGCGCACGGCGGACGCCACGAGCGGCTAAGCTTGTGGGATGCAGCGCTTTGAGGCGACGCGGGTGCTCGGCGCCTTCAAGCGTGGGAACTCTTGGCCGGTGCTCACGCGGACGCCGGGGGGCGTGTTCGTGACCAAGCTCGCAGGCGCGGCGCAGGGCAGCATCGCGCTGGTGGCCGAGGCGTTCGTCGCCGAGCTGGCGTGGGCGCTCGACCTGCCGGTGCCTGAGCGGGCCTTGGTGTGGCTGCCGGAGGAGGTGCCGAGTGATGACAAGAACGATGAGCTCGAGCAGCTGCTCCGCCTAAGCGTCGGGTGGAACCTGGGGTTCCGTTACCTCACTCCTTCGCGCGAGCTCACGCTGGAGGGAGCGGCGCAGGTGGAGCCAGAGCTCGCGCTGCGCGTGCTGTGGCTCGACGCGTGGGTGATGAACCTGGACCGCACCGTCAGTAACCCGAACCTGATCGTGTGGCAGCGGCAGCTCTGGCTGATCGATCATGGCGTGGCGCTCCCGTTTCATCACGATCTAGACGCCGTGACCGAACAAGAGCCGAGCGAGCTCGGCTACCCGCTAGCTCAACACCTGTTCGCGAGGTGGGCGCCCGAGCTGCCGCGCGTCGACGCTGAGCTCGCGGCGCGCTTCAGCCTTGAGCGCTTGATGGAGCTCGCGTCACGCGTCCCCGCCGAGCTGCTACAAGCCGCCTTCCCTGGCGCCGACCCAACGCGCCTGCAAGCGCTCTACGCCGCCTACCTGTGGAAGCGCCTGAAGCCGCCACGCCGCTGGGTGACTTAGCATTATACGTCAGTACATAGGACTCAATAGCTCAGTATGCCTGACGTTGAGCTCGCGGCGCGCGCGTTGCGAAAAGCGCGGGCGACCCCCAAACCCTCTGTTCAGTGACCTCTGTGGTGAGGCTCATGGTGGGGACAAGATGAGCTGGGACCCGAAGCCAGTGTAGGTGTCAGTGGGTCCCCTGCCAGGTGGGGCCCAGGTGGGGGTTGGAGGGCACCGCGGTGAGTGGCGGCGTGAGCATGAAGGTGGGTGCCGCTCAGCGGTC
>CAYQAC010000104.1:2404-10426 GCA_964415255.1 uncultured Polyangiaceae bacterium | reverse complement strand
CTGGGTGCCTTGGGCGTCTGGCGCTTGAAGTGGGCGGCGCGCCGTCACGATGTGCCTCCTATCGGTGTCAAGGGACGGCGTTCGGCGTGGTGCGCGCGGTTGGGCTCGGTTGGGAAGGTGTTGGCTGCGGCGGGCGTACGAGGTCCCCACAGGGTAGAGTAGGTCCCTTGTGTGGGCAGAGCATGCGCGGTGCATCGGTTGGGTGCTTGCAGCTGGCGAGGAGAGCATGATGAAGCAGCTTGGCGTTGGAAGGTGGCTGGTGCTGACGGGCGCGATGGGGCTCATGGTGGCCGCTTGTTCGAGCGGCGACGATGGGGGTGGTGGTGGCAGCAGCGGCAGTGGTGGCAGCAGCGGCAGTGGTGGCAGCAGCGGCAGTGGGGGTGGGATCACGGATGAGGAGTTTGCTGGGCGGTTCTGTGAGTTGGTGCGGCCTTGTTGTGCCGCGTCAGGGTTGCCCACGGCGCTGAGCGCTTGCCATTCCATCTATGGCAAGACGCCAGTAGACAGGGTAGCTGCTGAAGCGTGCATCGAGGCCTACGAGGCCCGCGCGCAGGTGGCGAGCTGGTGCTCCCTAGGAGTGTTTGAGCAGCGTCCGGAGCCTTGCGATCGCGCCTTCCCCGCCTTCGCGAACGAGACGCGGGCCATCGGTGAGTCCTGCTATGAAGATTCGGACTGCGTGAGTGACGTGACGGGGATCATGACATGCCATCATGATCCCGGTGAAGAAGGGCGCTACTGTCGCCTCTATGCTAGACAGGCCGAGGGGCAGGCTTGCCTGGGTCAAGCGTTTGATTCGGGTGTCTCCTGGTCAGCACCAGCAGGTGACCAAGTGGTCCCAGTCTGCGATACGGCGGATGGCTTGATTTGTGATAGAGGCGTGTGTGCTCCCGCTCCGGTCGCAGGTGAGCCGTGCGAATACCACTGCTCTGCTGGTGCCGCCTGTAGGAGCCGTGTATGTGTTGCTCTAATTGGCGAAGGGGAAGCGTGTAGCGAAGTTTGGCACTGTCTTCATGGAATGCGCTGTGGTGCAGCGCCTGACCAAGTTTGCACGGTGTACAAGGGGCGCGACGAGGCCTGTGGCAGTCATCTAGAGTGCGGAAGTGGCCTGGCTTGTGTGGATGTTTGTCGTCCCTATTGGAAGCCCGATGAGCCGTCAGCGTTGGCGTTCCTGTGTCACTGAGTGACGTGAGCCTGAGTGAGGAGAGCATGATGAAGCAGCTTGGCGTTGGAAGGTGGCTGGTGCTGACGGGCGCGCTGGGGCTCATTGCAGCAGCGTGCTCGAGCGGCGGTGGGGGTAACAGCGGCAGTGGGGGCAGCAGCGGCGGCGGTGGCAGCTCGGGGCAGGACTTCAGTACGCAGTTCTGTGAGCTGCTCCGGCCGTGCTGTGCCGATGCTGGTTTTGGTACGGGGCTCAATGGCTGTAAGTTCATGGTGAACCAGGAGCCGACAGATAAAGTGGCTGCTGAGGAGTGCCTCACGGAGTTCAAGGCGCGCGCTGCCGAGCCTAACTGGTGCACCGTGGGGATCGCGAAGGGGCGTCCAGAGGTCTGTGACCGCGCGTTCCCTGAACCGTGGGGGGAGACAGAGACACCAACAGGGACACAGCCTGTGGGGGGCTCCTGCGAGCGGAGGGAGGACTGCGCCGCGGACCCGCGAGGGCCGGTCTGGTGCATGGAGTATTCTTCGGTAGATATCGATCCGCACTGCCGTGTCTATTCCAGGCAGGGTGCTGGGCAAGCGTGCCAAGGTGATCTCTTGCCAGGTGGGGAGGTTTGGGCGTCGGCAGAGCCGGGGACCTTGGAGGTCCCGGTGTGTGACCAAGGCGCTGGCCTCTATTGCGTGGGGGGCGTGTGTGGCGCGATACCAACTATTGGTCAGCCATGCTATCTAGATTGTGCCGAGGGGGCGTACTGTCATGTTGACGTATGCGTCGAACGGAGTGGTGTTGGGTCATCCTGTGCCGAGAGGGCGTGTGTCGAGAGCGCCTACTGTGACGGAGAGACCGATACCTGCTCGCCGATGAAGGCCAACGGCGAGGCGTGCTACGAAGATGGTCAGTGCGTGTCCGAGCACTGCGCCTCAGGTCAGTGTGGAGACGAGGAGGCTCCGGTGGGGTTCTTGGAGTTCCTCTGCTTCTGATGCGTGGGCGCGGGTCGTCGGGCCTGATTGGTGGCAATGTGAGCCTCACGCGCTGAATGCGCTCGCCGCGGCCCCTGCGCGGGGCGGCGCCTTGTCTGGCGGATGAAATCCAGAAAATCGACTGTCGCTTGGCTGGTGAATGTGCTCTAGTTCGGGCTGTGATTAAGGATCTTTGTTTCAGAATGATGCATCGATGGATCCTGGCGCTGGGCGCCCTGGGCGCGCTCGCGGTGGCCTGCTCAAGCGGCGGCGGCGGCGGTGGCAGCGGCGGCAGCGCCGAGCTCGGCGGCTCGTGTCAGGAGGATGAGGACTGTGCGGATGACCCAAGGGGGCGTGTCCGGTGCAGTGAGGACTTCTCGGCGGATGAGCCGCAGCCGTTCTGCCAGCTCTTGGCTCCACAGCAGGAGGGGGAGGCTTGCTCGGGTGATCTCATGGGGAGCGGCTTCTTGGTTTGGAACGCCGGCTCGAACCTTGAGGTCCCGGTGTGCGACAACACGATGGGGCTCTACTGCGCGTATGATGTATGTGCGGTACCCGTTAAGTTGGGTGAAGCGTGTGTGGGGCTGCCATGTGAGGAGGGCACCTACTGCGACTGGCCGGAGGAGTGGTGCAAAGCCAAGAGGGGCCTCGGGGAGGTGTGTCGCGTTAATAAGGAGTGCACCTCGAACTATTGTTGGGAAGAGAAGTGCCAAACGCGTAGCTGGTGATCTAGGGGCTCATGGGGTCTGCGCGAAGTGAAAGGTAGGATGATGAAGAAGCTTGGTTTGGGAAGGTGGCTGGTGCTCACGGGCGCTGTGGGGATGATCGCGGTGGCCTGTTCGAGCGGCAGTGGCGGCGGTGGTAGTGGCGGTGGCGGGTCCCCGCTGGGGGGCGCTTGTGAGGAGGACGATGATTGCGCCAGTAACCCAAGGGGGCGCGTCCTTTGCGACGACGATTTCTTCTCAGATGAGCCTCAGCCGTTCTGTCAGCTCCTGGCTCCTCAGCCGGCGGGGGAAGCCTGCTCGGGTGATATCGAGAAGCATGGGTACTCGCTCTGGAACGCAGGCTCGGAGCTCGAGGTCCCGGTGTGCGACAACGAGGTGGGGCTCTACTGCACGAATCAGGTCTGCACCGCGCCCGCTAAGCTGGGGGAGGCATGCCAAGGGCTCTGCGTGGCGGGCGCCTTTTGCCAGAACAGCCTGTGCGTGCCGCTCGCTGAGGTGGGGGAAGAGTGTAGCGGTTTTGACACGTGTGTGGACACCGCCTACTGCGACTGGACGGACGACCGGTGTAAGGCAAGGAGGGGGATCGGTGAGGCGTGCGGCATGAACAGCGAGTGCACCTCAGACTACTGTTGGGAAGATGAGTGCCAAGAGTGGTCTTGGTGAGCTAGCCCAGCTCGAAGCCTGCACCGCGCACTGAAGCGGCCCTCAGCGGTAGTACACGGCGACTCGGTCGCCGTTAAGATCGTGGACGCGGATGTCTAGGCCGTAGAGCGCCTTCAGCACCTCCGGCTGGATGATGCGCTCCGGCGGGCCTTGGAAGGCCACCGCGCCGCCCTGCATGGCCACGATGTGGTCTGAGTAGCAGGAGGCGAAGTTGAGATCGTGGATCACCAGCACGATGGTCTTTTCTAGCTCGTCCGCCGCGCGCCTTAAGTATTTCATCATAGAAACGGCATGGCGCAGGTCGAGGTTGTTGAGCGGCTCATCGAGCAGCACGTAGTCTGTGTCTTGGCAGAGCACCATGGCCACGAAGGCGCGTTGACGTTGGCCGCCGGAGAGCTCATCCAGGAACCTGTCTTCGATGTCTTCGAGCGCCATGTGGGTGAGGGCGCGCGCCACGTGGGCGCGGTCCTCCTCCGTGAGCCGGCCGCGTGAGTGTGGGTAGCGCCCAAAGCTGACCAGCTCGCGCACCGTGAGGCGCGAGGCCACGCGGCTCTCCTGCCGCAAGATGGAGAGCCGCCGCGCGAGCACCTCCCCCGGCGTGGTGGCGACGTCCAAGCCGTCCACCTTCACGGTGCCCGCGCTCATGGGGATGAGCCGACTCACCATGGAGAGCAGCGTGGACTTCCCGGCGCCGTTCGGGCCGATGATCGACGTGACGCCGCCCTTCGGTAACGTGAGGCTCACGTCCTTCACCACGGCGACCTCGCCGTAGCGCTTCGTCAGTCCTTGGATCTCAATCATCGCGCGGCTCCTCTGAGGAGTAAGATGATGAAGGTGATGCCGCCGGCGAACTCGATGACCACCTTCAAGTTGGCGTTCAGCGTGAGCACCTGCTCCAGCACGAGCTGCCCGCCGATCAGCGCGATGGCGGCGATGAACCAGGCGGCCGGCAGCAGGTGACGGTGTCGGAAGGAGGGCACCAGCGTGTGCGCGATGCTCGCCACCAAGAGCCCGAAGAAGGTGACTGGCCCCACCAGCGCGGTGGACACCGAGATGAGCACCGCCACCACGATCAGGATGCGTGACACCACGCGGCGATGATCCACCCCGAGGGAGATGGCTGGCTCACGGCCGAGGCCCAGCACGTCGAAGGGAGCGAGCGCGCGGAGCCCCCACACTGACACCCCGAGCGTCGCCACTGAGGTCACGATCAACAGCTCTTGATCCGGGTTGTTGAAGGTGGCGAAGAAGCGATCTTGAAGGAAGGCAAACTCGTTCGGATCGATGACGCGCTGAAAGAAGCTCGACAGGCTACGAAACAGCGTGCCGAGCACCACGCCGGCTAGCACCAGGAGGTGCAGGCTCCGCTGCTGCTTCAGGAACAGCCAGCGGTGGAGCACGCCGGAGAACAGCACCATCAAGCACACCTCCACCCCAAAGCGGAGCCGGGCGTCCAGCCCGAGCGCCGCTTGCGACCCCATGAAGAAGATGAGGCAGGTCTGCAAGAGCACGTAGAGCGAGTCAAAACCCATGATGGCCGGCGTGAGCAGCCGGTTCTCCGTCGCTGTCTGGAACAGCACCGTGGAGACCGCCACGGCGTAGGCCACGAGCAGCATCGTGAGCACCTTCTTGCCGCGGAAAGGCAGCACAAAGTCCCAATTGCCTGAGACGTCGGTGGTCATGAACGCCACGATGGCGAGCGCCACCAGGCCCGCCAGCAGCCACAGCACCCGCGCTGGGGAGAGCTGGGCCTCAGCCGACACGCGCGCGGCTCCCGAGCAAGAGGTAGAGGAAGGCCGCGCTGCCCAGCACGCCCGCCACGGTGCCCACTGGGACTTCGTAAGGGTACCTGATGATTCGCCCTAGCACGTCACAGGCCAACACGAAGCCCGCGCCCACGACGCCCACCCAGGGGATGGAGCGGCGCGCGTTGTCGCCCAGCTTGAGGCTCACCAGGTTAGGCACGATCAGGCCTAGGAATGGAATCATCCCGACGCTCACCACCACCGTCGCCGTCACCATGGACACAATCACGAGGCCCAGCGCCATCACGCGCCCGTGGCTGAGCCCCAGGTTGGTCATGAAGCCCTTGCCGAGCCCCGCCAGGGTGAAGCGGTCCGCGGTGACGTAGGCCACCAGGGTGAGCCCGAAGCCGAACCAGAGCAGCTCGTAGCGCCCGCGCAGCACGCTGGAGAAGTCGCCCATCGTCCAGGCGTTCAGCGACTGCAACAGCTCGAGGCGGTACGCGAAGAAGGTGGTGATGGACTCGATGACGCCGCCGAGCATGAGGCCCACCAGCGGGACGATCAGCGGGGAGCGCAGCGGGATCTGCCGGAGCACCCACAAGAAGAGCCCAGTGCCCGCGAGCGCGAAGCACGCCGCGACCGCCATCTTGCCGAGCACCGGCAGCTCCGGCGTGAGCACCATCACCGCGAGCACGCCCAGGCTCGCCGACTCCGACGTGCCGGTGGTGGACGGCTCCGCGAAGCGGTTCTGCGCGAGCATCTGCATCAAGAGCCCCGCCACGCTGAGCGCGGTGCCCGCGAGGATCAGCGCCAGCGTGCGCGGGATACGACTGATGAGCAGCAGCTCATGCTCCGCGCCGCCAACGCCGGGCAAGAAGGCGCGCCACGTGACGTCGCCCACGCCCACCACGAGGCTGATCCAGGCGAGGGCGACGACGAGCAGGGCCGCTGCGGCGAGGCGCATGCGTCAGGGAGACGCTTCGGGCGCCGCTTCGGGCGCCGCGGCCTGATCGTAGGCTTCGCGGATTTGGTTGATCAGCTTGGAGACGGCCTGGACGCCGCCGGCCGCGAGGTAGGCCGAGGTGGCGTCGAGGTACACCACCTGCTTCTTTTTCCACGCGGTAGTTTGGCGCACGAGCTCGTTGTCCAAGAGCTTCTCTGCGCCGGCCTCGTTGCCCACCGCCACGTCACGATCCACGACGAACAGCCAGTCGGGGTTCGCCTTCTGAATGAACTCCGAGCCGATGGACTCACCGTGGCGCGAGGGGTTCAGGCCCTCCTTGGCGACGGGCACGCCAAAATCCGCGTGGATAGCGCCGAAGCGTGAGCCAGGGCCATAGGCGCTGATCTTGCCGCCGGCGGTGAGGATGATGAGGCCGGTGCCGCGGTCCTTCGTCTTCTCCTTCAGGGCCGCGATGTCGGCGCGGAGCTTGTCCGTCAGCTCCTTTGCCTTCTCTTGCTTGTCGAAGATGGACGCCAAGAGCTCGGTGTTTGAGATCACCACCTCGATGAATCGCGTGTCGTCAGCCGGCATGTCTATCGTGGCGGCGATCTTCGCGAGGTCGGGGTACTTGGGGCTCGAGCGGCTGCCGGAGATCACCAGATCGGGCTTGGCTTTGCTCACCGCCTCGTAGTTGGGCTCGAAGCGGGTGCCGAGCTTCAGGTACTTCTCGCCTTCGTAGGCCTTGAGGTGCGGCGGCAGGAGGTTGTCCGGCACGCCGAGCACCGGGACGCCGAGCGCGTCCAGCATGTCGAGCGCGACCGGGTCGAACACCACCACGCGCTTCGGGTGCTTGGGGACGACCGTCTCCCCTTGGCCGTGCTTGATAGTCAGGGTCTCTGGCGATGTGGGGGCGCCTGATGCGGCTGAGCCGGCCGCTTCGGCGGAGCCAGCGGCGGTGGGCTCGTCTGTGGCTTGGTTCGACTGAGTGGCGCGGAACACCAGCAGGCCAATGACCGCCACGATGGCGAGACCGGCGACGGGGAAGAGCCAGGGTTTTCCAGATGGGGAGCTTGTCACGGGTGGATCCATTCGAGGTTGAGGTTCAGCGCGGGGGGCTCGCACGGAGCGGACACCGCTCTCTTGGTCTCGCGGGGACACGTCACTCCAAACGCCGCTCGACCTCACACCAAGCCACCGGGATCGGGGCGGTGACCTGGCCCCGCTGGTGTAGCTCACGAAGCCGCTCCCTCCTAGTGGGAAGACGCGGTGTGGTTTGGGGTTTTGGGGGTGCACTCCCTCCTGGTGCACGACGTTAGCCGCTCGGTACTCTGTTCATACGTCGAACGTCACTCGAATCACCGGTCGTCGACCTCATGAGCGTCTCCATGCGGCCCTGAAGAACCTTGTCCGGTGTCTCAGGGTGCTGAAGAGCTGGTTAGACGGCACCGCGCTCGGCGTCGCCACGAGGCTGCGCTCGGCGTCACTGCGTGGAGGCTCCGGGTGCGAGGCCGAGGCGCGCGGCGCCGCCCGTGCTACGTGGGCGCGATGAGTGACGTGGACGAAGCGGCGCTAGAGGTGGGTGAGGAGCCGCGCGACGCGGGCGGTGTCTCCACGCGAGAAATGGCTCCGGGCAAGACCGCCGCCAGCGCTGAGAGTGACGCAGCACCGGTCGCCGCTCCGAGCTCAGCGCTCGACAGTCGTCACGTCGTCCAGCTTCAGATTGAAGGACGCGACGTGTACCTGATCGGCACGGCGCACGTGTCGCCGAAGAGCGTGGCGGAGGTGCGCGCGGTGATCCGCGAGGTGCGCCCCGACACCGTGTGTGTCG
>CAYQAC010000104.1:0-2394 GCA_964415255.1 uncultured Polyangiaceae bacterium | reverse complement strand
CGAGCTGGATCAGGGGCGCTACGACGCGATGATGGACGAGGGGCGCTTCCGCAAGCTGGAGGTGACGAAGGTGCTGCGCGAGCGGCGCGAGCGCCTCACGCTCGCGAGCTTGCTCATGAGCTCGTACCAGCGCCGGATGGGGGAGCGGCTCGGGGTGAAGCCGGGCGCGGAGATGCTGGCGGCGGTGGAGGAGGCCGCGGCGGTCGGAGCCGAGCTGGTGCTGGCGGATCGCGACATCACGGCCACCTTGCGGCGCACCTGGGCGAGCCTCTCAGGCGCCAACCGCGCGCGCCTGATGCTGGGGATGAACGCGGCCTTCTTCGGGGGCGGCGGTGAGATCAGCGAGGAGCAGATCGAGGAGCTGAAGGATCGCGACGTGATCGGCGAGCTGATGCAGGAGCTGGCGCGCGAGATGCCAGAGCTGCAAGTGCCGCTGGTGGACGAGCGGGACCGCTACCTGATGACGCGGGTGGCCGACGCGCCAGGGGCCAAGGTGGTCGCCGTGGTGGGCGCGGCGCACGTGTCGGGGATGCTCAGCCATTTGGGGGTGCGGGCCAACCTCACGGAGCTCTCGCGGCTCCCAGAGCCGACGCGCATGAGCCACCTGCGCCCGTTCATCGTCCCCTGTTTGGTCGTCTCGGCGCTGTGCCTCGGGCTGTATCGTCATGGATATGACTGGCTCTCGCCGGCGCTGCTCGCGTGGGCGCTCCCCACGGCGCTGTTCGCCACGCTGTTCGCGCTCATCGCGGGCGGTGGCCCCCTCACCGCGCTCGGTGCCGCCCTGCTCGCGCCGCTCACCGCGCTCATCCCGCGCGGCGCCGGCGGGCGCCTGCTGGGCCACCTTGAAGCGCGCCTGCGCCCGCCGTCGCTCGAGGCGCGGGAGGCGGTGCCCACGCTCTCGAGCTTCCGCGCGCTGCGCCAGAACGGCTTCACCCGCCCGCTGCTCGTGTCCATCCTGGTCAGCCTGGGCGGCTCCTTCGGCGCGCTGATCGGCTGCGTGTGGCTGTGGTGCCGCGTCTAGGTACCTGACGGACGTCGCGCCCCCAAGCCGTCAGCTGTGCTGATGAGTTGCGGTGTGGGCCGCTACGGCGCTCAGCACCGCGTCGCTCAGCGCGCAGTCAGCTATGCTGATGAGTCGCGGTGCGGGCGGCCACGGCGCTCAGCACCGCGTCGCTCAGCATGGCCTCACAGCTGGGGAACAGCTGGCGCTCCTCGAAGCGCACGTGTGAGGTGAGCAGCTCGGCGAAGTCGCGCGCCGCCTCGGCGCTGCCCTCTGCCGCCCGCCGCACCAGGCTCCTCAGGGTGTCGTGCTCGAGCTGGGTGCGCCGCGCGAGCTCCGCCTCGCCCGCGGCCTCTAGCGCTGGCAGCAAGAGCTCCTCTTCGATGTGGAAATGGGGCTCAAGCTCCTGCTCGAAGCGCGCCGCCAGCGCCTCTCCTCGTTCGGAGCTCCACTCGGGCTCACGGGTCACGGAGCGCGCGAGCACGAGCGCCTGGTGGTGCTCAGACGAGAGATCGCGGAGTCGGGGATCACGCTTCACGGTGGGCCTGGTGGCGCAGCTTAGCATTGCTCACGTTGTCACTGAGCGGCGCGGCCCAGGCGCGGCACCATGGCGCAGCCAACACGACGCGCGGCGTGCTCGTGACCTGGCTTCAGCGTGCGGGTTCTCACGGAGGAACCCAACCCCCCCAAAAAACAGCTCAGCTCGAAGGGGGTGGCTCGCTCTTCGCGGCTCCGGCTTCAGGTGGGGTGACCTGGGCCTCCGCCACGCCGAGGCCATCCACGCTCAGCACCACGAAGCGGTAGCCTTGGTAGCTGACCACGTCGCCCACCTCCGCTGGGCGGTTGAGCAGCGCGAGGATGAGGCCGCTGACGGTGTCGACCTCCGGGTGGGAGAGATCCACGTCCACCTCGTCCCCCACCTCGTCCAGCCGCGCGATGCCGAGCGCGCGCAGGCCGCCCTCCACCGCCACGACCGGCTCCTGCCTGCTCCGGCCATCGTCAATCTCCCCGACGACCTCCTCGAACAGATCTTCCATGGTGATGATGCCGGCGGTGCCGCCGTGCTCATCCATCACCACAGCGAGCTGCGTCTTCTCGCGGCGCATCATGCTGAGCACGGTGCCGAGCCGTGCCGTCTCCGGGAGGAAAGGCACCGGGCGCACTCGAGCTTCAGAGAGGCTCTCCCCCTCGTGCAAGGTGGCGAGCAGATCGCGGATGAGCACCATGCCGACGATGTTGTCGAGGCCCTCCTTGTAGACTGGGTAGCGCGTGTGCTGCTTTTGCAGCAGGCGCTCGCGCAGCACCTCGGGGCTGGCGCCGAGCGGGATGCCGGTCACGCGGACGCGCGGCACCATCACCTCCACCGCGGTGCGGGTGCCGAACACGAACAGCTC
>CAYQAC010000103.1:17460-19115 GCA_964415255.1 uncultured Polyangiaceae bacterium | reverse complement strand
ACCGTGGGCAGGCGCCAGCCCGTCTTCCCGTCCAGCGTGAGCCCCGAGCAGTAGGCGGAGGATGCTGCCTGGTGCCGCGCATTAGGTGACGTGCCCCGCTGCCACTCGAGCCCTGTCGCATGGTCGAGCACCGTGTTGCCGGTCACTTCGAAGAAATGTCCGCTCGCTGGGATGGGCTTCTGAGGGGCTGCGGCTGCCACGCAGCGCACGTGCTTAGCGCTACTTGCTTGAGTGTAGGCGTAGCCATTACTGAAGCGAACGTACCAATTGCCTGCATCCTGTCCGAGGCGGCCTGTCGACGCCCAAAAGTCCGCGGAAGGGGTATCTGGAAAGGCAATCGTGTCAATCGCCGGACCGTTCTGTGTATAGTCCACGAGGGAGAGCAACTCCATTCGCGTCGGCAAGCGCCAGTCGTTACGGCCACCCCAGCTGAGCGACTCGCAGTAATTCTCCGCTGCAGACTGGCTCTGCGTGCTGGGCGCAGGCTCCCGTTGCCACTCGAGACCCGTCACGTTGTCCACCACCGTCTTCGCGACGACGTTCACGGTGTAGCTGAAGGCGTGCCCCGGTGTGCCCGGCAGCGGCCAGCGCGCGTAGCCGTCGTAGTCCGCGAACAGAACGCCCTCGCAAACCCCAAACTGACAATGGGGCAGGCTCCCGCTGCAGGCAGGTCCCAGCGGTGTGGAGCTCAGGCCATCGGCGGCACAGCGACTCGGACGGTTCGCCTCGCAGTAGTCCGCTGCTGGCTCGCACGCCCAAGCCGCGCACACGCCCGCCACGCACGTGGAGCCAGTGCAAGCCGCCCCCAGCGGCGTCGAGCTCACACCGTCAGCAGCGCACCGCCGCGGCTGACTACCTTCACAGAAGTCTGCGTTCGGCGTACACACTCGGTCCGCACACTGCCCCTCATCGACGCAGCTCTGCCCAGCGTCACACGGCCACTCCTCCTCCGCGGCGCCGCTCGCGGCGCACACGGTGCGAGCCCCAGCCTTGCAGTAGGTCGTCCCCGGCGTACAAATCCGCGCGCGACACTCGCCGTCCTCGCAGCCTTGCGCGGCTGTGCAGTTCCTCGTCTCGAGCAACGTGAGCCCATCCTCCGAGCACACCTCCACTTGGCTCGTGCTCTTGCAGTGGCTCCCGGGACGACACACCCAGTTCTCGCACTTGCCGTCGAAGCACTGCTGGTTGGCGCCGCAGGGCTCACGCTTGGCGATGTTCAGTCCGTCCACCGAACAGGTGACCACGGTGTTCCCCTCACAGGTCACGCTCGCGGGCTCACAGCTAGCAATGCGGCAGCGGTCGTCACTGCACACTTGGTTCACGACGGAGCAATCCTGAACCATCACCTCCTCATCGCTCGAGTGCTGGCAGCGACCGTACAAGATGTTCCCGCTGCAGTATTGCGAGCCCATCTCACAAGCCACGCAGGCGCCGCCGGCGCAGAAGGCGGTGTCACCGGAGCACACCTCTTGAAGCTCGAAGCCGCTGCCGTCCTCTTTACACACCTCCACCGCGGTGCTCTTGCAGCGCAGCTCACCCGCCTGGCACATCGGCGAGCCGGCGTTGACGGTGTTCTCCTTGCCGCCACAACCCCCGGCGCTCAGTACCCCCAGCACCAACAGCAAACCTGCACTAACTATACTGAACGTACGAAC
>CAYQAC010000103.1:0-17412 GCA_964415255.1 uncultured Polyangiaceae bacterium | reverse complement strand
GGGGGGGGGGGGGGTACGACGGCGTCGGTTTTGGTTGGTCGGCTTACCAGACCGCTCTAGCTGGACCCGTAGGGCGCCTCGCGGCGCGGTTCCGTCCAACCCCAAAACCCTCTGATCCTGCTTCGTCATCTGCCTGCCTCCCACATCCAAGAGCAACCCATCGGCCGCTGCACACCACCAGCCCCGCACTAGACAGGGCAACCCACTTTGGCCCGACCAAACCAGACCTCCCCAGGGACGCAAGACCTTTCTCAAAACACCAGTGAATCCGCCTAGTTAGCCCCCGCATGGGCCGCGACCTTGGCGCGCCCTGCTGCGCCGCTGCCCCTGGCCCGCCGAACATCAGCTGACGGCGCCCGTAGCATCGCGACGCTGACGCGGCCCCTTCGCGAGTCACTGCACTGGCTGGCTGCGCTGTGCTGACGCCGCGTGGCTCGTTCACCAAGTACGACCGGTGCGCGTTAGAACGCGACAGACGGCTATCAGCCTCGGCAGCCCCAGCCTCGCTCGCCGACGTGCTTTTCGGATGACCCGGCGCCTCATTGTGCTACCATGGGAGTACAGTGAGTCAGCGCGCGGGCATGACCCAAAAGATCAGCGTCTCGGTGAAGAAGGATGACTTAGCGCTGCTTCGCAAGCGCGCCAAGCTGGCGCATGGTGGCAATGTCTCGAGTGTCATCGCCGAGCTCATTGCTCGCGAGCGAGAACAGGAGCACCTGGCGCAGCTGCTCGAGTTGCTCGGTGGGCCCGTCACGATGAGTGAGTCCGAGCGAGAGGCGATCGATCGGGAGATTTTGGGGGTCGCTGCGCCCCGTGTCAGCAAGCGCAGGAAGCGCAGCGCAGCGTGAACGAGCTCACCTTCGATACCGGCGCCTTGATCGCGCTGGAACGGAGGCGCCAGCGCATCCTGCAAGTGCTCACGCGCGCGGTCGCGCTGCGTGTGCGCATCATCGTTCCAGCGGCCGTCGTGACCGAATGGTGGCGTGGGCGCTCCAAGGTTCGAGAAGATATCTTGAGCAAACTAGTCGTTGAGTCATTGTCCGAGTCGATCGCCAAGCTCGCGGGTGACGCGCTAGCGGCAGTCGAAGGCGCCACCGCGGTCGACGCCATGGTCATGGCGTCGGCGGCGCTTCGTGGAGGCGCCGTCTACACTTCTGACCGTGACGATCTCGAGGCGCTTCGCGCGTTCTTTCCGAGCGTGCGTATCTTGAGCGTGTAGACACGCAGGCGCACACCGCGGGAGCGCGTGGCGCCGCGAGATCCTCCAGGCAGCGTCTGGACAATCGGTGGAAACGCCTACCCGTCCAACCCCCCGAAAAGAAGCCCGCGAAGACGACCCGGGCAGTGGTCAGCGTGACGAACCCACGCTGAGACTGCTTAAGTCAGCTCCACTGACCCTAACGCCCCTCACTCGCTCGTCAGTCGGATGCGCGAGACTCCGATGCGCATCTGTCCTCGGCGGCGCTCCACCACGCGGTGGGCGTCCACCACCCCCAGGCGCGCGAAGGCGCCGCGCGCTCGGTGGATATCCACGTTGATTTTTTCGACGCTCTCGGCGAGCGCGCTCGCCACCCACGCGGTGTCCACCCAGCCAGCGGACACCTCCCCCAGGCGCTCGCGGTGGGCGTCGCTGAGCCCGACGCCGAGCCGCACCCGCGCGAGCAGGAGCAACAGCGCGTTCCAAGAGCGACAGCCGAGCTCGCGGCGCTCGTTGGCGCACACGAGCTCCGCGTGGACCCGCTCCTCATCGCGGCTCACCTTGAACTCGAGCTCCACCGCCTCCACCGTCCAGTCATCGAGCCCAGTGGTGATGAGCGAGCGCTCATCCGTGGCTTCGTCAGGAGGTAAGTCGAGCCGCCAGATCCCGCTGGGGAGCGTGAGCAGCTGCTCGGTCAACGCGCTGACCTCACCCTGGACATCCGCGAACCAGCCTCCCCCCTCGCGATACACGCTGCCCTCCGGCTCCTCTTCGCTTGGGATGAGCAGCGTCCCGCCGCGCCCCGAACAGCGCGCGCGGCTGACGAGGTGGACCGCCGACGGCGCTGGGCCATCATCCTCCGCGAAGCCGAAGACCTCCTCCGGATCGCCGAAGCGCAGCACGTCCCCCCGACTGAGCCGCGCCACCTGCCGTGGCTCAAGCTGCACGCCGTTCACGTAGGTGCCGTTACGGCTCGCGAGGTCACGCACATACCAGGCGCCCTGCTTCCAAAACACCACGGCATGCTCCGTGGAAACACGCCGCCCCTTGAGGAGCAGGTCCGCCAAGATCGCGCGGCCGACCAGGCAACGCACCGGCACCTCGAACCGCTGGTCCCCTTTCACTAAGCACGCCATCTCAGATCCTTCGTAGCCCGTCGTGGCCGGGCGCGTAAACCCCGAGCCAGCGATCAGGCCGCGCGACGCGCTCACGCTCGAAGGCGACGCGCGCCTGCTCCGAGACCTCACCCTGCACCAGCTCGCTCAGGCGCACGCGCGTGCACGCCGCCAGCAGGTTCATGCCCCCCGCTTCGAACCGCGCCGCCGCCTCACGCAGCGCGCGCGCCGCGCCTTCAATGTCCGAAGCGCGGCGACGCTCGACGGCGCGCACCTGGAGCGCGAGCGCCTTGGGCCACGACAGGCCATAGCGCTCGAGCGCCCGCGCGCGTGATCGCGCCCGCCGAAGCGCCTGCTCGTCCCCCGTGAGATCGAGCAGGCGCAAGTCACAGCAGTTCGCCCACCACGCGGCCTGGATCCCCAAGAAGGGCACCCGCGCGATCTGCGTGCCGCCGATGGCGTCGATCCGCCCGACGAGCGCGTTCAGGCGGGACACTGACGACCCCGCGTAGCACTCCACCGCCGCCGCGGCGTACAGGGCGCTGTAGCGACTGCTATCACCCACCGGACGCCGAGAGCGCTCCTCCGCCACTCGTGCGTGCTCGCGCGCCGCCTCCACGTCGTCGTCAGCGAGCAGCGCGTAGCAGGGGTAGGCGTTCATGATGGTGACCAGCGCCTGGTCGTTGCGGTCGAGGCCATCTTCCACCCACAAGTGCGCGTGCCGACTGAGCTCCCGTATTTCCCCGCGGACACACAACCCCATCCCCCACACGCCCCGGGACCGGCTCAAATCCCACCAGGAGAACGTGCGCCCGGTGAGCGTCTCCGCCTCCTCGGCGTGGCGCACTAGCATGGTGAAATCGCAGTCACGCAGCGCGCTCGCGATGGCGCTCGTGATGCGGAACTGGAGCGCCGTCAGCTCGGGGACGCGCTCTAGCAGCGGCTCGGCCAGCGCGCGGAGCCGGCCCGCGTGACGCCGAGCGCGCGCGCCGCCAAGCGAGGTGTAGAGGAGCTCGTTCTCGATCGCGCGCAGCAAGCGACCAGGGTCTCCAGCGTCCAGCGCCAAGCGGAGGCCCAAGGCGGCGCAGCGCGCGCCTTGCAGCGGGTGCGCCGTCATCAGACCGCGCGCGGCCATGGTCGCCCCATCCACGCAGAGCAGCGCGGCGCGCGGCACCTGGGCCGGCGAGCGCACGGAGAAGCGAAGACCACGCCGCGCGAGACGAGCGCGCTCGAACAACAGGCGCGGCACGGAGAAACTGCCGGCGAGCGTCCCCCCGAGCCCCACGCGTTCGAACACCTCCGAGAGCACCCCGAAGCCCTCTGCCTCGTAGCCCATCGCGATCAGCTCGTCAGCGGCGCGCTGGGTGAGCTCCAGCGCGTCCTGAGGCTGGGCAACGCGCGCGAGCTCCAAGTAGACCTCAGCGGCCTCGCGCCCACACCCGGCTTGGGCCAAGGACTCGGCCAGCGCCGCGCGCAGCGCAGGCAGCTCGGCTTCGGCCTCCGGTTCTCCATTCGTTGGCAGCGAGAGCGCGGCGCGATACCAGTGCGCTGCGCTGCGCGCCGCCGCGGCATGACTCGCCGCGCGCGCCGCGAGCAGCGCGCAGCGACGCGCCTCCCGGTGCTGCCCAGAGCCCAGGTAGTGCGGGAACAGCCGCTCGGGATCCTTCACGCCGGAGGCCTCGAGCGCCGTCGCCAGCGCAGCGTGATGCGCCGCGCGGACGGGCACGTCGAGCCCCGCCACCACGGCCTCACGGATCCGATCGTGGTACGCCTCCACCCACTGCCCTAGCGATGAGACGCGGAGGCGCGTGAGGCACCCGCGCTCCAGGGCGATGAACGCGCGCTGCTCGCCGACGGCGAGCTCCGCCGCGCGAGCGACGACGCCCATCCGTATCGGCTCACCGGCGAGCGCGATCACCTCCAGCAAGCGACGCCCCTGCGTGGGCAGCCGCTCGAGCTGCGCCTCCAGCGCGTGAGCCAGCTCCACCGCCTCCCCGCGCCCCTCCACGCGGCTCAGGTGCTGAACCATCTGGCAAAGCAAGAAGGGGCTACCGGCAGCCTCACTGACTATTTGCCCGACGGGCGTGGCGTCGCCCAGCGCTCTCTCGACCAAGCGCGCGGCGTCCTGCTCTCGGAGCGGGGTGAGCTCCATTTCATGGGTGCCGCCCAGCACCGCCTCGAGCTCCACGAGCATCGGGCTCCGAGCGCGCTCCTCGGTCCTGAAGGTGCCGATGAAGCGCACCGGCGGGTCGCCAGGACCCGAGAGCAGCGCCGCGAGCAGCCGCCCGCTGTCGGCGTCGCCCCAGTGGAGATCGTCGATCCACAGCACCGCCCTGCGCTCACCGATGAGCTGCGTGAGCACGTGCCGAAAGGCCAGGAACGCCTGGCTACGCTTCGTGTGGTGATCCTCCAGAGCGGGCTCGTCCCAGGTGATCGCCGCGGAGAACGCGGGGAAAATCCGCGTGATGCCCGCCGAGCGCGGGTCGCTCAAGAGCTCCCGACACGTCGACTCGGGCATCGCGCGCAACGCGCGAACCAGCTCAGACACCACCCCATCGAAGGCCTTGAAGGGCACGCTCTCGCGCTCGTAGCAGCGCCCGGCGAGCACCACGCCACCGGCGGCGACCAGCTCACGCTCGAGCTCAGACACCAACGCTGACTTCCCCATCCCGCTCGGCCCGTGGATCAGCACGCAAGGTGCCCCCTCGGGCTCAAGCTGGCGCCTCAGCGCGGTGAGCTCGTCAGCTCGGCCGACGAATGGGATCAGCCACGCGCCCGGCGAGCCCTGCGCCGCCGACTCACGCCCGCCCGCGCTCCTGTCAGCGCCGTGACCCAGCGCCGCGGCCCAACGCCGCGCCGCCTCGCCATCACCCCGCAGTGAGGGATCCACGTGGGTCAACGAGGCGCAAGCAGCGAAGAGCGGCGTGGCATCGAGCCCCGCGAGGGCGGGCGCCGGGACGCCGTTCTCACCACCGTCCGCCGCGCCGCCGCTCAGCGCGCGCAACATCACCCCGAGGGCGTACCAGTCAGATGCGAAGGTCGACTGACCACGGCGCTGCTCCGGCGCCATGAAGGCGCGCGTCCCCGCCCGGGGCAGCCAGAGCGCCTCTGCCTGGGCCTCTTGGAGCAACCCGAAGTCGAGCAGCACGACGCGCCCTGAGGGCTCCACCAACACGTTCGAGGGCTTGACGTCGCGGTGGATCCAACCAGCCTGATGGATCGCCTCAAGGGCGCAGGTGAGCTGCTGCACGGCAGAGGCCAACTCCGCGGCGCTGCGCTCAGGGTCCTCCGCCCAGCGCACGAGCTCCTCGCCCGTCACGAGCTCCATGCTGAAAAACCACAGCCCGTCATCACAGAACAGCTCATAGAGCGAGACCAGGCTCGGATGAACCACGCTGCGCAGACCACGAAACTCAGTCTGGAGCAGCAAGATCCGCTCGCCGTCGCTCCAGGGCAGCACCTTCACCCCTACGCTGACGCCCAGCTCGCGATCGAGCGCACGATACACCACGCTCATGCCACCCGCGCCGAGCCGCTCCTCGATGGTGAAGCGCCCCGCCGAGAGGGTGTCACCCGGCTCAAGCCACGCGCGCGTCCCGCGAGGTACCTCCGCCGAGCCCGTCGCGTGCGCCGTGTCCTCGCCCTTCGCCGAGCTTACGAAGGGACCTGGCTGGGTGACGGAGCCGGGGCCCCTCACGCGAGCCCCGAGCGGTGGAAGATGAACAAACCGCGCAAATCGCCGCGATGCTACCGCGCGGGGCCACGCTACGGCAACGCCTCTCAATCCGCGTGGAATTTTACAGCGCTACTTCGCCACCGAAACATACTCAAGCCGCAGCAAGACGTCCTCCACCGCGTCGAGCACCAGGCCATTCGAGCCGCCCTGGCTCAGCACACCGGCGGGGATGAACAGCTTGTAGTCGCCGTACAGCCCGCGCGCTGCGAGCTCGGCGCTGCTGCCCTCAGAGTACTCATCGCGCTCCAAGTCCGCGCGCTTCACGTCGAAGAACGCCCGCATCCGCGCGGTGCTGAAGGCGCTCCGCGGATCGCCCGCGGCCCCCTGCACGCCGCTCGGTTGCCCCGCGGAAGGATCGAGGAACAGGTTCACCCCGGGCCTCACCGAGCTGAGCTGAGTCTCCCCAGGTCGTCCGCATACCTGACTGAAAAAGGTGTTGCTCTGCCGCAGATCCATCCGCACGAAGCTCGGCGGGTCCGCGCCACGATACAGCCCCTTGCGGCCGACCACGGAGGCGCTCACCGACCACAGCCGCTCGGCGCAGTCCCCCGCCGCGAACACGGGCACCTCCCCGGGGCCTGCTTCGCTGCCCTGCGGAACCAACCGGAACGGCACCTCCACCCCCAGGTACTCCCCTTGGTGGTTGAAGGCCGCGCCGCTCGCGAGGTAATGCGCGAAGCGCTGCTCGCCGGTGTAGGTCTCGCGATCCGCGAGCTTGAGCAGCTCCTGCTTCAGGCTCACCACCTTCACCAGGCTCGACGGCGTGCTCCCGTTCACCCGCCGTGAGCCCGCCTGCACCAGCAGGTCGTCGAGCACGATGCGCAGCTCCGCCGGGCGCTGGGCGGCCAGCACCTGCGCGCGCTGCGGCAGCGACACCTGGTACTCGTACTCCACCGCCCGCACGGAGAGGTAGAGCATGCGCTGGGCCAGGCGGAACTCGCGGTGGTAGCGCGACACGGGCTCGCTCACCCAGCGCTCGTTGGCGAGCGGCCGCCGCGCGTCAGACACCAGCTTCATGCGCGCGCGCTCGGTCGCCACGCTCGCTTGCCCTTCGCGCACCACGTAGTCGAGCTCAGCGGCGAGCCCACTGTAGTTCGCCATCGCGACCCGCGTGTCGAACGCCGCCTTCTCCGCCTTGAGCGCCGCCGTCTTGGAGCCGACCAAGGAGCTTCGCGCGTCGATGAAGCAGCGATCCAGCTCCGTCTGGCGCCCCACCTTGCCGATCGCCTGATCGTAGTAGGTGGTGGTGGTCTCGATCGCGAACGCGAGGCCGAGCGAGATGGATTCGGTGATGACGACCCCAGCGCCAGCGACACTGTCCGAGATCGCGCTCTGGAAGGTGCTCTCATCAGCGTCTAACACCACCTTGAACCCGACAGCCAAGATGTCGGTCACGAGCTTCGCCGCGCGAAGCCCCGTGACGACGCCGTTCTTGGCCTCCTCAAGCGCCTCAGTCTCCGTCTTCCCCTGCGCCAGCCTGCGGCAGCTCTCCATCGAGATGGCGAAGGACTCCTGCAGCTGGTTCATCTCCTCGCGAGCGATGTCGAGCTCACGCGTGGCGTTGACGATGCCGATGTGCGCGTCCCCGAGCCCACCCAGGAAGCACTCAGGGTCAGGTTGTCTGCCTATCACCTCGCTCGGGGTAGGCAAGCTGGCGCGGCCCTTCGGGTGCTGCTGCACGCAGGCCGCCACCGCGCGGCCAACCACCAAGGGATCGACCCCGGGGTAGCTCAGCTGGTACACCTCAGCGACGGCCACCTGATGGCTGCCCACCGTGAACACAGTGTCGGCGCCAGCGCCGCCCTCACGCTTGACTGGTACGTGCCGCGCGTTGCCGCTCAGGTCCCAGCCGTGGTCAAGGAGCGCTTGGTTCAAGGCCGACGCGCGGTTTGGGTGCCCCACCGCGGGGTAGCGTCGCCTGAGCCCCGCCGCGGTGCACACCGCGACGCCCACGTCCGCCGGGGTCACCGCGCTGTACACCTGCTCGAGCGCGCTGCCCGGCACCTGCCCAGCGCAGCTCGGCGCTGAGTCGATGAAGCAGGTCGCCGGGGTGTGCTCCCCGGCGCCCGTCCACTCGCTGAGGATCGTCTTCTCGGACCAGTCCGTGCGGCCGCACAGCGCCACGATCTTCGCGCCGTAGCTCGACTCAAGGCCGCCCACTCTACGGTCTGCGTCAGTCGCGCTGACCACTGCCGCCAGCTCACGCTCGCGCGCCGTGGTCCAGGCCTCACGCGCCGCCTCGAGCGTCGACTCCGCGCGGGTCACCGCGGCGGGCGCCCAGGCTTGAGAGACGTTGGAGATCGACTTGCCGATCAGGTAGTCGCTGATGGCGCTGAAGCGCTGCGACGGTGTGACCTCATCCCCCATGAAGTAAATCGGGAGATCGCCCTCATCGATCCCGAGCGGGTTCTGACGATCGCGCAGCGCGCGCATCTCAGTCACCAGGCCGCCCAGGCTGCTGAGCGCCGCGTAGCGCGCCGCCTCCCAACGCGCCCACCAGCCGGGGGACAGCGGCTCGGAGCGCTTCGCCGTCGCGCTGGCCGCGCCGAGCACCACCCAGGCGGCGCGCGAGGCTTGACCCGCCTGGCCGAGCGCGGCCTCCTCACCCGTCCCGGCGAAGCGCGCGCGGTTCACCAGTCGGCGCGCCGCCTCGAGCTGCGAGCCCACCGTCTCCGCCATCACCACCGGGAGGGCCAAGCCCTGGTTGTGGTAGGCCTCGGGCGTCTGGGGTAGCGGTCCGCCGCGCACGATCTTGCGGTAGTCAGGGTCCGCCATCAGCCCGTTCGGCACGCCGAGCAGGGACACCAGCTGCCTGGGGTGGAGCAGCAAGCTCCAGCCCTCCACCGACAGCTCCAGGTACTCATCCAAGGTGCGGTCATTGGCGACCCCCTGACCGCCGAGCGCGAGCACGGTGGTCAGGATATCTGACTCAAGCGCCTCACGAGCCACCAGCCCGAGCGCCTCTGTGTGTTGGTAGAGCAGGCGCAGGCCGAGCGCCGAGCCGGCGCCCTCCTGCACCAGGATGTTACCCAGGGCGCGCTGACGCTCGAGCTCGAAGGCGTGCCCGAGCGCCGCCTCCAGCCGCCACGGCTCGTAGCAGCCCTGACTGCCAGTTAAGCTGACGAGCCCAGCGGCACCGCGCGGAGCCACGCCCTGGGGCCCCGTGAGGTGGCGGTCCAGATCGTTCGCGCAGGCCTCGAACGCGCCGCGCGCCGTCAGTGACACGGACTGATCGGGTTGCGCTGTGAGCCCGGTGGTGAAGGCGAGCGCGCCCGTCTGGCAGCGCAGATCGCCGAGCCGGGCGTAGCGGTTCTGATCGAGCCACGACGTCGCTTGCTGCACGATGTTGCCAGCGTCTGGCGCGGCGGGCGGCTCCCAGCAGAGGTACGCCTGCGGGCACTCAGCGGCCGCCTTGGAGCCGGTGAGCGCCGGGTGCACGTACTCCTGCTCGAAGCGACACACGCCGAGCGCGCCGACGTCAGCCGGGGTGCAGTGGTAGCGCGCGGCCATCACCGCGCAGCGATCGAGCTCCACCAGTCCGTCAGGTGTGTTGACGCTGAGCTTGCACACCACCTCACCGGAGCTCGGGTTCGGGGGGTGACGGCGGCACGGCGCCTCGGCGCCTTGCTGCAAGGGCGCCTCGAGCGTCCAGAAGCTCTCGCACGCAGCCTCAAGGGAGCTGCGCTCCGACTCGCACTGCCATAACCCAAGCGGGCTGTCCTTCAGGGCATCCACCCGCTCTGCCGTCTGGCTCGGCGCACCGAACGGATCCGAGAGCGCCTCGTGCACGCGGGCCTCCCACGGCAGCGGCTCGATCAAGCGCTCCTCAACCGTGTGCGCGGGCGTGACGTCGGCGGGGTAGCTCGGCGCGCTCGCCCCCGCGGGCAGGTCACCCTCGCGAGCGAAGCCGAAGGACACGCGCGTCAACCCCCGCAGCTCCCCAACATAGAGCCCGCTCAGCTCGAAGCGGCAGCTCGCGGTCAGCGCGCCATCAAAGCGCACCTCGTCACAGTGAGCTGCACTGACCACCTCGGCGCCGGCCGTGGTGCTCAGGGCAGGCCGCGTGGGCGCCTCCAAGCGCCACCCTTCCCCCTCTGGCACGAGACGCGCCACCCAGCGCGCGTCCGCCCCGAGCACGCCGCTTGCGTTGTCGATCGCGAGCAAGAAGCCACCCCCATCGGGGTGAATCGTCGCGGTGGTGCTGAGGGCGAGCGCTGCCTCTTGCGCCAGGGTCGCCACCGGCGACGCCGCACCCAGCGCGTCGACGCGCAGCGTCCCGCGGTAGCTGCCAGGGCGCTCCACCGGTGGCAGCGGGGACGCCGAGGGACTAGACAGACTCACTGACAAGCGTTGCCGGTCAGAGATCAGCTGGAGGCTGCCAGCTCCCTGCGCAGCGCCTGGCACGCCGCGCACGTGGACCTGATGCGCGCCAAGCCCGAGGTCCACCTGCTCACAGTGGCGCGCGAAGGCGCCCTCAGCGCCGGTGCAGCTCACCTCGTAGCCAGCGCCTGCCACCGCGCGCAGGCGCGGCACCGCCGCGTCCAGCACGCTGAAGTCCACCTGCTCCGCCGCGTCCCCCATCAAGAGCAAGCTGGTCACGAGCTCCACTGAGCCTGCGCTCTCCGGCGCGGGCTTCAGATCGCTCTGGTCAGATGCGGGGCGGCAGCGGCCGAGGCCGTCACAGCGCTCCCCCGCCGCGCACTCGCTGGAAGCTGAGCAGCTCCGCGCGCACACCCCCAGATCGCAGTGCGACGCGCAGGGGCAGTCATCGTCCCGCACGCAAGCGCCGCCGAGCGCCTCGCTGGAGTCACCCGAACACGACAGCGCGAGCGGCTCGTCGGATCCCTCGTACTCGCTCCCACCACAACCCGAGAGCGCGCACACCGCGCCCACCATCAACCAGCTTCGTAGTCTCATGCTATTCTCACACGTACGCGTCGAAACACCTCATGGGCGCGCCACGTCGCGCGTCCCTCGCCACGATCGCTCGTGGCGACTCACCGGCACGCTCACCGCGCGCGCCCACCATGGTTGGGCCCGAAGCGACTCTGCGAGCCGCTCCGAGCCATGAGCCATGGCACCCTCAGTTACACATCTGCGTGCGCTGATCGAAATCAGGCAACACACAGGTGTTGGCGTAGATGTAGTCGCACCGTGTGCCGCAAGGCGGGTTGCAGCCGCCGCAATACTGCTCGTTCCATCCTGTTTCCTTCGGTGAATCGGTGAACGGATTACACCAAGGCTTGCAGTCGTTTCGCACGATGTCCGTGTCGGTGTCGCTCTTGCGCGGGAACTTCTTGATCTCCCCGTCGCAGTTATAATCCCAGCTACCGCAGTTGTTCACGCTTCCAAAGGCGCGAGTCTGACCTGGCTTGGCGCGGTCATCCTTATCGCAGCAGTCCTCGCCGCTGTCCGCGCGCTTTCGGATGTAGCGCTTCCCCAGGATCGTGCGGTGACCACTCTGGGCGCAGAACTTGCGCGCCGTCGCGCCCTTCGCGGGGTAGCCATCCTCGTCCTCATCGATGAACCAGTCGACGCTCCCCTCCACGCCTTCCTGGTCCCCATCCCGGATGCCGTTGCAGTCCGTGTCGGCGTCTGGCGCGCTGCAGCTGGGCGCTCCGGCGCCGACAGCATTACAGACCACATCACCAGCGAGGCACACCAGCTCACCCGTGGTGCCGCACTGCGAGTTAGTGCAGCTCCCCGCGGATGGCACGTTGTCCACCTCGCCATCACAGTCATTGTCAATTCCGTCGCACACCTCCGCCTTGGTGAAGTCGTCGTCAGTACACCTCACGCCGCCCGTGGCGTAGTCGCACACAAAGATCCCGTCCTCACACAGGTCGAGGTCAGCGCCATCACAAGCCTGCGCCGGCGTCACCACCTCACCTGTGAAGGAGTTCAGCACCGCCACCCCCAGGCCCTCATCGATCTGCCCATCGCAGTTGTCGTCGAGGCCATTGCACACCTCCGGGCCACCTTGCCCATTGGTGGTCGGGTCCGGCTGACACACCACCACGCCGCCTTGACAGACCTTCTTACCATCTTTGCAGTGGTATTCGTTGCTGGGGTCGGTGTCGCAGGCCTCGGCCGCCGCCAAGATCGCGCCGGTGACCGCGTCACGCGCCTCCACGCCGAGGTCGTTGTCGATCACGCCGTCACAGTCGTTGTCGATGCCGTCGCACTCCTCGGCGGAGGGGACACAAGTGCCGGTGCCGCCCGTGCCACCGCTGCCGCCCACGCCGCCTGTGGCCCCCACACCGCCATCCGCGCCGAAGCCACCCGTCCCCCCGAAGCCAGCGGTTCCCCCGAAGCCGCCCACACCACCCGAGGCGCCCACGCCCGAAGTGGCCCCAGCGCCGCTGGTCCCCCCAACGCCGCCGCTACCGCCAGACGCCCCAGTGCCCGACGTCTCGCTATCCGAGCCACCACACGCCAGCGGGAAGCCGAGCAGGAACGGGGTGAGGATGAGCGCGCTGCGCCAGCTGCGTACTGAAGCCCTGGGCCGAGCTGCGCCCGACCCACCTGAGTGACTGCTGTGATCCATGCTCCCAATCGACCACAGCCTGCGCCAACTGATCCATTTCAAGACCCTTACAGCGAACCGGGCCCTGAAAATCCACGTCGGAATACGCTGGACGAGCGACCCTCATGCGCCACAGGATCAGGCGCCGCGGCCCACCTCATGGTTGGGTCGGGGGGTTTGCCTGCACCGCACCGCCGCGCACCGCCCCAGGCTGCGCACCGCCCAAGCCGCTCCGCACAGCGCCGTCACGCCGCTACGTCAAGGGCCGCGCTGCTGCGGTGCCGTCTAACCCCCACCCTGATCCGAGCGAACTAGGGGTGCTGGTGTCATGTACATTTCACGGCCATCGTGCTCCGTCAGGAAGACGCCCTAATGCCCTCGTTCGCTTTAGTCATGGCACCTGCGAGACGGGCGCGAGCGCACACGCGAATATCAACACGGTAAAAAACGGCCAGCGCACACCACGCCGACGGGCCATCACGCAGAGCACGCGCGAGAGCCACCCAGCCCCGAACGCGGGAGAGAAGACCAGGCTCGTGGCCAACACCAAGCACCACGCGCCGCCCGCTCTCGCCGCCGCCACGCTCAACCAGGCGCGCAGTTCACTCATGGAGAGCGCCCTGCGAGGCCACGGAGGTCACGGCCCGGGACCACGCTGAGGCCAAACCCTGCGCTCAAGATCGAGCCAGGAGACAAGCACTCATCCGCCGAGCGGCCAAGCCCCGACCGCTCTAGCCTGACGAGCTTGAAAAAGAGGCTGGCGCGGCGTAAGGCTCGGATCCGTGATCGCCGCGCTAAGAGCGACGACGCGCTCTGAATCATGCGCACCGAGATCAGCCGAAGCTACCGAATTGAAGCCGCCCACCGGCTGCCCCACGTCTCCGCCGACCACAAGTGCGCGCGGCTGCACGGGCACAGCTTCCACGTCACCTTGACCGTGGGCGGCGATGTGGACGAAAAGCTCGGGTGGATCCTCGATTTTGCCGACATCGACGCGGCGTGGCAGCCCATGCACCAGGCGCTCGATCATCGCTACCTGAACGAGGTGCCGGGCCTTGAGAACCCCACCAGCGAGCTGCTGGCGCGCTGGATCTTAGAGCGCGTGAAGCTGCCCCATGGCGCGCTGCGTTCGGTGTGCGTGAGCGAGACCTGCACCGCCTCGTGCACGGTCTACGCTGAGCCCTAGCGCGGCGAGCGCGGCCTGTCGTCCCGCGCCGATCCGCGACGTTGCTCAGGCGCGCTTCGGGTAGAGTCGCCGCGTGGAATACCCAGCGCTCGACGAGATCGTGATCTTCACGGAGGTGGCCAAGGGGCGCAGCTTCACCGCCGCGGGTAAGCAGCTCGGCCTCCCCAAATCCACCGTGAGCCGCAAGCTGGCTGAGCTCGAGGCGCGCGTCGGCGCCCGGCTGCTCCAGCGCACCACGCGCTCAGTCAGCTTAACTGACGTTGGGCGCGTGTACCACGAGCACTGCCTGCGCATCCTGGCGCAGGTCGAGGAGGCGACGCTGGCGGTCTCTGATCTCCAGGCTTCGCCCCAAGGACTGCTCCGCGTGAGCGCCCCCGTCGCCTTCTCCATGTTGGGGCCGATCCTCGCGGAGTACCTCGCGGCGAACCCCAAGGTGCAGCTTGAGCTGGTGTCGACCGATCGCCGAGTGGATCTCGTCGCTGAGGGCTTCGACCTAGCGCTGCGCGCCGGGCCCGCTCGGGACTCGAGCTTGATCGCGCGGCGCCTCGGGCAGGTGCGCCGGCGCCTGGTGGCGGCGCCTTCGGTCGCGGCGAGCTGCCGACGCCACCGCCGGCAGCTGTTCCAGCTGCGCGAGGCGGTGGTCTTCGCACCTGACGGTAACACCTGGGAGCTTCGCTCAGGGTCCAAGACCACGCGGGTCCAAATCACCCCGCGGCTGACGGTGAACGACTACGACCTGCTGCTCTCCGTCACCCGCGCGGGCTGTGGGATCGCGCTGCTGCCCGAGCACCTGTGCGCGGCGGATCTCGCCTCAGGGGCGCTGGTGCCGGTGCTGGAGACCTGGACAGCGGAGGCCGTGCCGTTCTTCGCCCTGTACCCGAGCCGCCGCCACTTAGCGCCGAAGGTGAGCGCCTTGATTGAGCTGCTGCGCGCGCGGCTCGACCTCAGCTGAGCGCTCACGTGGCCTGCGCTGCGCCTCAGCGCTGCGCCTCAGCGCTGCGCCTTTGCGCTGCGCCTCAACCCAACCAGCATATTGTCCTAAAAATGAGTACACTACGTGCCGTGCACAGGCCATTGTACCAACGCTGCTGGGTGACCATGGTGGGGCACTCTCAAGGAGGCACACCATGACCGTTCAGCTCGTAACCCCCACCTCTCCCACCACGACTCAGCGCCCCATCGAAGGCATCTACCAAGCCCCAGGGCTCCACTGGGTCGGCGATGGCTTCCGCGTCGCGGGCTACTTCTCTCACATCCCAGACGCCGTCGAGAAGCTCAGCCCGTTCCTGCTGCTCGACTACAACCCTCCTCACCAATACTCGCCCACCGACAAACCGCGCGGCGTCGGCGTGCACCCGCACCGCGGCTTCGAGACGGTGACCATCGCCTGGGAGGGGAGCGTGGCGCACCACGACAGCGCAGGCGGTGGCGGCGTGATCGGACCAGGGGACGTGCAGTGGATGACGGCCGCCTCGGGGGTGCTCCACAAGGAGTACCATGAGCGCGAGTTCTCCAAGCGGGGTGGCCTTTTCCACATGGCACAGCTGTGGGTCAACCTGCCGCGCGCACACAAGATGGGCCCGCCGCGCTACCAGCCGCTCACCGCGAGCCAAATGGGGCATGTCCAGCTACCTCAGGGCGCGGGGGAGGTCCGCGTCATCGCGGGTGAGTACCTGGGCGCGCGCGGACCAGCGCTCACCTACTCGCCAGTGCACGTCTACGACGCGCGGCTCCATGAGCGCGGCGCAGCGAGCTTCGGTCTTCCGGCAGCGTTTAACGTCGCGGTGCTGGTGATGGAGGGCGAGCTCACGCTGGGCGGCGCTCACGTGAAGTCAGGTGACTTCGTGATCTTCGAGCGCACAGCGGGCGCCATCTTAGCGGAGGCGCACGCTGAGGCTCACCTGCTGGTGCTCGCCGGTGAGCCGATCGACGAGCCGGTGGTGCAGTATGGCCCGTTCGTGATGAACACCCGCGAAGAGATCCTAGAGGCCTTCGCCGACTACAATCGCGGCGCCTTCGGCTCCCTGGAGGACTGAGCCGGGCCGCCATCACAGGCCCCATCCTCGCGCTCTTCTGAGCCAAGGATGGGGTCAGGGGGTTTGCCTGTTTTGCGCCGCACGCGCCCGGCGAGTCATTGGGAGCCAGTCGCTAGGACGACAAACGGTTTACCGTTTGTCGTCCTCAAATCAGCAGCTAGAGCGGCGCCCAGTTGACATTTTACCTCCTGGGAATACTCATGGCCACAGCGAGAGCGGCTCGTTCACGAGCGGCCACACGCTGCCGTCGTAGTCGTGAGGCGGGTTCACGCCGTAGTCGCCCTGGTGGCGGAACGCGGTCAAGCGATAGCCCGGCCTGAGCACGAAGAACTCGCTCGCGGGGACCACCAGCATCATGACGTTGCCCTGGATCCGCGCGTCCCAGTTACCCGCCACGGAGAGGCGCGTGATCTCGAAGAGCACCATCGAGGACGACACCAGGATCACGATCCTCAAACCGTTGGTCACCGCGGCGAACAGCCAGACCCCATGGTGCAGGAGGTCCGGTGAGAGAGACAGGGTGAACGCTATGGCATTACCGAGGGCGTAGACTGAAGCCGCGATGACGTTGACGCGCAATAGCAGCGGGAAGGTCCTGCGCGGACTGTGAGCGAACAGCTCACTTAGGAATAGCAGTGCGCCGATGCACATCAGCGGCAGCGCGACCATCCACGCGAGGAAGGAGACGCGCGGCATGTTCACGAGCAAGTCCTTCAGGTGCGTGTAGTGCACCACGTAGACCCCGACGCTCGTGGACCAAATGAAGAAGCCGACTGGAACTCGCCAGCTCTCGCGGCGCGTGAAGGAGAGCAAGCCGAGCAGCCCCATCAGCATCGCCACCAAGCCGACGATCAAGCGCGGGATGTCTCGGTCCAACGTCCAGCGGATCAGATCCGCGCGATTGCCATACAGCGGAGTCCCCTTCACCCCCATCGGGCGATACTCCGCCGCGATGCGCAGCGTGAAGAGCTCTCCCTCACTCCCGGGTGGGATGGATACCAGCTGCCACGGCACGCCCACGGGGCCGCGCGCGTCGAGGCCCGCCGGCTCTGGGTAGATGAACGCACGGGCGTCGCCAATGTACGCTTCAAAAGGCCCCATGACCGCGTCGATGGCGACCACCGCGTCCGCCGGCTGTGTGGCGGGCAGCCGCGTGCGCAGCCACAGCACCCGGCCCTCACCAGCTGGGTGGGCCGGCAACGAGAGCGGCTCAAAGAGTGGACTCTGCCACGGCTCTGCGAGCTCCATCGCCGACGCGCGATCCGAGAGCCGAACCTGCCACTCAGTGAGCAAGCTGATGTCGCCCCGCGGGCGAGGCGGCAAGAACCCGAGCAGGATCGCGGCGAGGACGACCACCACGATCGGCGCGATGTGACGTACCCAAGCCCTGTGCGATTCGGCGGCCAAGCTTACCTAGCGTGAGTCTACTCAGGTAAGAGCTCAAGCACGCAGTCAATGAGGGTTGCTTGTCTTGCTCTCACCGGGGCGCGCAGGCAGCTCTTCGCCACCTACCCGCCCCTTCAGCCCACCGGGCCAGCGAGGACAGCTTCAGTACGAGGCGTACCAAATGCTGATGAACGCCAGCGAGCCACGCTTGAACGCCACGTGCGGCTTG
>CAYQAC010000102.1:680-19262 GCA_964415255.1 uncultured Polyangiaceae bacterium | reverse complement strand
GCGAGCGCCCCCTGGCTCAGGAGACCCGCCAGCTGCGCCACGATGAACCAGGCCCCGAGACCCGCCACTAGCGACGCCACGAGCGAGCGCGCGCCGCTCCGCGCCACCTCCCGGTGATCGATGCCAGGCAAGCGCCGCCCAAGCCAGACCCAGAGCAGCAGCATCTGCACCAGGGACGCCCCGCTCACCGCGAGGCTCACCCCGACGTGGCCGAGGGGACCGCGGAGCACCAGCGCGAGCACCACGAACGCCACCAGGTCGAGCGCCGCCACCACCACGGGGGTGCGGGTGTCACCCATCGCGTAGTACACAGCCACCAGCTGGCGCACCGCCGCCACCAGCCAAATGTGTAGCCCCAGCGCCGCCAGGGAGCGCCCGGTCTCGCGCGCAGCCGTGACGTCGAACTGCCCGCGCTGGAAGATCATGACCACGATCGGCTCCGCTAAGAAGACCACGCCGAGCGTCGCCGGGAAGCCCACGAACAAGGACAGGCGCATCCCGTAGCTGAAGGTCTTCTTCACCTCCTCGAGCTCACCGCGCGCGAACAGCGCCGCGAGGCTCGGCAAGGTCGCCGTCTGCAGCGCCATGACGAAAATGCCCTGCGGAAAATCACACAGCCGAAGCGCGTACGCGAAGTAGGACTGCGAGCCGACGTCCAGCTCCGAGAGGAAGCGCCGCGCGAGGATCACGTCGACGTAGTACACCCCCACGCCGATCAGCACCGGGCCCATGCGGCGCAGCGCCTCGCGCACCGCGGGGTGCCGCAGCTCGAAGCTGGGTAAAGACAGGTAACCTATCTTCTTCAGGCTCGGCCACGGCGCCATCACCTGGAGCGCCCCGCCTATCAGCGCCCCGCAGGCCATCGCGAAGATCTGGTCGGTGCCGCGCGCCCCGAGCCACCCAGGCAGCGCCAGGGCGCACACGATGAAGGCGATGTTGAGCAGCGCCGGGGCAAAGCTGGTCGCCACGAAGCGGCGGTGGGTGTTCAGCGCGGCCACGCCGAGCGCCGCTGTTCCCATGAAGAAAATATAGGGGAACACCCAGCGCGCGAGCGACACGGTGCGCTCGTACTGCCCCTCGTGCTGGCGGAAGCCACCCGCGAACAGATCCACCAAGAGCGGCGCGGCCAGCACCCCGAGCACGCTGACCACGACCAGCGCGATCAGCGATAGCCCCCGCAGCGCCCGGAACGCCCGCTTGGCCTCGGCCTCCCCTGAGCGCTCGCGGGTTTGGCTGAGCACCGGGAGCACCGCCGTCTGCACCGCGCCCTCCGCTAGCAGCTGCCGCAGCACGTTCGGCAGCAAGAACGCGACGAAGAAGGCGTCGGTGGCGGCGCGGCTGAACACGCCCGCGAGCACCTGATCGCGCACCAAGCCAAGCGCGCGGCTCGCGAGGGTGCCGGCCGCGACGATCCCGGCGCGCCCCGTGATCTCGCGGCGCTCCTGCTCGCCGCGGCGCGCTGCCTCATCGGCGGCGCCTGCCGCGCCACCCTCTTTGGGCGAGCCGTCGGTCGCTGCTGCCGGATCGGCGTTCTCCTCGCGGGGCACAGCCGGCCATACCGCGCCCCCTGGCCTGCAGGCGACTTTCCGGCAGGGCCGCCGCGGGGGGGGCTGCCCCTAGAGCGGCGATCAGTTTGCCGGCACACGAGCCCGGAAAACCGCCCCCATGCGGGGCGAGGGCGCGCTTTTCCGGGCTCTCCGCTGGCTGCTGCTTCCCTTCACGCCGCTCTAGTTGCTGATTTGAGTACGACAAACGGTAAACCGTTTGTCGTTCTAGGAGCGCGCCGCATGGCTTGGTCGCGAGGCGGGGGCCGCCCTGCACGGCGGGCCAGCTCCGTTCAGCCGCCGAGCCCCGCGTGCACGCGCAGGGTCTCCTCCACCAGGGCGATGGCGGGCTCGGCATCCTCCGCCGCGAGGCTGCCGCCAGCGCTCAGCCCGAGCAGGCGCGCGCGCGTCGCGCCGACCACCACGAGGCCCGCGCCGCCGCAAGCGCGGCACACCACGCCGCCACGCCGCGCGCTGACGAAGGCCGCCTGGCCCTCGGGGCACCTGCGCCTGCACGCGACGCACTCATCCAGCGTGAGGCCCCAGCCGAGCGCCTCGATCAGCTGCATGCCGAAGCTGGCGAGCGCCACCTGAGCGGCTGCCTCGCGCTCAAGGGCCGCCCCCACCGCCGCTCCCCGATCCAAGGTGCCGAGCAGCTGCTCACAGGCGCTCCAGATCGCCTCTTCTGGTACCCGCGGCGGCGCCACCTCGCGCACCCAGGCGAGCGCCCGCCCCGCCGCCGTGAGCGCGCCAAGATCGGCCGTGACCCCGAAGCGCGGCCGCACGATCTCGGCGGCGACCAGCACCCCGAGCCCCTCGCCGCGCTCCTCCAGCTCCACCATGAGCTCGTGCACTGGCTCCAGCGCGCCGCCGAAGCGGCGCTGGCTCTTGCGCGCGCCGCGCGCCACCACGCTGACTCTCCCGAGCGCAGCCGACAGCAGCTCCACCACCAAGTCTGACTCACGGATCGGGGTGCGCCGCAAGAGCAGCGCGGCGCTCCGCACGAGCGGCGCGCCAGCGCGCCGCGCGCCGCGCGTCACACGTCCTCGCGACGCAGGACAGCGCTCAAAGCCACCAGGCGAGGCTCGCAGCTCAGCTCAGTCGCCGCGGGCGCCATATCGTCAGCTACACTGCCTGAAGCCCGGTGGTCAGCTACACTGCCTGAAGCCGCACCAACTAAAGCCACGCTGCCGGGAGCTCCGCCGCCTGCGCGACCTCCGCAGCGGCCGCTGGCGTACCAGCTCGAGACAGCTCTTGCGGCACGTCGTGCTCACGCGGCTTGAGCACGATGCTGAGCGCCAACGTGAACAGGATGAGCAGCAGCACGAAGGCGATCGCCACGCCGAAGCGCCGGCTGCGCCCCGCGCCGCCAGGGCTGGTGAGCGGCAGCGGCGTCACCCAAGCCACCTTGCGGCTCGCGGTGTAGCGCGCCAGCACATCGTCAGGTTCCAGATCTAACGCGCGGGCGTACGACTTCAGGAAGCCACGCACGAAGACCTCACCAGGCAGCTCATCGAACTGATCGGCCTCAATGCGCTCCACGCTCAGCACAGGGACGCGCGTCGCCCGCGAGATCTCCTCGAGGCTAAGCTTCCGCGCTTCACGGGCTGCACGCAGGTACTGACCGACGCTCTCAGGCACAGCGCTGGCGAGCCTAATCCATGTTCAGCTTGAGGGTCGCGCAATCTTTCCCCGCGCGCGTCCCGCGATCGAGCTTCAGGCAGCGCTCCAAATCGGCCCGCGCGTCAGCCGCGCGACCTAGCCCCGCCCGCACCCGAGCGCGCCCAAGCCATGCCTCTTGGAGCCCCTGGCAGGCCTCATGGTCTGTCGCCAAGCTCTCGGAGTAAGCAGCCTCGGCGGCGGTCAGATCTCGCTTCTTCTCCCAGGCGAGGCCGAGCCGGTAGTGCCCCACACAGAAGCCAGGCTGGGCTGCGATGCTGCGCTGCAGGGCATCAATAGCGGGGCTCAGCTTGCCCCACTCAAGGTAGGCCCAGCCGAGGTTACCCCAGGCCTTTTCAGGGCTCTGGTAGAGGATGTCCTCAGTCAGCGGCTTCAGCACCGACACCGCCGCGCTGTACTTCTTCTGGTGCACCAGCACCACGCCCAGGGTGTTCTTGGCGTCGCGATAGTCTGGATCTTGAGCGACCGCGTGCCGCGCGAAGCGCTCAGCCTCAGGCAGCCTGCAGTCCCCAGCCTCGCCCACCCCGGCGTCCGCCGCCGCGCAGAACTGCAGGTAGATCAAGCTCACCAGGTGCGCCGCCTCGGCGTTCTCCTCGTCGAGCTCGACGGCGCGCAGGCCGTGCTCAAGCGCCGCCCGGGGTTGGTTGCGCGCGAGCCACAGATCGCGCGCTACGTCGTACTCCGACATGGAGCGCTTGGCGTCATCCGCGGTGGCTGGCCCTTGGTCCGGGCAGCCCACCGCGAGCAGGGCCAGGGACGCCACCAGCGCGCCACGCAGCAGCGCGGACCACAGCGGCACCGACCGCAGCGGCGCCGACCGCAGCGGCGCCAACTGAGCATGGGGGATCGTGGGGAGGGGTGAGGCAGCCATGAGGTTCGCGCTAAACGAGCGGACACGTGGAGCGGGCCCTGCCAAGGCCTTAGCCTACAGGCCAGAAACCGTCAACGGATGCTCAGTGGTCTGGCGCCCAGTGACCCACGGTGACTGCAGCGACGCCCCAGCGCACGCCCGGGCGCTACCAACCCCCTGTCCCCCCAAAAAACCCACGCCCAGACGCCACCAACCCCCCGCCCCCAATCCCCCCGGGCGAAACAACGTGCGTACGGGCGACCGGCCGGTCGCCCCAAGCCCATCGGTGGCACTCAGGCGCTACGAGCGTCGAGGCTCAGGCGCCGGGCCGCGGATCTGATCTTTCACGCCGAGCAGGCTGTACAGCTCCCTGAGCGCGCTGGCGTCGGGGATTTCAATCGTCTCGTCGACGATGCTGATGTAGCCCGACTCGCGCAGCTGCTGCACGGTCCGCTTCACGGTGTCCACATCCAGGCCCACCCGCACGGAAAGATCCAGCGGGGACACGGAGAGCGTGACCGCGCCCTCCACCCCGCCGCGGCTCCCCAAGCTGTGCTGCGCAGACTTCAAGAGCGCCACCACCACCTTGGCCTGCGAGTCGCGCAGCATCAGGATTTCAATTTGATCTTCCGCGTCGCGCAGGCGCCGAATCAGCTGGTGCAGCACCCGAGTGCCCACCGCTGGGTTGGCGGACAGCACGTGCTGGAAGGTCTCGTGGTCGAGCGCCAATACGGCGCCGTCGCTCAGCGCCACCGCGGTGGAGTTGCGCGGCGCGCCCTGCAGCAGCGCCGACTCCCCAAATAAGTCACCTGGACGTACTACCCGGAGGCTACGCTCCACCGCGCCCACCCGCTTGATCAGCCGGATGCGGCCCTCTTGCAACAGGAACGCGTGGGTGGCGGGGTCCCCCTCGTTGAACACCACGTCCCCCGTCGTGAAGCGCTGACCGAAGCGCGCGAGCAGCCGCTCTTGATCGAGCACCTCACCTTGACCGTCCATGGCGCGTGGATGCTACTCGCAAAGTGGTGAGCTGGGGAGCGCTGGTTTGACGGCGTCCGCTTCGCGCACGTACTGGGGCTCCAGCGTGGCGCCCTGCGGCTCAGGGGCAGCCGCCGCCAGCCAAGCCACCTCCGCCGCGTGAGGCAGCGCGCGCCCCAAGCCGCGCGGCGCCCCGATCAAGCTCGCCGCCTCCCCCACCCAGATGGGCTCACACTGGGCTAGGCTGCTCACTTTTTGGCGCGCCTGCTGGTACGGCGCGGCGAGCGGCGCGCTGAGCGGCTCCCCCGCGGCGCTCACCAACTGCGCGAACACCTCACCCCGGCGCGCGTCGAGCAGCGCCGCTCGGGGCACTTCGGGGTGCTCCGGGAGGCTCACGGCGAGCGCCTGGAGCGAGCCCACCCCGACCAGCGGCCGCTTGAGCCCCAGTGCGATCCCCTGCGCGAAGGCGATCCCGATGCGCAGCCCGGTGAACGAGCCGGGGCCCAGCCCCACGCCGACGCGATCGATTTGCCCCCGCTGCCAACCAGCCTCCGCCAAGCAGCGCTCAAGCAAGCCCCACAGCTGATCGCCGTGCGCGTTCGGGAGCTGGTGCTCGGCGCTGGCCACCAAGCGCCCCGACTCCCACAGCGCCACCGACCCCAGCTGGGTCGCGGTCTCGATCGCCAACACCCGCACGCGGGCGCTCTAGCACGCCCGAGCGGTCGCGCCCGGCGCGCGCTGTTTCGACGCCCATCGCCGACCCTCCCCCCAGATGAGCTCCAGCCTGCCCCTTGGGCGCCCCCGCACGGAGCGAGGGCTCCATAATGCTCCCAAACGCTGAGCGCTCCGTTACCCTCCCGGTGTGCCGTCCATCGTCCCACACTTCGACTTCCGCATCTCCTTCGGGGTGGCGACCGATCAGGGCAAGCGCCGCGAGGCGATGGAGGACGCGCACTTGGCCGCGCCTGAGCTGTCGTTGTTCGCGGTCGCTGACGGGATGGGAGGCCACGCAGGTGGGGAGGTGGCGGCGACGCTAGCGCTCGAAGAGCTCAGGCGGTCGATCGCCAGTGACTCAGCGCAGCGGCTGATCCAACGTTACGTCAGCTCACCTGAGCTTTCCATCCGCCGCCGCGTGTTCAACTGCTTGAGGCTCGCCGTGGAGCGCGCCAACCACCGAGTGCGTGAAGAGGCGGCGGCGCGCCCAGAGCTGGCCGGCATGGGCACGACGCTGGACGTCGCTTGGCTCGCGCGCGACAGGGCCTTCCTGGCCCACGCGGGGGACAGCCGCGCCTACCTCTCGCGCGCCAGCGCGACCCTACAGCTCACCCAAGATCACGGGCAGCTTGAGTCGCTCAAGGCCGAGGGTAAGCTCCACGCTGACGCCAAGCAGACCTCACATAATCGCCTGCTGAACGCCGTGGGGCTGACCGACGCGGTCCAGGTCGACACCCTGTTCGTGCAGCTCGCGCGCGGCGACCGCCTGCTGCTCTGCAGCGACGGCGTGCATGGTCAGATCAATGGTGAGGGTCGGCTCGGGGAGCTCTTCAGGGGGGGCTCCGCCCAAGCCGCCGCGGGCGCCTTGATCGCGGAGGCAGCGGCCCAGGGGCGTGACAACGCGACCGCCCTGATCATAGCCCTCGCCGATCGCTTCGTGCAGCGGGCCGAGATCGACCGCGGGCTCGCGCCGAGCGACCTCGATGGCGCGCGCAGTAGCCCCCTGCTCACCGGGCTGCCGCTGCCGCAGGTCTTGGCGACGCTGGCGGCGGCGGTGGAGATCGAGGTGGGTAGCGAGGAGGCGGTGCCCCAAGTGGTGACGAGCGATCGCGTCGCCTACATCATCCTCGAGGGGGTGGTGAGGTGCCCTGGCGGACGCACGGTGGGCCCCGGCGCGCTGTTGTTCCCCGAGTCGCTGGTGGGGGTGGTGGGCCGCGAGGCGCTGCCCATCGTCGACCAGCGCGCGCGGCTCTTGCGGCTTCGTGCGGACGACTTCCAGGAGATTTGCGACACCGACCCAGAGCTCAGCGCGCGGCTCTTCAAGAACCTGGCGCAGCACCTCGCGCGGCTGAAGGTGCCAGGCGCGAACGGGTGAGCTGCCCCAAGGCCCTTCTAGGACAACAAACGTAAACGGTTTGTCGTCCTCGAACACAAAGTAGCGGCCGTGTGCTTTCGGCCCTTGCAATGGGGAGGCGTTCGACTACCTTCCCGCCACCCTCGCTGGGACCTTTGAGCTTCACGGCAACGTGGAGCGCAGAGGCGTCCGGGGCGTAGCGCAGTCTGGTTAGCGCACTTGACTGGGGGTCAAGGGGTCGATGGTTCGAATCCATTCGCCCCGACCGGCTCCGCGGAGCAATCCGCGGAGCCCTCAGCGAGGTTCACTCTCCCTTGGCTAGCGCCTGGCTCAGAGCTCTGCGCCAGGCGCTGCCAACCGTTCGCCAAACCGTCGCTCGCTTGTCGTGCTGACCGCTCGACCCGTGGCACCTCGCCCCATCGACCTGCGCTACCGCGATCCCCTCGAGCTGATCTGGCTTGGGCTGGCGGAGCGCCTGGGCCTCCGCGTCACGCGGAGCCATGAGGTGTTCGCCAGCTACGACGGCGCCCAGGTGCTCACGCTGTGCCACGATGAGCACTTCGACCCAGACGATAGCCTAGCCCAGCTCATCTTCCACGAGGTCTGCCACGCGCTGGTGGCTGGGCAGGCCGGGCTCACCGCCGCTGACTGGGGCCTCGGCCAAGGGGACACGAACGACCAAGTGCAGGAGCACGCCTGCCACCGCTTGCAGGCGCGGCTCGCTGGCGACTACGGGCTGCGGCGCTTCTTCGCCGTCACGACCGACCACCGACCTCACTGGGACAGCCTGCCGCTCGACCCGCTCCGCAGCCGCTCGCCTGCTGACGACGCCGCGGTGGACCTCGCGCGCCTCGCCTACCACCGCGCGCTCACTGGCTCCTGGTCAGAACATCTGACGAATGCGCTGTGCGCCACGCGCGCCATCGCGCAGGCGGTGAGCCCCTACGCACCTGAAGGCTCGCTGTGGCAGCGCGCCGGCACGCTGCACCGAAGCGGCCTGCCAGAGCACCCTGATGAAGCGCTGCGCTGCGGCGACTGCGCGCTGGCGCACCGCCCTGAAGCGCACCGCCCTGAAGCGCACCGCGCGGAAGTGCAGCGCCCTGAAGTGCTCAGCGCGCAACCTCAGCTCGCTGAAGTGCCGCCCCCTGAAGCGCACCGCGCGGAAACGCTGCGCTGCCTGCGCCGGGCTGGTCTTGAAGTCACGCCGTCCGAGCGCGCTTGTGAGGGCTTCGAGGTCCGCTTCAACGCCGATGAGTGTGAGCGCTGCGGCGCGTGCTGCGGCGAGGGCTTCCATCGGGTGGAGCTCACCCCGGGGGAGCCCTTCTCACGCAGGCACCCGGAGCTCGTCTCGCATGACACGCACGGCGCGTACCTAGCGCGCCCAGGTGGGCGCTGTGTGGCGCTGATGGTCGTCAGCGGCACTGTCAAGCCTCGCTACCGCTGCGCGCACTACATCGATCGACCCCGTGCCTGCGCTGACTTCGAGGTGGGCGGCGAGGCTTGCTTCGAGGCGCGTCGACGTGTGGGGCTGAGTGAGTGAACCTGCGACGAACAGCCGCCAGGCGCGCGCAGCGCACCTGGAAAACCTCGATGATCTCGCGAGCGCAGGGGGCTAACCCTGCAGCATGCTGCAGCACGAGGCTGAAGGTGGTGCCCCCCCAGAGCGATTTCGTCAGGTCCCGGTTTGAAGCAGCTGCAGGCCTAAGGGAAACGTGACTTGACGTTGGGGCGATTTGACGTCGAAATCCATGCATGGCCTCCCCTACCCTCTCCACGCTCCGTATCGTCAGCTTGATCGCGCTCGCTGCTACGCTCCCTCTCGCCTGCTCGGGCAACGCCGACAACTCGGCGGGCACGAGGCCCATCTTCGGTGGCGGCTCTGGCGGCACGGATGGCTCGGGCGCTAACGGCGGCACTGGCGGGGTCGATCTCTTCCCTGATGCTGGCTTCGATCCCTACCAAGGCGCCGATAGCGACGGCGATGGGATCAGCGACTACGAGGAGGGGCGCGACCAGAACCGCGATACGGACGGCGACGGGATCCCTGACTACCTCGATCCTGACAGCGACAACGACGGCCTCAGCGACGCGCTTGAGCGCCACTACGGCACGAACCCGCTCGACCCAGACAGCGACGGCGATGGCGTCACCGATCTGGTGGAGATCGAGGCCTGCAACGACGCGAGCTGCGATGGCGACGCGCTCGACCCCAACGCGAGCCCCCGGAGCCGAGGCAACTTCGTGTTCCTTGAGCCCTACCAAGAGCCACAGGATCCGGGTCGCGACTCGCTCGACTTCGCCACCTCGATCCGCATGGCCGACGTCTACCTGATGATGGACACCACGGGCTCCATGGGCGGCGCCATCAGCAGCCTCAAGGCGGGCGTAGCCACCCCAACCACGGGCCTCATCGACCGCGTACGCACGGTGATCCCAGACGTCTGGTTCGGCGCGGGGGACAACCGCGACTACTCAGTGCTGCCCTATGGTGACGCGTCGGATGGCGACTACGCCTACCGCAACGCCCATGACCTCACCTTTGACACGGGCGCGGTGCAAGCGGCGGTGAACACCTTCGCTACGGCTTATGGCGCAGACAACGCGGAGAGCCACGTGCCGGCGCTGTTCGCCGCGATCACGGGCCAGGGCCTCCCAGGTCGGAGCCTGCCCTCCGGCACGCTGGGACCGCGCACCAGCTGCCCGGCGGGCACCTGGGGTTACCCCTGCTTCCGCGACGGCGCGGTCCCGATCTTGGTGATGATGACCGACATCTACTCGCACAATGGGCCAGGCGGTGCCTATGCCTACAATGACGGGATAGTGGGCGGCGCCACGCCCACCTACAGCGCGCTCATCACCGCGGCCCAGCAAACCCAGGCCCGGATCATCGGGATCAGCGTGGGCAGCGGCGCTCGTGGGTTCTTAGATCAGCTCGCCACTGACACCGGCGCGGTGGATGGGTCAGGTCAGCCGCTCACCACCACCTGGACCGTCGGCACCCCGATCAGCGACGCCGTGGTCAACCAGATCCAGACGCTCGCCAACCAGACACCCATGGAAGTGACGGTGCGCTTCGTGGACGACCCCAGCGACGCCGTGGAGACGTTTGGCGCCTTCGTCGATCACCTGGAGGCGAACCCCAACGGCGATCCAGCGCGGGGCTGCGTGGCCGTGAACGCCATCGACACCAATGGGGACCTCTACCTCGACACCTTCCCCGCCGTCACGCCCGGCACTCGGGTGTGCTTCGACATCGTGGTGAAGGAGAACGTCAGCGTCCCGCCCACCGGCGCGCCGCAGCTGTTCAAGGCCACGCTCGAGGTGATCGGCAACGGCATCACGGTGCTCGACACCCGCGAGGTGTTCTTCCTGGTCCCACCCAAGGTTGAGGTCACGCCCGATCAGCCCCCGGCGTGATCCTAATTGAGCTCTGAGCGAGCGCGCCGAGCGGGCCTCTCCTCTCGGTGCGCTGCTCAAAGCCATGACGCGGGCGACAGGCTTCGCCTGCTCGCGCCGCTGAGGCTCCCTTCCCGGCAGGCTGCAAATGAAGTAGCGTCGCGCGTCGTGCGACCCTGGCGCTTCCTCCTGCTTGCCTTGTTGGCCGGCTCCACGCTGAGCTGTGAAATCCAGAGCGGCTCAAGCTCGCGGCGACCACAATACCCGCCGCCGCAATACCCACCGCAGCCCTACCCTGGGCAGCCCTACGGTTACCCGCCGCAGCAGCCAGGCTACCCGCCGCAGCAGCCGGGCTACCCGCAGCAGCCAGGCTACCCGCCGCAGCAGCCGGGCTACCCGCAGCAGCCAGGCTACCCGCCTCAGCAGCCGGGCTACCCGCAGCCACAACCGCAGCCACAACCCCAGCCGCAGCCACAACCCCAGCCGCAGCCACAACCCCAGCCACCGGCGAGCGTTGGGGCTCGCGTCAGCTGGACGGGTGTGGCCACCACCAACTCAAGCACCGACCCGAAGTGGGGTCCCTCACTGACGGACATCCTCCAGCGCCGGCCAAGCTGGGACAAGTTCAACCACGAGGATCTCGAAACCCTCGCGCATGAGCTGAGCCACGGCATCCACTCGGATCTTCGCCTCAAGCGGCCGAGCACCCCCAAGCTAAACGGGTTCTACGTGCTCGGCGGTCAGGGCGCGATCGTGCTGGAGCCGAGCTTCCGCAAGGCCGACGTCGCGGCGCTCGTCCCCCAGAGCCTGCGCGGCTCTCGTTATGACCACTACCTGACTGGTCAGAAGGGCTGGGACGACCAGCCACTTTACTTGTGGGACGAGTGGAACTCCTACGTGAACGGCGCGGCGGTCGCGATCGAGCGATACAGCTTGGGGCTGCAGCAATACCCCGCGAACAGCGCGAATGACCGCGTGTACGCCGTGCTCGAGTTCACCATCTACGCGCTCATGGTGCTGCACACAGCGGAGCAGCGCGAGCCCCAGTACCTCACGCGCGAGCCCCAGGCGCGCGAGTTCTTCGCCTGGAACGCTCAGCGCGCGATGCGGCTGTTTCAGGCGGGCCGGCACCTGCCGCCCTTCCGCTGGACGAACAGCGACACCCTGGAGCAGGCGCTCCGCACCTCCCCCGACGCCGAACAGCTGAGGCAGAGCGCGCGTCGCCTGCTAGGCGCCGGCTTCACCCATCAGACGTTCGGGTTCTAGCGAGCTGTGGGCGTCCGAAGCGGTGCCGTCCAACCCCCATCAACCCACCTGACGCTTTGCGCTTTTAAGTCAGTTTTTCTGACTATCACCGCCCCTATTCGTCAGCAACCATGACGACACCCGGCTCAACATGGATCCTGACGTCATGAAGCGAACGGCTAGCTCGGGGGTTTGGCGTGTCGCCGCGCGGCTCATCCTCATTAGCCTCACGCTGCTCGCCACGGGGTGCTACCGGATCGGGTTCGTGGAGGCTCCCGGCGGCGCACAGCCCCAGAGCCGCTGGCAGCACCACTACCTCTTAGGTCTGGTGGGAGGCCCAGAGGTGGACACGCGCGATCTGTGTCCGAACGGCACCGCGGAGGTCGTTTGGTCGAGCGGCGTGCTGGTCACCGGCTTGACCCTGATCACCCTGGGGATCTACACCCCACGAGAGCTTCATGTACGCTGCCGCGCAGAGCCCTGAGCCTATTAGCGCGAGGGCAGCGAGCGCAGGCAGTGCGGACACCTCAGCCTGGCGCACGCGAGGCAGCGGAGCCTCCGCGCCTAGCGCAGCGCACAGCGCCAGCGCGGCGGACAGCGCAGCCAGCGCACCCCTTAGATCAAGCAGCCCGCGTCACGTGCGCCGCGCTTGGCCCATGCTCTTCGCCGCCCTGCTCACGCTCGCCGCCTCGGGCTGCTTCCGTGAGCACGCCTACTCTGGGCTGCCTCCGGGCGATCCAGCGCCGCGCGCAGACGAGCGTTGGCACCACAGCGCGCTGTGGGGGCTAATGAACATCAGCGGGACCTACCCAATCCAAGAGCTATGCCCTCATGGTTGGGCAGAGCTCCACGCCCAGACGAACGTCGCTCAGAGCGTCCTCACCCTCCTCACCATCGGCCTCTACACCCCGAAGAGCGTCACCGTGATCTGCGCGGCGCCCACCAGCGAGCCGCCGTTCAGGTCGCTGGACGCGAGCTCCCCAGGCGCTCCCTCCCAAGCGCCCTCAAAGCCCGCGGCGCGCTGATCCGTGTGCTATTGGACGCGCCGTGAGCGTGCGACTCGAGCTGGGTGAGGTCAGCGAGCTTTGGCTCGCGCGACCCGACAAATACAACGCCTTGGATCTGGGCCTCGCCGACGCCTTCGCGGAGGCCATCGCGGCGGTGCGTGCCCACTCCGCCACGCGCCTACTGGTGCTGCGCGGCGAAGGGCGCGCCTTCTGCTCAGGCGGCGACTTCGGCATGCTGAAGGCCAACGCGAGCGCTCTGCCTGAGCAAAATCAGCGCGCGATGGACGCGTTCTATCGCCGCTTCCTCGGGCTGCTCTCGCTGCCTTGCCCCACCCTCGCGGTGATCCACGGCGCGGCCGTGGGCGCGGGGCTCTCCATCGCGCTCGCCTGTGATCTGCGGATCGCCGCGAGCGAGGCGAAGCTCGGCGTCAACTTCGTGCGTGTGGGGCTGCACCCCGGCATGGGCACCAGCGTGCTGCTGCCGCACTGGGTGGGTCACACCCAGGCCGCCTCCCTGCTGCTCACCGGGCGGCTCATCCGTGGCGATGAAGCCGCCGCGATGGGGCTCGTCACCCGGAGCGTGCCCAAGGCAGAGCTGGAGACGGCGGTGCAAGCCACCATCACGGAGCTGCTCGCCACGGCGCCCATCGCCAGTCGTCAGCTGACCCAGACGCTGCGCGCGCCGCTGCTCGCCCAGCTGGACGCAGCGCTCGCGCGCGAGGCCGCTTGCCAAGCCGTGGACTTTGCCACGGAGGATTTGCAAGAGGCCGTGCGCGCGTTCAGCGACTCACGCGAGCCGGTGTTCCGCGGCGCCTGACTGAGCGGCCCCATGAGGGTGCCCCACTAGGGCGCCTAGCTGACTACTTGCTCAGGTCACGCGTGGCTTTTATTTGGGGGGTTGGACGGCACCGCACCGCGCCAGCCCAACGGCCCACCCGCCTGACTAAGGCGTCCACCTGACTAATACGGTCAACTGACCACAGCCTTCGGAGCACCCACCGCTGTAGGGGCGGGTTTCAAACCCGCCCACCACCCAGCCGACTCTCAGCCAACGCCCTGCGCCGCCGCGACCTCATCGAAGGCGCCGCTCGTGATGAGCTCGCTGATGCGCTCGATGTCGCCGCTCAGCACGCGGTCCTCCGCCAGCGGTGCCACGTGAGCGCGCACCAGCGCGTGACACGCCATCACCCCGGCGCCAGGTGCCAAAGGCGCCCGCTGGTCCACCCCCGCAGCCGCCGTGAGCAGCTCAATCGCCAAGCAGCGCGTGACGTTGTCCACCACGCTCGCGAGCTTGCGCGCGCTGATGCTGCCCATGCTCACGTGGTCCTCCTTACCGGCGCTCGACGGAATCGAGTCCACGCTCGCCGGGTGACACAGCACCTTGTTTTCGCTCACGAGCGAGGCGCTCGCCACCTGCGCGATCATGAAGCCTGAGTGCAGCCCCCCGGGCCGCGCCAAGAACGGCGTGAGCCCGCTCGAGAGCGCCGGGTTCACCAGCTGCTCCACGCGCCGCTCGCTCACATTGCCGAGCTCCGCCACGGCGATGGCCGCGAGATCGAGCGCGATCGCCACCGGCTGGCCGTGGAAGTTCCCACCACTGACTATCTCCGCCTCCCCGGCCTCCGTCACGAACACGCTCGGGTTGTCCGTCGCGCTGTTCATCTCACGCTCCACCACCCCGCGGGCGTAGCCCAAGGCGTCGCGGCTCGCGCCATGGATCTGCGGCATGCAGCGCAGCGAGTAAGGATCCTGCACCTTGCCACAGTTCGCATGGCTGACCATGATCTCGCTACCGGCGAGCAGCGCGCGGAGGTTCTCCGCCACCCTGGCCTGGCCCGGGTGCGGGCGCAGCTGCATCAAGCGCGGATCGAAGGGGCGCTCGCTGCCCTTCAGCGCCTCCAGGCTCATGGCGCCCGCCAGATCCGCCGCGCGCATGAGCCGCTCAGCGCGCGCGAGGGACAACCCACCCCAAGCGGTCATGTACTGAGTGCCATTAATGAGCGCGAGGCCCTCCTTCGCCTGCAGCTCCACTGGGCTGAGCTGGGCGGCCGCGAGCGCCTCCGCGCTCGGCAGCCGCGCCCCGCCACGCAGGCTCTCCCCTTCGCCCATCAGCGCCAGGGCGAGGTGCGCGAGTGGCGCCAAGTCGCCCGAAGCCCCCACCGAGCCTTGTGACGGCACGCAGGGGGTGATCTGGTGGCGCAGCAGGTCAAGCAGCGCGCTCAGCACCACCTGCCTCACCCCCGAGTGGCCAAGCGCTAAGGTCTGCGCCCGGAGCAGCGTCATCGCGCGCACCACCGGGATGGGCAGCAACGCTCCGACCCCGCTTGAGTGGCTGCGCACCAGGTTCCGCTGGAGCTCGCGCACCTCCGTCGTGGAGATCCGCGTCTCCGCCAGGAACCCGAACCCGGTGTTCACCCCGTACACGTGAGGCGCGGCCTCCCCCTGGTCGATGATCCGCTGCACCGCCTGCCGCGAAGACTCCACGGCGCGCAAGGCTCCTGGCTCCACCTCAAGCTCCGGCGAGCCGTAGGCCACCGCCACCAAGTCGGCGAGGCCGAGCGGCGCTCCCAGGGTTACCCGCTCAGGCGGGGTGTGTAGGTTGACGTCGAGGTGAGCCACGCGCGGAGCCTACGCCGGTAGGCTCCCAGCTCAAGGCCCTTGCTCGCCCGAGCGCCCCATCACTATCCTGCGCCGAAGTGGCCTACGGACTCACACGCGCGCGCGCCGCGCGATCGCTCCCAGCGCTCGCCTTGCTGGGCTGGCTCGGGCTAACCACCCACGCGCTGGCGCAACCGGCGCCGCCCCCACCGCCGGCGGAGGAGCCCGCGGGCGCTGACGAGCCGAGCGCGCCAGGCGAAGCCGCTGACGCCGCCGAGCCGCTGCCGGACAGTGAGACGCTCACGCTCGAGGGGGCGGAGGCAGGTGCGACCACGGGCGCAGGCCAACCCCCCGATCCAAACGACCAGGGCGCCGGAGCGCCTGCTGCGACGGCTGAGGCCGCACCGAAGCGCCCGCTGCCCCCAGCGCCTGCTCCAGCGCGCCCGAGCTTCAGTCAGCGCCTCGTACTGGAGACGGCGCGCGCCCCGCGCCTCCTGCCCGACCCGGAGGCCTTCTTAGGACAAATCCGCGGGGAATATCAGCTGCGGCTGGCGGGCCTCTCGGAGGTGCCGCTCCGCCCCCTGGGTCGCGACGGCGCGGACCACCTGGGGCAGACCCTGCGCCTCACCCACTGGCTCAGGCTCACGCCGCGCTTCATGTTCAAGGACGATCTGGAGCTAGTGGGTCAGATCGACGTACCGCGCGGCTTCATCGCCGGGCAACCCACGATCGACGTGGGCGCCGCGGAGGAGCCGATGGACGAGCGCTTCCCGCTTCAGGTGGCGCCGCGCTGGCTCTACCTCAGCTGGAACAGCCCGATCGGCCTGGTGCGGGTGGGTCAGCAGCCCTCCCACTGGGGCCTCGGCCTCCTCGCGAACGACGGCGACCACCCGCGGCTGTTCGGAGATTACCGCGGCGGCTCAATCGTCGAGCGGATCTTGTTCGCCACGCGCCCGCTGGGGAAGGACTCTGGCCTGACCCTCGCGCTGGCGGGCGATCTGGTGTTCAAGGATCGCACCGCCAGCCTGGCTGACGATGAGCGCGCCTGGCAGGGGGTGCTGGCCGTCAGCTACACAGACCGCCCCAGCGCCCCGCCCGGGGAGGGCAATGAGCTCGGCCTCTACGGCGTCTACCGCCACCAGACGCGGAGCGCGGCGGCGCTGCCCGGGCGCGACTTCGACGAGACGCTTGAGGTGGTGGTGCTCGACTCCACCGGGCGTTTCAACGCGGAAATACCAGGCGGCGCGGGCCACGTGTACGGCGCCTACGAGGTCGCCGTGATGCTCGGCTCCACGAGCCAGGTGCGCTCGCGGGCGCAGGCCATCAGCGGCGAGCGCGAGAAGATCCGCGCCAGCGGCGGCGCGGCGCAGCTCGGCGCGGTGATCACACGCGGCGCAGACGAGGCGCGCTACGGCGCCTGGGTGATCGAGCTCGAGTGGGGCTTCGCCAGCGGGGACGCAGACCCGAACGACGGCACCACCCGCCGCTTCAGCTTCGATCCGAACCACACCGTGGGGCTCTTGATGTTCAGCGAGGCGCTCCACTGGAAGACGGCGCGCGCAGGCACCCAGGCGGCGGATCCTCGGCTGAGCGCCCGCGTCGCCCCGGGCGCTGACCTCCTGCCGAGCGACGGCGCGGTGTTCGGCGCGACCTACCTGAACCCCACCCTCGTCTACCGACCGGCGCGGGCGACGGACCTCAAGCTCGGCGCGGTGATCGCGCAGACCACAGCCGACCTCGTCGATCCGGTGGCTGTCACGACGGAGGGCCGCTTCGTCAACTACGACGGCGGGCCCGCCGCGAGCCGCGACCTGGGCCTTGAGCTCGACCTCGGGGTGGAGCACCGCCTCGCGCTCGATCATGGCATGGCGCTCGAGCTCGGCGCTCAAGGCGGTGTGCTGTTCCCTGGGCGCGCCCTTGCCGGGCCGAGCGGCGATCTTCGCACGCAGTACCTCGGGGTGGCGCGCGTGGGGCTCCAGTTCTGATGTCAGGAGAGCGCATGCAACACCTCAAGGCCACCCTCAGCGTCGAACAGCGGCAGCGCTCACAGGGAGAGGCGCTCGCGCGCGGCGCGCGGCGGCTGTTACCCGCGCTCTGCCTCCTCGCGCTGCAGAGCGGCTGCGGCGGCGATGAGGCGCCGCTCGGCTTGAAGCACACGCCTCCCGGCGACGGCCCCACCGTACGCTTCGATCTCCACCACCGCCCGCTGCCGGAGATCCCGATGCCGAACGATGTGGCGATGTGGCCCGACCCCACCAGCCGCACCGGCCTCCGCATCAACGCGAGCCAGGTCGCGCCCACCCACATCGAGCAGTCGGCGCGCGAGAAGTTCAACCAGCTCGAGGGCTGGGGCACCTTCGCTGGCGTGAGCGTCGCCTTCGACAAGCGGGACCCGAAGGATCCGCGCCCCGCGATCGATCTCGCCGCGCTGAAGCGCCGCCACGTGGGGGACGACTTCGAGTTCGCGGATGACGCGGTTTATCTCGTGAACCTGACCACCGGCGTGCCAGTGGTGCTCGACATCGGTGAGGGCAACTTCCAATACGTGGTGCGCGAGAAGGGCCGCTACTTCAGGAACGACACCCGCTCGCTCGAGAGTAACCTGCTGTTCGAGACAGCAGACGAGACCATCGATCCGCGCACCGGGCTGTTCGACCCCAGCCGCACCGCGGACGGGACGCCGAGCGGCCTGCCCATCTACAGCCCCCAGTGGGATACAGATTTCGATGGCGTGCTGGACCGCCCCAACCTGATCGACCCCACCGCCTGCCCGAGCCAAGCGCAGGTGGCCCTGGGGGAGGTGTCAGACGTCACGCGCGACCGCTGCATGGCCGATCAGCTGCTCACTTGGTACGAGCGAGAGACGGACACCCTGCTGATGCGACCGCTCATCCCCATGGATGAGAAGACCGAGTACGCGGTGGTCATCACGGATCGGGTGCGCGATCTGGATGGGAACGCCGTCAGGTCACCTTTCGATTTCGTCTATCATCCTTCTCAGGAGGGGGGGGTTAGGAAGCTCCTCAGCCACCTGAACGATCCGTCCCTCACTGGGTACTATGGCGACGTGGCCGGCACCGGGCTCAACCGGGTGAGCTTCGCCTGGACCTTCACCACCCAGCCGGTGGTGGAAGATCTGCGGCTGATCCGCGATGGGCTCTACGGCACTGGTCCGTTCGCCTACCTGTCTAAACAGTTCCCACCGGCGGTCGACTT
>CAYQAC010000102.1:0-670 GCA_964415255.1 uncultured Polyangiaceae bacterium | reverse complement strand
GGTGGACAAGAAGCAGCAGGCGGAGGGGGTGGAGGAGCCGGCGCGCTGGTACGACGATCCGTCCCTGCCGAGCTGCCAGGGCCGCTTGAACGAGGCCTACCTGCTCGACTTCGAGGCCAACCGCGGGATCTTGAGCACGCTCGCGACCCAGTTCGGCATCACGGGCGCTGCGGCCCAGGAGCTCACGAAGAGCTGGGAGGCCGTCAGCCACGCGGTGATCGGCAGCTTCCGCGCGCCGTTCTTCATCTCGGGTGGCCCTCAGGGCACGAGCCCCTCAGCCTCGTTCAACCTCGACTACGAGACGGGCGAAGGCGAGGTCCACAGCGACAGCGTCCAGTTCATCCTCACGATCCCGAAGGCGCAGCCCGGTCACGCGCAGCCGTTCCCGGTGGCTTACTACGGCCACGGCTACACCAGCTCGAACATCGAGCACCTCGGCTTCGCGGGCTCGCTCGCCAAGCAGGGGATCGCCAGCGTGGGCGTCAACTCCACGTTCCATGGGCTCGGCTTCGATCGCGGCACCGAGACGCTCGCGCGCAGCTTGCTCCGCGGCTCCTGCGCGGCGCCGCTCGGCGACGCGCTGCTCGCGGGCCGCGGGCGCGACCTGAACCGCGATGGGGACCCGCTGAATGACTCCGGCGGCGACTACTGGACGAGCTACATCTTCCAC
>CAYQAC010000101.1:13701-19533 GCA_964415255.1 uncultured Polyangiaceae bacterium | reverse complement strand
TCGCTAGGACAGCATCCTCATGAATGGGGTAGACAACTCCATTGACACACACCGCGCGTGAGGTCTTGGGCGGTCCAAGTCTCGTGGAACCGATGGAACACGGCGTCCACGCGCTGGGTGAAGGCGCGCCAATCAAACTCAGGATCTCGCGCGACTAGGGCCGCGTACTTCATCATGACATCGCGCGCGATGACCGTCGGGAGATCCGTCCCAACCTCCTCAGTGGTGCCGGTGAGCATCGGCCCGCGCTTCGTACGCGCGTGGACAATGCTCGTCACGAACCAGTCGTGATTGCCCGCACCGGACTCCACGCCGCAATAGCGGCAGGTCCCGGCGACGATCTTGTCGAGCGGAGCACCACAATGAGGGCAATCAATGACGCGGGAGCGCGCCGGCGGTCGTGAGACGACGCCAGCCTCACGGCTGAACGTCCACGCCTCTTCAGCGTAGTAGCTCCGAGGGACACCACCGCGGGTCTCCGTGTAGTTGGCAACGAAGCACAGCTTCACCTCGATTTTCCGCGTCTTTGCGTCCACACGCAGCCCTTGGACGTACATCGAGCCGATGATGATCGTCGAGACGTCCTCGACCGCCCCAACCAGGTCTTGGCCTGCTTGATAAACCAGGCTCGCGCGCGCGCTCGCGTGGAGGTAAGGCGCGAGCCGTTCGACATCGCCACGACCACGAAGCGTGTGCGCCTCGACGTACAGCGCGTGCGCGAAGTCCTCGAAGAGCACGAAGGAGAACCCCTCGTCCTCCGCCTGCAGCGCAGCAATCGCAGCTTCCACCGATGCGAACTTGAGCGGATCATCACGCTTCGATGTTTCGGGTAACCGATACGAGGCCCCGTAGGCCAGCTCGTCACGCTTCGATATATCGAATGTCCGATACGAGGCCCCGTAGGGCAGCTCGTTACGCTTCGATATTCCAAATAACCGATGCAAGGCCCCGGGCTCCCGCTTCGGCGAGATGACACCCGACGTCCAGCTTCGGTCCGGACCCCGTCCCAGGAAGATGTAGAGCCACACGATGCATATATGATGCCGCCCATCACCACCGGAAACATCGCAGCGCCCGTGCTCTCCTCAAACGATGACACCCAGGGCTCCGTCGGCTTGCTTGAGCCACCAACGAGCCGACCCGGATCGCCCGAACCACGACTCGAGCTGCTGCTACTCGAACCCAAGTCTCCATGCGAGCTGCTGCTACTCCGACCCAAGTCACCATGCGAGCTGCTGCTACTCCGACCCAAGTCACCATGGGAGCTGCTGCTACTCCAACCCGAGTCACCACGCGAGCTGCTGCTACTCCAGCCCGAGTCACCACGCGAGCTGCTGCTACTCCAGCCCGAGTCACCACGCGAGCTGCTGCTGCTCCAGCCCGAGTCACCACTTGAGCGCGGTGAGCTAGCCGGGCTCGAGCTGTTCGACCCGCTCGATTGACTACCCGAGAAGCTGTGTCCCCCACCCGGGCGGGACCAAGCATCCGTCGCGATGAAGCTCAACGTGATGAGGAGCAGCGCCAGTACGATCGATCTCATGCCACCTCCGGAGCGTTGGGCAACTCATCTTCGTCATCCGAGCTGACTGGAAGCGCCACCGTGAGCGCCTCGCCGAGCTCGGCGAGGACGAGGCAGAACGCCTCCACATCGTCACGCCGGACGGCGGCCGTGAGACGAACAGAGAGGCTCGCCATGACCTCAAGCTGAGGGACGCCAGCATCGCCCAGGATCCGCACTTCGCGTTCGAGGAGCGAGACGAAGACGAGCAGGCCGCTCCGGGCACGCGTCCTATCGATTCCGAGGTCGACGAATAGAACTTTGCTGGCACGATCCACCTCAAGCTCGCGCGTCTTCTTGCGGGTGAGCACCCGCCTGAGCGCAGGGCGCGCGCGCGTCACGAAGAAGCCGAGGAGATGCCAACCGGCGATCTCAAGCGGAAGGAACGTGAAGTCGAACGGCCGCGGGTGGTAGAGGAAGAGGAGCAGCCAAGCCGCCGCGAGGACGGTCCCCGCCAGCCAGGAAGCCGCCACGTAGGCGGCGCTCGCGGGGTGAATCGCGACCACGACCTCGGCGCACGTCTGCGCTTCGATGTCAGCGACGGCGCGCTCGATGCGCGCATGCCCCACGTCGTCTCGGAACTTCACCCGGCTCATCGTCGTTCTTCAGGTAGGGTGCCACGCTCAGCGACGACAGCGTACAACCCCCGTCCACTCCGGGGAAGCTTCACGGTGCCACCAGCCGCGCCCGCGACAGAGCCCACAAATGATCTCCAGACCGTGCTCGCGCAGGGGCTTGTCCCAGCTTCACCCCCAGCCACGATTTCGTCAGTGACACGCCCTTCAGCGCCAGCCACAGCACGCGAACTCACCCGCCATAAAGTCCGTGATCGTGTCTTTTTTTGGGGGGGGTTGGTAGCGCCCATGGGCGCCGAGCGGCCACACAGTCACCGGGCGGCAGTGACAGCTCACGGCTCGCCCAACACTCGATGGATCCTCCCGCGCGTCTCGGGGTCGAGATCCTCCCGCGCGCTGAGGGCATGGAGCAGGGGCGCGGCCAGATCGAGCGGCTGCGACACGCACAGGTTGACCAGCACCTCGTAGTTACCGCGCTCGATGGTGCCCCCCTCGACCAGCTTACGGATCGTGCCGAGCTCGGCTGCGCCCAGCTGCCGCCGAGCGAGTGAGCTGATCGCCCTGTGCTGCACGAAGGACTCTGAATCGGCGAGCAGCGTGAGCAGCGTCGCGCGCTCCTTTGGGCCGTCGACTTTGCGCAGGGCGTTGGCGACCGCAACGCGCACATGGACGTCCTCATCGTCAGCGTATCGAACGATCGATTCGCTCTCGGTCGCGGCGTTACCGAGCGCGTCGATCAGCGCGCGGCGCAGCGTCACGTGGGTCGCGTTTTGCAGATCGAGGGCCAACACCCGCGCGAGCGAGCGTGCCTGGGGCTCGGCGACGCCCGCGAGCACACCGCTGAGCGCGATCGCCGCCGCCGCCTGCACTGGCAGGTCGTGCTCATGCTTGGCGCGCTGATAGCTAGTCACCAAGAACTGCACCGTCTCCTGCGTTGGCTCTTGGATTTGCCCGAGGCTCTGTAGGAGCTCCGCGTACTCCAGCCGTTGCTGCGCTGCGGCGGGCCCCTCTGCTGGATTGGCGATGGTGCCGTCCGAGAACGCGCCCACCAACGCCGCCTGCGCCTCCTTGGTCCCGACCGAAGCGAGCAGATCGATCGCCGCCGAGCGCACCGGCGTCTCCAAATCTGCCATGCGCTTGGCGAGCACTGCGCACTCCTCAGGATGCAACGTCAGGTAGCCATCGGCGATCCACGCCCAGCGCAGATCGCCCTCCTTCGGTGCAGCCACGAAGAGGTGAAGATCCCCGATCAGCTGCTCCATGTCGAAGCCGCGCGTGCGCTCCTCCAGCTCCGCGCGCTTGGATTCTTCGCCCACCTCCCCCGGCGCCGCGTCGCGCAGATCGGTCGGCGGCTCCCCCACGAAAGCACGCTCGAGCGTGAGCTTCGCGCGCATCGAGAAATGGCTCGTCAGCTCGTCCCCCGCGACGAGCGTCTCGCGCTCGTGAAGCTCCTCGATGTTTCCGTCGCGATCGAGCACCAGCCGCGCCTCGCCCGTCACCGTGTGGGGCGGCGGGTCGTCGAACGGCCAAGCGTCCAACTGGGTGTAGGCTGCGCGCTTCTTACGGATCGCGAACGGTGGTTCTGGGTCGCGCCCGAACTGCACGAGCCCAGTCCCTGCGGGTCCGCGCCCCGTGTGGCTCCATGACTCGCCCTCGCGCAGCTCGAACGCAAACGACTGCAACAGCAACTCCATCCAACCGCAGTACAGACGCGAGGCCTGCTGCGAGTAGCGCATGCTCAGGACCTCTCCCGTCGGCTTGATACGCAGCTCGACGAGGTGCGGCTCGAAGGTGTCGCGCGCCTCTTGCAAGCTCGGCAGCAAATCTTGACCCAGCGCGCGCGCTTCAGCGTGCGTCAGATCCTCGATCCGCGCGGTGAGCAAGTAGCTGTCCCCGCGCAGCCCGTAGGAGGCCAACACCAACGCACCGCGCAGCTTGAAATCACCGCGGAGCGCGTCCGAGCCGGTCCCGCCGTCCCTCGATCCTTCTTCGCGCAGGAGCGCGCTGGTCAGCACGCGGTTCTCGCTGCGGCTCTCGTACTCGAAGGTGTACACCCGCTCCTGCTGCGCCGGAAACGACAGCGCGCGTGGTGGCACGGGTGGCGACGCTGGCCTGGGCCAGGACAGCCACAGCGCCAAGAGCGCCACCACGCTGAGGAGGACGAGCCAGGTGCGCCGAGACGGTGCGCGCCGGGTCACCGTTGCGAACCGACGAGCGGCGTGTACAACGGAGCACACGCTCGCCCCGCCGCCTTCGAGTCTTGAGGCAGCGTCTTGGCGTTGCCGTAGGGGATGCAGGCGTTCTTGTCGTGCATCGTCCTCAGACACCACCAACGGTCGATTGGCACGCTCGTCGCGGGTGTGTTGCCCACCAACATGATCCCGGAGGCGTTGAGCGACCCCGTGTTCTGCTTGTTGATGCACTCGACGTTGGCGTCGGTGACGTTCGAATCAGCGAACAACGTGGCCACCTTGACCGGGAACGGCCCGGCTCTCCTGCCCCACAAGGGGATGTCCTGACGCAGCCCCCGCCACGAGAACAACGTCGCCTCGCGGTCACCGCACAAGGGACAGATGCCCACTTCGACGAAGGCCGAGATTGAACCTGACAGCGCGCGCACGGCGAGCGAGCTCCCCGTGCGCAAGCTCATCTCGGTGCCCTTCTCGATCTCGGCGGCGGCCCCTGTCGGCAGCCCCAAGCGCAGCAACGTTACGTTGACGCGCACACCGCCGCGCGCGATGCCAAGCTCGAGCGCCGCCTGCGCGAACACGTCCGCCTGCGCGAACGGCTCGAACTCGACGCCGGTCGAGAAGTTGTAGCTCAAGGTCTCACTGTTGCCCGGCGGCGAATCGCATTGGGTGGCGCTCGGGCGCCCCAGCGCCTTGAGCTCGAGGCCGGCCATCGCCTGCACGCCGAACGTGACGGTGATGACCGCCGGCCCCACCGAGAACCCCATCGAATAGCTCACTTTGCCGATCAGTTTCTGGCTAAGCGGGAAGGTGCGTGGCTCTGTGAGCTTGGCGTCAATCTTCGGGAACAGCGGGGTCAGCTCGGTCTTGCTCAGCTTGTTGAAATCGCGGTACATCGCGTGCGCACGGAAGGTCGCCTCGGCCTCCTTGGTGGTCTGCACCACCGCGGCGTCGACCACCGTCAGCTCCTTGCCAAAGAAGTCGAGCGCCGCCTTCGCGGTGAGCGAACCCTCGCCGATCGGCTTGCACCACGCGTTGTCGCCGGTGCGCTTGCCGCCGGCGCCGCCCTTCACGTACCAGCCGACGCCATACTCGAGGCGCGCGCCGAAGGTGCTCTTCTTGCCGATCTGCCATTTGTCGCCGGCGCTCTCGCCGACCCACGTCTCGCGCACCGGGATGTTCTTGGTGACCTCGCGCCAGCTCTTGAGGTAGTCAGCGAGGTTCTCCTTCACGCGCTCCTTCTCACAAGCGAACCGCGCGACTTGATCGCCGCGGATGTCGAAGTAGTAGGCCGCGCTGCGCTGGTCGATGCCGAAGTCCTGCCGGAGCTCGCAGGGCCAGACCTTCTTCTGAAGGCTCTGATTACGCACCTCCTGGAAGTTACCGCCTGTTGCGGCGTTGCAGAGGCTGAAGTCAGCCTGCATGTCCTCCTCGCCGAAGCTGAGCACCTCCCCCGCGAACTTCTCGTAGGACCAATCGCAGATGTTGCCGCCCACGCCCCCCGGGTCGG
>CAYQAC010000101.1:12977-13691 GCA_964415255.1 uncultured Polyangiaceae bacterium | reverse complement strand
CATACGGTTGTCCGTTATAACTACACAATGGAGGAGAGCCGCGAGTTGATGGTGTTCAGCCCGATCTGGAGCGTCGCCTTCTGGGCTTTCCATGCGTCGAGGCAGTTGAGGCCGGCAGCGTTGACCTCACTGAGCCCGAGTCCGCCAATCGGCTTCGTTCTCGTCATCGAGCCCAGGTCTATCCCGGCCATTTGCTTGGCGCCTGGGTTCCCCTTGCCGATCGTGCTGGCGCTCGGTGTGGGCGGCGGGGAGAAGGTGCTGCTGCGCACCGCGCCCCCAGCGGGCAGCTTGCCATCCACGCCGTTCAGCACGCCACCGACGACGCGGAGCTGCTGCTGCACCGCGATCTGCTCCAGCATGTTGAATTCATTGGAATAGTCGAAGTATCGAATGCGATTCTCAGCCAACAGCGCGCGGGTCGGATCCGGGTTGCTGTAAATCCACCCCTTCGCCTTGCTGATGATCTGCACCTTGGTGCCGCTGGTCACCGGCGCGGGGGGTACTGGGCAGCAGAGGGCCGGCTCGTTCGCACAAGCCAACGCCTCTGCGACGCGCTCGCGCTGGATCACTAGGGTGGCGTACCTATCCTGCCGGACCTGTGCTTGCTCGAAGGCGCCGTCAGAGGGCTGGTACGCGGCTTCTATCTTGTTGCGCAGCTGGCGATGGAGCTCGAAGCGCTTCGTGCTCGTCAGCCCCGTCAAGCGGATCGGGACG
>CAYQAC010000101.1:2002-12967 GCA_964415255.1 uncultured Polyangiaceae bacterium | reverse complement strand
GTTTTGCCTCGGTCTACCTTGGTGCGCTTCGTGTTGAACCTCTCCCAGCGCTGCAGGATGGCGTTCTTCTTCGCCTCCGGAACGTTGTGCCAAAGCGAGGGGCGCGCCGTGAAGAAGATGTTGCGCGGCAGCTCCTTGCGCTGAGGCCAGGCCTTGGGGATGGTACCGCTACCGAACTGACCGAGCGTCGCCTTCTCGATGTAGACGGGCGAGCTGGGGTTGGTCGCGAGCTCATAGATGGCGCGGTAATCGCGGCCGAGCGAACGCGCGGCGTCGCGGAAGCGCACGACGTCATACCAGCGTTGATACGTGTACTCTCCACACGAATTGACGATGAGGTTGGCGGGGGTCGCAGAGCCATTGCCAACCCACGGCGTGTATGGACCGGCGAGGATCGTCAAGAGCGAGCCTGGCACGGCGCTCGCCCCGGTGGCGACGAAGTTGCGATGGGCTTGCACCACCTGCGGCCTCACCGTGTTGTACTTGGCGATCCAGATCGGCGCGACGGTGGTCTCGAACGTGCCCTTGCTGTTCAGGGTGAAATCCCAGGCGCCCGCCTGCAGCGCGCCGCTGTGCTGCGAAATCCCGTCGTAGCTAGCGACGAGACCCGCGGGCCTCATCGCGCCGGGGATGCCCGCGGGCACCTGACGACCGCGCTTGCCAGCGCGCGGCGCTTCGTACAGCTGCGCGGATGGATCGAGCGCGGTCGCGGCGAGCCCAGCGCCGGCGCTCACCAGCTCTTCGAAGGTGTTGCCGGCACTGCAGAAGTCCTCGAGCAAGAGCTTCTGACAGTAGCTATTCTTGACCGCCGGGGTGCTGCCACAAGCGCCCTTGATGTAGGTGGAGTCCACGCAGTTGGCCAACGTGGGCGCTTTCCCATTGCACGCGGCTGGCAGCGCGGGGAGCGACGCCGTCCACTTGCAGTGGTCGGGTGGCGAGACCACCCGCTTGCCACTCACGAGCGGCACCGTCTGCGCGTTGCCCGTACGGCTCGTCGTCCCCACGCCCAGCGCCCCCAACCCACACGCCACCACCACCACCCGTGGCAGCCCTCGTCCTAGCTTCCAGCTCATCTTCTCTCCATCTCTCCGTGCATCAGCCCCACCCTGATAACCCTCGTGGATCCGCCACTACCCGACCACACCCAAGCGCTGCGTCTGGCGTAGCCCGGCCCAGGGTAGGTCGCATCGGCTCCGCCACCTAGACCCGTTTCGATGTCCGCCAGGAAATACGCCAATACCCTACCTCAGCCCTAGCCGCCCCCGCCTGCCGGCGACCCACGAGCCCGACCCAGGTGATAGCTTTTTGAGGCCATGGTCCTCCAAAGTCATGGGAAGCTAGACGCTGGCTGGTCCTCCCGTACGCTGACTCGCAGCGGCGGCGCCTGTGGAGCCAAGGGGGCCTCAGGTAGTAGCTTGGCGCGGCGCAAGCTCTGGAAGGGTTTAAGGCGACCATGTTGCTCTCACGCTGCCTCATCTGCGCTCGTAGCCGACGAGCCGCCCTCGCCGGCGCGCTCATGGTCAGCTGCGGTGGCGCGCTAGTAAGTCAAACGAACCAAGCGACGCACGATGCTCCGCCGTCATCGTCCACCCCCACGCGCGCGGCAGAGACGGCCGTCGCGACGCACCCCGTCGCACTAGGCGCGGCTATCGAGCTGCCTGACGGCACCTCGCTGGTCGTCGAAGACATCATGATCGAGCACATTGAGCCCGCGCCCGATGACCTAGCAGCGTACCCAGGCGGCAGCGGCGCGACCGTCAGGATCACAGTCCGTGGGGAGGTGGTCACGCTCACCAAGCTGCCTGCGGGCTATGACGGGTCCCCCGTCGCGTGGCTAGACGATCTGAAGATCGAGCTCCACGACACCGACGGTAAGGTCGCCCAGCTCTCCGTGCATCGCATCACCAGCCGCGCGCTGGCAACCGAGCGGGTCAGGGTCCAACGCGGGGAGCGCGTCCGCCTCCACGACATGGTCGACTTCACCTTCGTGAGCCACAGCCACAAATCAGTGGGGCCCGGTCAGGAGTCACCGCTGATGGTCAACGTCGACTACCACGACGGCCACCCCTACCCACGCACGCACTCGCTGTTCTTGCCGGGCGAGGCCAGCTGGGCCTGGCAAGATCTGCGCTTCACGCTAGCCGAGCACCAGTACGACGAGTTCATGGTCCTCACCGTCGATCGCCTAGCGCTTGAGCGGCTGCTGCCCCCGTAGCGCCGGCATCATGACCAGGCGCGTTGAGTGCCGCGGGCAGCGCACCCAATCGTTCACTACCCTGACCACCCTGAGCAGCGCGAGATGACCGCCCGGCGCAGCACAGCACTGCGCAGCACAGCACTGCGCCTCAACCACACGGCGCCTCAACCGCAGACGAGCCGTACGACGTGCGTGTGGCCGTCGTCGTTCGACGACGTGATGGTGGCCGTCTCTCCCCGCGCGAGCAGCGCGAAATCAGCTGAGCTGACGACCAGGGAGTGAGGGTGCCCGCTCCGCCCGCGGATATCATAGGTGCGCGCCGTACCCTCCGCGACGTCTGCAGGCGGCACCGTGAGCGCGTGGCCGTGGTTCGTGCCGATGGTCACGGCGACCGCGTCACAGGAAGGCTCGACGCCGGTGTCCGAGGCGGCGTCAGGCGTCACGCTCGCGTCCTCACTAGCGTCCGCTCCGGAGTCTGCGCCGGTGTCCGCGCCAGAGTCCACCTGGCCCCCAGAGCCCGAATCGCCATCGTCACCGCAGCCGGCCGCGAACAACGTCGCCGCTCCGCCACCAAAGACCAAGAACGCCTGCAGGAGATCGCGCCGCGTGACCGTCATGAGCCGCGACTCTACCTCAAACACCTCACGCCAAGAAGGGCGTTCTCATCATCCTCATGGGAATGGCGTGCGCGCCCTGGCACCTGACGCAGCCGCCTGACGCAGTGCTACCGGTCGCCTTCAGCCGCTGGCTTCGGAAACTTGCGCGCCAGCTCGGCCTCCTGCGCGAGCACGGCGTCGAGCTCTTCGCGCGTCACCTCGACGCCATTCCTGTAGAACGCGTGAGCATCCGCGGCGAGCCGGATCCCCTCCGCAGCGATGACGCGGAAAGTCGCCGCGTCGGCCCCCACGATGCGACGATGGAAGTAGTAGACGCGATCCGCGTCGATGCTGTGATCGCCATCCAACCTTCGCCACGTCTGTGGCGATGCGGCGGGCAGCACCGCGATTTCGCAGAAGACGTGAGAGACGTCGAGGCCATACACACCGTCGAGGGAGCGGAACGAGGCGGGGTCGGCTCGCTTCACGACGTTCGGCTTCCCATCAAAGTTGTAATAGTAGACCTGCGCTCGGTCGCGCGCGTAGCCGGTTGGAATCAGCCGACCAGAGGATAAGGATCGCGCGCCCCCATCGCAGATCTCGAAGCTGGCACGGTGCGCGCCCTTCACCTCCCCAGCGATCGTCCAGACACGCTCACTGTCCGCAGCGTAGCAGTAGTTGAGCGCGCGGAAGCTCGTGCAATCGGCGCCACGGATCCGTGAGAGCTGCTTGTAACAAGCGCGGCGGTCCTTCCCGAAGTCACCGAGGAAATATCGAAACGTCTCGGGATCGGCCCCTCGAACCAGGCTGCGACCCCACATCACCTTGCCCTCGTGGAGCCAGTAGGTGAACGGCTCATCGTCAGGGAGCTGGAGGTAGGGGTCGGCTCGCCCGAAGAAGCTCGGCGGTGTGCTCGAAGGCTGGCGCTCCAGCGTGAACTCCTCTGGGATCTCCACGGGTCGATTATCTCTCAGGTCGGGATCGGGATGCGAGCGCTCGAGCGAGCCGATCGGCTCGAGCGAGTCGCGGGGACGCCCGCTGACGTGAACCGGGGGCGAACCCCCAAGAAACCCTGGCGCGACGCGCTCATCTGTCTTCTATCCTGTCATCTCGCCAGGGTGCCTTAACCCGGCCTCGCCGCGTGACCCAGCCGAACGCCAACCTCCGAAGCCAGATGCCCAAGCCCCTTCACCCAGGCCTGTATGAAGCGCCGCTGACCCGTGGTCTTGAAGCGCGGCTCCGAGAGATCACGAGCGAGCTGAAGCGCGTTGAGGCGCTCGACGACGGCGAGGCGCCCCACGCGCTCGCGCGGCTCCTCCATGACCGCCTGGTGCACGCGCTCCGCTCCTTGCCGACCGAAGGCCGCGGCCTGCATCAGGTCAGGCTCGTGAACCGTGTGCTTGAGGTGATTCGGGAGTGCGCGCCTCAGGGTGGAGCGGAGGCGGAGGATGAGGTCAGCTCACCTGCTCAGAGGCTGCTCGCGGTGCTGGCGGCGACCGACACACCCGCGAAGCCTGTCCTCCCGGCGCGCCCAGAGATCCCGCTCGCGTCGAGCGATCTCTTGGTGAACGGGCGGCGTGACATCAGCATCGGGCCGGAGGTGAAGCGCGAGCTGGCGTCGGCGGATCGGGTGGATTTACTCTGCTCCTTCCTCAAGTGGAGCGGCCTCCGGCTGGTCGAGGCCGAGCTGCGCGACCTGCTACTACGACGACCAGGAGGGCTGCGTGTCCTGACCACCGCCTACATGAGCGCGACCGAGCGGCGCGCGCTGGATGCGCTGGCCAAGATGGGCGCGCAGGTGCGCGTCTCCTACGACACCTCGCGCACCCGGCTCCACGCCAAGGCCTGGCTCTTCCACCGCGAGAGCGGGTTCTCCACCGCGTGCATTGGCTCCTCGAACCTCTCAGCGGCGGCGATGCTCGACGGCGTCGAGTGGAACGTGCGCCTCTCGCAGATCGACAACGCCCCCATCCTCAACAAGTTCGCCGCCACGTTTCAGCAGTACTGGGCTGACCCTGACTTCCGGCTCTACGATAGAGACGAGTTTCACCACGCGGTGCAGGGGCAACAGCAGCGCGCCGCCGCGCCGCTCCTCAGGTTCGATATCGAGCCACGCCCGCATCAAGCGGAGATACTCGACGATCTCACGGCGGAGCGGGCGCGCGGCCACTGGCGTAACCTCGTCGTCGCCGCCACTGGCACCGGCAAGACGGTCGTCGCCGCGCTCGACTACAAGCGCCTGCGCGCCGAGCTACCGCGCGCGCGCCTCCTGTTCGTCGCCCACCGCAAGGAGATCCTCCAACAGAGCCTCGACACCTTCCGTGTCATCCTCCGAGACGGCTCCTACGGTGAGCTGCTCGTCGGGGGTGAGCACGCCGACCGGTGGGAGCACGTCTTCGCGAGCGTGCAGTCGCTCAACGACGAGCGGCTCGAGGCGCTGCGCAAAGATCACTTCGACGTAGTCATCGTCGACGAGTTCCACCACGCGGGCGCGCGCACCTACGAGCGGCTCTTATCGCACTTAAAGCCGAGAGCGCTGCTCGGCCTCACAGCGACGCCTGAGCGCGCCGACGGGAAGAGCATCCTCACGTGGTTTGATGATCGCGTGGCGTCCGAGCTGAGGCTGTGGAAGGCGCTCGACCAAGGGCTGCTCAGCCCATTTCAGTACTTCGGTGTCGGCGGCGCGCCCGATTTGAGCGGCGTGAAGTGGTCTGGCGGTCGCTACGTCACCCGCGCGCTGAGTAACGTCTACACAGCTGACCACCTGTTCGCGAAGCGCGTCTTGCAGGAGTTGCACGCCAAGGTGAATGACCTCCGCAAGATGCGCGCGCTCGGCTTCTGCGTCGACATCGCGCACGCGGAGTTCATGGCTGAGCGGTTTCGGGAGGCGGGCATCGCGGCGGCGGCGGTCTCGGCGCACACCCCGAGCGCTGAGCGTGACTCGCGGCTCGGCGCCCTCCGCGCTGGGGACCTGCAGATCCTCTTCAGCGTGGACCTCTTCAACGAGGGCGTCGACGTGCCTGACGTGGACACCGTCCTGTTCCTCCGCCCCACCGAGAGCGCGACCGTCTTCCTCCAGCAGCTCGGCCGCGGCTTGCGGCGCACTCCAGACAAGGAGTGTCTGACGGTGCTCGACTTCATCGGCGGCGCGCACCGAAGGTTCCGCTTCGACGCCCGCTTCCGCGCCATCGTCGGGGGCACGCGGCGCAGCGTTGAGCGCGAGGTTGAGCGCGGCTTCCCCTCCTTACCGAGCGGCTGCGTCATCCAGCTCGACCGCCAGAGCCAAGCGGCGGTCCTTCAGAACCTCCGCCACGCCCTCGATGTTGGTCACCGCGGCATGATGGAAGATCTCCGGCAGCTCGTGCGCGAGCGCGGCGAGGTCAGCCTCCCTGCCTTCCTCCACGAGTCGGGCTTGGAGCTCGAAGATCTCTACACGAACGGCTGGTGTTGGAGCAGGCTGCGCCGGGAGGCTGGCGTCGACCCACGCCCGCCAAGCGACCTCACTCCACAGCTTGAGCGCGCCCTCGGTCGCCTCCTCCACGTCGACGACGCCTGGCGCCTCGGCGGCCTCTGCCAGCTCCTCAGCGCCCCGTCACCGCCCCAGGCGGACCCCAGCGAGCCGCTGCAGCGCATCTTGTACATGCTCCTCGGCTACGTGCGCGACCCCCTCCACCAGATGCAAGCTGCGTGGGATCACCTCTGGGCAGAGCGTGGCCTCAAAGAGGAGCTCCAGGTGCTCCTCACACTCCTCAGCGATCGCACTCGCCGCGTCACCTACCCGCTAGGAGCCCGCCTGAGCAAGCTCCCGCTGTGCGTCCACGGAACCTACACCCTAGGAGAGATCCTGGCCGCCTGCGATGAGCGCGACAAGAACGGCGGCGTGAAGCGCATCCAAACCGGCGTCTACTACCTGCGGCATTTGAAGACGGACCTCTTCTTCGTCACCCTGGAGAAGAGCGAGCGCCACTACTCGCCGACCACCCGCTACAACGACTACCCGATCAGCGCTAACGTTTTCCATTGGGAAACGCAGAGCAGCTGCAGCGAACAAACCCCCACCGGCCGCCGCTACCTCACCGTCGGCGCCGGCGATCACCAGGCGCTGCTCTTCGTCCGTCAGCGCCGTCAGGACGATCGGGGCGTGACCCTGCCCTACACGCTGCTCGGTCCGTGCTCGTACCGCCGTCACCGAGGCGCCCGCCCGATGCAGATTGAATGGGAGCTGTCGCGCCCGATGCCAGCCGCGCTCTATCAAGAGCTGAAGCTCGCCGCTGGCTGACGCTTGGCGCGCGGCGAGCCCACGCGTAAAGCTCGCACCCAGCCTCAAGGCCGCGCTGCTCAATTCACGTCGACGCGCCCCTTGAAGAGCGTGATACGCTCACGCCATGCGGTGGGCGTGGATCTTGGGTGTGGTGTGCTCGCTCGGTTGGGCCACAGCGTGCGGCAGCGACGGGTCGAGCTCGAGCGGCGACGCCGGAAGCGGTGGGGATTCGGGGAGCGGCAACGGTGGCTCGGGTGGTTCGGGCGCCAACGGTGCCTCGGGCGGCTCAAGCGCCCACGGTGGCTCAGGTGGCGATGCTGGAGACAGCGGCACCCTCCCTGACGGCTCTCACCCCAATGCCCCTAAGGCGCGCGGGCTGTTCATCGATGAAGCAGCGCTCACCCGCGCCCGCGCTCGTCAGGATGAGGCGCCCTTCCGCTCCAGCTATCAGCTGGTGTTAGGCCGCGCCCGCACCGCGCGGGACAACCCCCTTCCACCGTTCGAGATGGCTGACGTCACCACCATCCGTTACGGCTGGTGTGGCGCCGACCGCGGGCAGCCAGGGACCCTGTCGAAGGCTACGAGTGACTTCGAGGCGGGCTCTGACCAGCACCGCACCTTGGCGCTCGCCTACGCGCTGACGGAGGACCCCACCTGGGCGGAGGCCTCTGTCGCGCAAATGCTCAATTTTGCGAACAAGCAAACCTTGGTCAACCTCTATGACTTGGGCGCCAACCTGCGGGAGGCCACGCTCGACGGCCAAACTCAGGACTTCTGCTCCGATCGCCCTTGGAACTTCGCGCTCGATGCTTTGTTTCAATGCTACGGCCTGATCAACGCCTCGGACGCGTACCTGCTCCTGACCCGCAACGGCTACACCCTGTCGCCCGCCGATGATGAGGCGCTGCGTGGCTGGCTGCGCCGCGGCGCGGAGGCCGTCAACTCAAGCCTCCGGGCGTGGACCGAGTGGGCCGACGCGCACCCCAGCTCAGGCTCGTTCGAGCGCTACCGCTCGGACAACCACCTGTCATGGGCCCTGTCCGGCTTGATCGCCGCCGCCGCCGCCTTGGAGGACGACTCGCTCGCGGCTTACGTGCTCGACGGCGGCTCGTTCGCGGACAGTCGTGGCGGCCCGTACGCGAACCCCTCCAGCATTCAGGACGTGATCGATCGCGCGATTGAGGGCGGTGAGCACGACGGCCGCATGTATGAGGAGCGCATCCTGCGAGACCCGCCAGTCGGCTACTCCATGTACCACCTGTGGGCGATGTCCTTGGTCGCGCAGGTGGCCGAGGTGCACTACGAGCGCGACGTGTGGGCGTTCACTGGGGCGGACGGCGCCGGCATGCACCACGCATTCGTACGTTATGCTGACCATTTAATGGGGCGCGTGGAATCACCCAGGCCCGACCAAGACGGCGATCTCAGGGGCCATCGCTGGCTCTACGAGCTGGCGGACCGGCGCTGGGACGAGGACTCACTCCGCGAGCCGCTCACCCTCGGAGCACGCGAGCAGTACATCGTCCAGAGCATCGGTCCGGTGTCCTTACTGCTCGGCCGCTGAGCCTGAAGACCGCGCTCGCAGAGCCCCGGTGCGCCACCGCAGGAGCCCTCCGTCTGCGATTCACGGCGGCGAGGGCGCGCGATGGCCCCGAGCGCCCAAAGCGGCTACGCTGGACGCTCACCGCCCATGAGGTCCGCATGCACGCGTCTTATGTTCCCTCATTGCAACACTCAATCGCCTCGCGCTCATCGCTCGGGTGCGCGCTCTTGGCACTCTTCGCTGGCGCCACCGCGTGCTCCGACTCATCCGGCGACCCAGGCGGCAGCAAGAACAAGGGGGACGCCTCGATCCCCGGCGACGGCGGCGACGGCGGCGTAGCGGGCAGCGGCGGCGGCCAGAACGACAGTGGCCCGAAGGATAGTGGTCAGGATAGCTCCCCACTCGCGGGTTGGAGCCTGGTCGCGTCGCCCGCCGACCTGCGCCTCTATCGCCTCGCGGGCGACGCTCGCGGCGTGTGGGCGAGCGGCGACCGACAGGTGAGCGGGGGTCGCGTCTTCGAGGCGGGGCGCCTCAGCGAAGGTGGGTTCGAGGGCGTGTACGAGAGGCAGAGCTCCGACGCGGTGGCCCCCAACTACTTCATCCAAGCCTTGGCGCCCGTCGGGGAGCGCACGGCTGTCATCGGTGGTCAGATGTTCGTGCTCATCATCGGGGACGGCGAGCCGCGGACCGTCACCTCGGTGACCAGCGAGGCCAAGACGGCCTTCGCCTTCAGCGACCGCGACGTGTGGATCTCCACGCGCCACGGCGCGCTCACGCACTTCAACGGCAGCGTTGAGGATCGCAGCCGCGATCTCGCGGACAGCGGCGACGTTCAGTCCCTGTGGGGGACGTCAGGCATGCTGTTCTTCGCGACGACGGAGGGTCTGCGCAGCGTGTCGCTCCCCATCCCCGTTGGGTGGAATGAGCCGAGCACGGAGGAGCTGAGCGGCTCGTTCGCCGACGTGGGTGGCGCGCTGTCCGTCGGCTTCGCGGTGGGCGACGCGGGCATCGCGGGGCGCTACGAAGGTGGGAGTTGGACTTCCATCCCAACGGGCACCACCGCCAATCTAACGGCGGTCGCGGTCACCTCGGGGGACAACGCGTGGGCCGCCGGTGAGCGCACGCTGCTGCGCTGGGACGGCTCGAGCTTCAACCAGGTGCAAGAAGAGGGCATGCCCACCGGTGAAATCACCGATTTGGCGGCTGAGCCCGATGGCACCTTGTGGCTGGCTGCTGGCGGCCAAGTGTACCGACGCCGTCCGTGAGCATGACGATCACGGCGCTCGCGCCGCGCGGCGGCTGAAGGTGCCTCGGAACGACCTCACATCACCGAGCGGCACGGGCACCGACTTGTTGTGGACCAGCACCCCGCCGGCGAAGTAGGTGTGCGGCACGCCGACACCCAGATCATAGACGGTGGCGGTCTCGGTCACGGTGCGCGGCTCAAGCGCCACGAAGCGAAGATCGGTGTCGAGCAGCTTCGCACCGCTCGCGACCTCGCGCGCCGCGACGAAGCGCCCATCGACAAAGATGGGGTGCTCACCGGTGACGCGCAGGCGCCCCAGCACATGAAGCTGCCTGGCGTGAGACCGCTCAATCCACTTGACCTGCGTCGTGGTGAGGCGGCGCTGCTCCGGGTCGTAGCTGATGAGTTCATCACCCACGCGCAGCGCCTCAATCAGCAGCTCCCCCCTTAGCGTCGCGATCGAGGTGCCCTCAGCGACGCAAGTGAAGTGTCGATACTCGTCGACGAACAGCTCCTTGCCACTCGGGTCCACCAGGAGCTCCGTCACCGTGACGTGATAACCTGGGTTAGGCTGCTCCGTGAAACGCAGCCAGCGGTTCCCATCAACGTCATCAATGGTGGGGGAGGAGGACTTCGGAGGGGCGCTCAGCGAGCGGCGCTTCGCGAGGCGCTCAGCGACGATCCGCTCAAGCTCCTCGATGGGCCGGTGGGAGGCGCCCGCGGCGACCACCTCAAAAGACAGGGGCGCAATAGCGAACTCGAAGCTGCCCTTGTTCGTCGTGGCTGTCCCCTGAAGCGCGACTGAGTACTTCCCCGGCTGAGCCAGCAGATCGGGCGGCGCGCTCTTCCAACGGTGCTTGCCTAGCCCAGCGCCATCCACGAACAGGATGTTGAAGAGGTGAGCGATGGGCTGAACACGCGAGCCGGGCGGAGGCTCAGCCAGCTGGAGCGTGTGCTTGTTGCCACCAGGCACGACGATCTCGACTCGCAGGGTGCTCAGTATAGCTGACCACTCAACCTGCGCGCCGAGCCAAGGATCATCACCCACCGAGGGCCGCTCGGACACGAACTCGAGCCCCAACCGCACCGGCTCCTCCGTCGTGATTTTGCTGACGAGCAGCC
>CAYQAC010000101.1:0-1992 GCA_964415255.1 uncultured Polyangiaceae bacterium | reverse complement strand
GCAGCCGCGCGCGCGCCGTCAACCCGCCCTGGGCCTCACTGGCGCCGCTGTTGTCGCGGATGGGAGCCTGGGGAGGCGGGGAGGAAGGTGCCGTGGGAGCCGCCCCCGCGTCGGCGCGAGACGGCCCGGCCTTACCCTGATTGCACCCCAACACACAGAGCAGCAAGCACGCCCACATGAAGCCCCGATTCATGCGGTCACGGTACTCGATCCCCTGGGGTCACGAAAGTGCGCTCGCCCTCACGCTCCCGAGCGACGAGTGAAGCGCACGGCGCCACCCGGCGACTGTGTTACCACACGGAATCTACCAGGAGCTACCAACCCCCTGCCCCCCTTGAGCGAGCTGAGCCGAGGCAGCCGATGCGCGCTCAAGCGCCTACTGTCCGCCGCCCTCGCCCCGCGCCGCGAGCGCCCGTTGTCGCTTGCGCAGCAAGCTGAGCACCACGAGCCCCTCGACCACGCCCATCCCCACCCCGATGCCCGCGGTAGGCAGCCCGAGCGCCCCGAAGACGAGGCCCAACACGAGGCCCGTAGCCAGGCCCGCAGCCAAGGTGATCGCGATGATCTTCGGCCAACCCATGACCGTCAGCTTGGCTACCTGATTCGGGTCCTCCATCCGCGCAGGGTATTCGATCACCTCCTCGTGATCCAGCCCCTTCATCGCCACGGCGGCTATCCATGTGGGATTTCGTGATGGCACTCCTCATTGAAGAGCGCCCCTAGCATTCGAGCGGGGGTTCAGGGGGGGGTTGGACGGCACCGCGCCGGTGTGACACGCAAGACTGAACCTGCGAGGTAGTCACCTCCGATGTCTTTGAGCAGCCTCGCGAGCCGCCTCGTGTCATGCTCACGTCATGAGAGGCGTACGTCAGTGGGCCCGGGGCGCGTGGCTGTTCTCAACGCTTGGCGCGGCGCTGGTCTTCGCCTGCTCATCCAATGAGGGCGGCGGCTCACTCGGCGGTGCTGGAGGCACCTCAGGCGCAGGCGGTACCTCAGCCGACGCGAGCGCCGACGCCGCGCCGCGAGATAGCGGGACGGCGGGCACCACCCAAGATGGCGCCGTCCAAGACAGCTCCACCGGGGGCTCGCCGAACGACAGCGGCGCACCCGACGCCACGACCGACGCTGGAGACAGCGGCACAGTTGAAGACAGTGGGTCTGACGGAGGCGTGGTCGAGGTGCCAGAGGACGCGGGGCCGCCTTCGTCGCGTCACGTGGAGCGCCCGCTCGGCACCACGGCGGCTGGCAACGGGTACTGGGAGTACCTGCCACCCACTTACGACCTGGTCTCGTCAGCTCCGCTGCTCGTTTTCTGGCACGGCGTCGGCGAGAACGGCAACGGCACCACGGACCTTGAGAAGATCACTCGCAACGGCCCCCCCAAGCTGATCAAGAACGACACCTGGCCCAACACCCGTCCGTTCATCGTGCTCAGCCCGCAGAACCAGACGGGCGGCAGCTGTCCGTCGGCGGCCAGCGTCGACGCCTTCATCACCTTCGCCAAGGCGACCTATCGAGTCGACCCGAAGCGCATCTACCTCACGGGCATGAGCTGCGGCGCGATCGGCTCCTGGAATTACCTCAGGGCCCACCAGGGTAAGGACGTCGCTGCGGCGCTGCTCATCGCTGGCAACCCGGGCAGCATCTGGTCAACGCTGGGCTGCGCCTTGGTCGATGAAGTCGCGCTCTGGTCAGTGCACGGCGACCCGGACCCCACCGTCCCCTTCGAGCCGGACCGCGCCGCGATGGAGAACTTCCTTCAGTGCCCTCGGCCGCGGCGCGACGTCCAATGGACGCCCGTCGAGAACGGTGGCCACGACACCTGGACCAAGACCTATAACGGCGACCACGGCGACGTGTACCAGTGGCTGCTCGACAACCCGAAGCCGTAAGATTTTGCCCTGCGCTTCATGCCATCGAAGCCAGATTGGCCGATAGAGGCAGGGAGCCCTCGACGCTTCCAAGGGAGCCACCCATGCCCAAGATGATTTT
>CAYQAC010000100.1:12459-19539 GCA_964415255.1 uncultured Polyangiaceae bacterium | reverse complement strand
CTCCTTCGGTGGTGAGAGTCCTATGGTCGAGGAAGCACGACGACTCGGCAAGGACAATGGCGAGAGGGGGATGGCTCACCGGTTCGGGAAGCGACCTCGCATGTCCGTTGTCAGCCTGGAAGCAACAAACCCTGATGTTCAGAGAACATCAGGGTTTGGTTTCAGCTTGAGTGGCGGGATGGACGGGACTTGAACCCGCGGCCTCCGGCGTGACAGGCCGGCGTTATAACCAACTTAACTACCGCCCCGAAGCGGTGGAGCGGGTGTTTATCACAGGCGCTCCACGTTACAAGCTGAAAAGTGAGTTCCTGCCGCCTTCTGGTGGCGCCACACGAGCCGCCAACCTAGCGCGCCGACCGAGGCCCCTCAGGTGCCGCTGCTGCGAGGCGTCTGGCGGCCCCCTCAGGCTCCCCTCGCCCAGCTGGGCCGCGGGATGGGCTCGATCCCCACCAAATCAAGCCCATAGGCGTCCAGGCCCACCAAACGCTGGGCGCTGGAGTTCGACAGCACCTTGAGCTGACGAACCCCGCAATCCACTAGGATTTGGCACCCAATCCCGAGGTCTCGGAACTCTGGCTTCACCTCGCTGGTGCTGCGTTGGCGTGGGACCGCGCTCTTGTCGTTCAGCACGTAGCGCCGAACCGCGTCATATCGGCTGAGCTCCTGACCACCCAGGTACACCACCACACCAACCCCCGCCTTCACGATCGCGTCCAGCGCGCCGTGCAGCTGCCAGCCGGAGCCTGCGTCGCGACCCCGGAACACGTCACCCACCAGGCACTCGTGCTGCACCCGCACCGGGACCGGCCCCTTCGCGTCCTCGGGACTGCCGTGGATCAACACCAGGTGCTCGGCGCCATCCACCACGCTCCGGTACACCCGGAGCCGGAAGTCTTCGCCGTGCGCGCATGGGAACGGCGTCTCCACCAGGCGCTCAACCAAGCGATCGCGGCGCAGGCGGTAGTCGATCAAGTCAGCGATGCTGCACACCAGGAGCTGATGCTCCTCCGCGAAGCGCGTGAGATCAGGCAGCCGCGCCATGCTGCCATCCTCCTTGAGGATCTCGCAGATCACAGCGGCGGGCTTCAGCCCGGCGAGCCTCGCGTAGTCCACTGAGCCCTCCGTCTGACCGGTGCGCACCAACACACCACCAGGCCTGGCACGTAGCGGGAACACGTGCCCCGGCACCACGATGTCATCCGGGGAGGCGTGGTCAGCGATCGCGACTTGTACCGTGCGCGCGCGATCTTGCGCTGAGATCCCAGTGGTGACCCCAGTCCGCGCCTCGATGCTCACGGTGAATGCCGTCTCGAAGGGGGAGGAGTTGTTCTCCACCATCATCGGCAGCTCCAGCCGCTTCAGCTGCTCGTCCGTGAGCGACAGGCAGATCAAGCCGCGCCCGTGGCGCGCCATGAAGTTGATGGACTCCGCGGTGCAGCGCTCCGCGGCGATCACGAGATCCCCCTCGTTCTCGCGATCTTCATCATCCACCAGGATGATCATCTCCCCGCGACGGATGGCCTCGATGCCTGCTTCAACGCTCGCTAACGCCATGGGTTGCTCCTTACTCCTTTGCCGCCTCCGGGGGGCGGCAAAAGCCGTCGCATCAGCGGCAGTGGCGCCATGAGGCGGCGCCACCGGGCACGACGACGCTGAGGAGCTCAGCCCTGACGCCGACGCCGCAGGAGCCCGACGCCTAGCAGCGCCAGCCACGCCCACTGACGGGGCGCGCTGTCCCCTGGGACCTGGCAGCCACAGCCGCTCGCCTCCGTCTGCTGGCTCCGCCCGATCCCCGGTCCACTGCCCGCAGCGCCACCAGAGCCCGCCGTGCCACCCGACGCGCTGGCACCCCCGGTGCCCCCGACGCCGCCGATCCCGATGTTGCCACCGATGCCGATGCCGCCCCCGGTGCCGCCGCCGCCGGTGCCCCCCGTGGCGTTCTCGTCCTCCACGCAGCTGCCCGACTCGCACTTCTGCCCCACCGGGCAGCTAGCACCGTCGCAGTTGTCCACGCAGCTGCCCGCAGCGCAGTGCGTGTTCGGCCCACACGTCACCTCCCCGCACCCCTCCGGGACGCAGGCGAGTGAGGCGGTGCCGCACTCATACCCCGCCCCGCAGCCGGTGCAGCCACACTTCAGCACGCAGACCCCGACCGTCGGCTCACAGTAGTAGTCCGACTCGCAGCTGACCCCCTCACACGGGTTCAGACAGATCCCCTGACGGCACAGCTGGCCATGGGGACAGGCGACGCCGTCGCAAGGCGCGCGGCACTGACCACGGACGCACACCTCCCCTGCGTCGCAGCTCACCCCGGCGCAGGCGCTGTCCACGCATAGCCCGTTCTCACACTCAAAGCCGTTGGCGCACTTGAACTCGCCGCCGCTACACGACGGCCGACACACGCCGCGATCGCAAACCAGCCCCTCACCGCACAGCTCGCCCTCATCCACCTCGCCGTCGCAGTCATCATCGATGGCGTTGCAGATCTCGGGGGTGGCGGTCTCGTTCGGGAGGCACTCCACTGAGCCCGCGATGCACTGAGTGGTGCCGAAGCCGCATTTGCCTTGGTCCCCGGTGTCACACGGTAGCCCACCGCCGGAGCAGCGGATCCCCTCGACCCGCATCAGCAGATCTTCGAAGTCGTTGTCGCCGCCGGAGAACAGATCTTCCCACCCGAAGTAGAACGCGGGCTCCAGATCCGCCCGCGTGGTGTTCATGATCAACAGGTGGATCCAGTTGGTGGGCGAGCCGGGGGTGTTGTCGTCGTTGTAGCGATCTTCGCTGTAGAAGAAGTAGCCAAGCGTGCTCCCGAGGTCATCCCACCGGACGCAGTTGCCCACCGCGTTTTGGGTGGTGGCCTGGAAGAAGCCGATGTCACCGCCAGCCCAGCGCGGATCCGAGCGCACGTCGAGCGTCTTCACGGTGCCGACGCCCTCCGAGCAGGTGATGAACTCGTAGAGGTCCTGCGGATCGGGCTTGCTGCCGGTGATGTTGTACCAACCAAAGGAGTTACGCTGCCCGCCGCCGCGCGCGATCACCGTGAAGGTGAGCGAGCACTGCGGGGTGAAGGTCTGAGGGGTGATCGCCGCGTCAGTGAGCGGGTTGATCGTCTCGCCCTCGGCGTTCAGGAAGCTCTGCAGCGCATTGCCGACGGGGATCACCGTGCCGTCCGGCTGCTCCAGCGCCGCCGCCGCCAGCGCGAAGGCGAGCGACGCCAACGTGAGTGTGGTGGTGATCTTCAAGCAGCGAGTCCAACCCATGCCCTAAGCATACAGGCGGACGCGCCGCGCACCAATCGACGGCGCTCCGCGCGGCTGAAAGCGAGCTTGCGCCCCCGGGGCGGACCACCGTGGACATTCGCGCACGGCGCCCCACAGCACCGCATTAGTGGGCGGACACGGGCTCGACCCGTGGACATCCAGCCTGTAAGGCTGGCGCTCTACCAACTGAGCTATCCGCCCTGAACCTCTGGCTCAGACCCGCCGAGGCGGGCCCGCCCTGCTAGCACACGCGCGCCCCGCTGGCACGCCCAGCGCGCACGTCACACGGCGCGCCCGCCATGAAGCGCGCTCGTCATCCAGCGCGCCCGCCACACAGCGACCGGCTGAGCGAGCCGCTACACCGCGCCGGGCTGCTCCCCTGGCGGCGACGCGGGCGGCTTGGGCAAGCTGCTGCGCTCCTCGGTGTAAAACTCGCCGTCGCGGTACTCCATGGTGAGCTTGCGCGCGCCGAACATCGCCGTGGGATCTTCAAGCACCAGCGCCTCGCGCAGCACATCATCCATGTGATCCACCAGGACGAGCCGCATTTGCTTCAGCACGCGCCGGGGCACCTCGCGCAAATCTTTGCGATTTTCCTTGGGGAGCAGCACGGTGTCGATGCCATTTCGATGCGCCGCGAGCAGCTTCTCGCGTAGCCCGCCGATCGGCATCACGCGGCCTCGCAGCGTGATCTCCCCTGTCATCGCGACGTTGGAGCGCACCGGGATGCGCGTGAGGGCGCTGGCGATGCTGGTCGCCATCGTCACCCCCGCGCTCGGGCCGTCCTTCGGGACGAACTCGGGGAAGTGCACGTGCACGTCGAGCTTCTGATAAAAATCCTTCTCCAAGCCGAGCTCACTGGCGCGGCTGCGGATGTAGCTGAGCGCCGCCTGCGCGCTCTCCGTCATCCCCTTCTCAAGCAGCCCGGTGATCACCAGCTTGCCGCTGCCCGGCACCACGCTCACCTCGCTGTCGAGGATGTCCCCGCCATAGGAGGAGACTGAGAGGCCGTGGGTGAGGCCCACCTCATCGGCCTCCTCCTTCTTGCCCAGGCGATACTTCGGCACCCCGAGGTACTTGGGCACATCGCTCACTTCCACACGGAAACTTCCCTCGCGGCCCGCCTTCACCACCTGGAGCGCGACCTTGCGGCAGATGCCGCCGAGCTCACGCTCGAGGTTCCGCACACCGGCCTCCTTCGTGTAGTGGTGGATCACCGTGCGGATGGCCGGCTCGCTCACCTCGAGATCCAGCCCGGTGAGCCCGCACTCCTTCTGCTGCCGCGGGATCAAGTAGCGGCGCGCGATGTTCAGCTTCTCGTACTCCGTGTACCCGCTGAGCTCGATGATTTCCATGCGGTCGCGGAGCGGGATCGGGATGCCACTCAGCGTGTTCGCCGTGGTGATGAACATCACGTCCGACAGGTCGTAGTCCAAGTCGAGGTAGTGATCGTTGAAGGTGCTGTTCTGCTCAGGATCCAGCACCTCCAGCAGGGCAGACGCCGGATCCCCGCGGAAATCCGTGCTCATCTTGTCGATCTCGTCGAGCAAGAACACGGGGTTGTTGGAGCCCACCTTCTTCAGGTTCTGCACCAGCTTACCTGGCAGCGCGCCGATGTAAGTGCGCCGGTGCCCGCGGATCTCCGCCTCATCGCGTACGCCGCCTAAGCTCAGGCGCACGAACTTTCGCCCGGTGGAGCGCGCGATGCTGCGGGCGAGGCTGGTCTTGCCTACGCCCGGCGGACCCACAAAACACAGGATGGGGCCCTTCAAGGTGCGGGTCAGCGCTTGCACCGCGAGGTACTCGATGATGCGCTCTTTGCACTTCTTGAGGCCGTGATGATCTTCATCAAGGATGGTCTGGGCCTCCTCGATGTCGTAGCGCTCCTCTGTCTTTTCGTCCCAAGGCAGCGCCAGCACCCAGTCGATGTAGTTTCTCACCACGGTCGCCTCAGCGCTCGTGGGGTGCATCATCTTGAGCTTCTTGATCTCCTTCTGGACCTTGCCCTTCGCCTCCTCAGACAGGTTCTTTTTCTTGAGCTTCTCCTCAATCTCCGCAAGCTCACTCTTGAACTCGTCGCGCTCACCGCCGCCGAGCTCCTTCTGGATCGCCTGCATCTGCTCGTTGAGGTAGTACTCCTTCTGCGTCTTCTCCATCTGCTTCTTGACGCGGGAGCGGATCTTCTTCTCAACCTGCAGGATCTCAATCTCCGCCTGCATCAGCTCATAAAGGCGCTCAAGGCGCGCCTTGGCGTCGAGCAGCTCGAGCAGGCCCTGACGATCTCCGAGCTTGATGGTCGGCAGGTTGGCGGCGATGGTGTCCGAGAGCCGACTCGGCTCGTCGATGCTCTGGACGCTCATCAGCACCTCAGGCTGAACCTTCTTGTTCAGCTTGACGTACACCTCGAACGTGCTCTGCACGCTGCGCACGAGCGCCTGCACCTCGACGTCGCTGGTGCCCTCCTCCGCGAGCTCCTCCGTCTCCACCATGAAGTAGGTGCGCGTCTCCACGTAGCGCTTGATGCGCGCGCGACGGCGCCCCTCCACCAGCACCTTCACGGTGCCGTCAGCCAGGCGAAGCAGCTGCACCACCACCCCGATGGTGCCCACGGTGTAGATGTCCTCCGGCGTGGGGTCGTTGGTCTTCGCGTTCTTCTGCGCCGCGAGGAAGATCTCCTTGTCGCGGCCCATGGCGTCGTCGAGCGCCGCGATGCTCTTCTCGCGCCCCACGAACAGCTGCGAGACCATGTGCGGGAACACGATGATGTCGCGCAGCGGCAGCGCCGGCAGGGACCGAGCTTCGGGCGTGTCTTTGTCAGTCTTGAAGAACATGGGCGTCCCTAACGGGGTTTGGATTTTTTGGGGGTTGGGTAGTGACGCCAGCCGCTAGGCGGCGTTCCCCAGCGCCGTGCGTCCTGTGTGCGGAGCCGCCGGCCGCGTCCCCCGAGTGCTCTTGGTGAGCCTGAATGAGCCTGCAGCTCCAAGGTGCCTCAAACCTGCGGTGCGCGTACCAGGAGCCGACCAAGCGCCGCTTGCCCGGCGCGCCTACCGCAATGCGGCCTGTAGTCAGTGACGCTGATCGACACCCCAGCTGACTAACAGCTGAGCGGCGCGGCGCGAACCCACCCCGCGACTCCAACGCCGCGGCTCGAGCCAACACCGCCTGCTCAGGCGAGCTCCGCCTCCTTCTCGTACACGACGAGCGGCCGCTCCTTGGTCAGGATCACGTCCTCATTGACCACGACCTCGTGGACGCCCTTCGCTGAGGGGATTTCATACATGATCTCCAGCATCGCCTCCTCGATGATGGCGCGCAGACCGCGCGCGCCGCTCTGCCGCTCGATCGCGCGGCGCGCGACCGCCGAGAGCGAGGCGGGCGTGAAGGTGCACTTCACGCCGTCCATCTCGAACAGCTTCTGGTACTGCTTCACGAGGCTGTTCTTCGGCTTGATCAGGATGTCGACCAGCGCCTCCTCCGTGAGCTCATGCAGCGTGGCGATCACCGGCAGGCGCCCGATGAACTCTGGGATCAGGCCGAACTTCAGTAAGTCCTCTGGCTGAACTGATTCGAGCAGCTGACCCAGCCGAAACTCCTCCTTGCTCTTGATGTCCGCGCCGAAGCCGAGCCGGCTCTGCCCGAGGCGGCGCTGGATGATCTGATCGAGGCCCACGAACGCGCCGCCGCAGATGAACAGGATGTTCGTGGTGTCGATCTGAAGGAAGTCTTGCTGGGGGTGCTTGCGGCCCCCCTTCGGGGGCACGTTGGCGACGGTGCCCTCGATGATCTTCAACAGCGCCTGCTGCACGCCCTCCCCGGAGAC
>CAYQAC010000100.1:5727-12449 GCA_964415255.1 uncultured Polyangiaceae bacterium | reverse complement strand
GCTTGGGTTGTCGCTCTTGCGGCTGATCTTGTCGATTTCGTCGATGTAGACGATGCCGCGCTGCGCGCGCTCCACGTCATGATCGGCGTTTTGCAGCAGCTGGACGATGATGTTCTCGACGTCCTCACCGACGTAGCCCGCCTCCGTGAGGGTGGTGGCGTCCGCGATGGCGAACGGCACCTTGATGATCTTGGCGAGCGTCTGAGCGAGCAGCGTCTTGCCGCTGCCAGTGGGCCCGAGCAGCATGATGTTGCTCTTGGACAGCTCGATGTCCCCCGTGGCAACCTTGGAGTCGATGCGCTTATAGTGGTTGTAGACCGCCACCGAGAGGATCTTCTTCGCGCGCATCTGCCCGATGACATACTCATCGAGGATCCCCTTGATCTCGTCCGGCTTGGGGATGGGCTCAGAGCCATCGGCCGGCTCCTCCTTCTCCACCTCCTCCGCGATGATGTCATTGCAGAGCGCGATGCACTCGTCGCAGATGTACACCGTCGGCCCCGCGATCAGCTTCTTGACCTCTTTCTGGGACTTGCCGCAGAAGGAGCAGCACAGGTTGCCATTCGAATCGTCTCGACGTCGCTCCACTGGATACTCTCTTCAGTGATGATCTCGGGTAAGCCATGAGCGCCACGAGGGCACCCTGGGGCCATGGGTGAGGCGAGGGCCTCGCGGCGCTGACGCGCAGGGGTAAGCCTAGGATCCAGGGGCAGGCAGAGCAAGTCACCGGCTGCCTCAACGCACGATTCGTCGCGGCGGGATCGGCGCCGCGAACCACCACCAGCTGCCTGCACAGCGCATCGCCAGGTAGAGCGGCCGACTCCTCGCAGGCCTAGCACCGACAGCGCCGCAGCGCGCTGTGTCCGTCCTGAGCGGCGCGTGGAGCGCACCCGCCGAGCGCCAGTTCAACGCGCTCAGCGAGGTGCCAAACCCCCTGCCCTACCCCCTTAAAGCGAGCGGCTCACCCTTCAAGGTTTACTTGAACAGGTGAGCCTTAGCCCCTGGAATATCAGGGAGTTCGGAGATGGTTCAGCTACCGGACTTGCGGTTCGCTGCGACCACCTCGTCGATGATGCCGTACTCCTTGGCGGCGGTGGGGCTCATGTAGAAATCGCGGTCGATGTCCTTGGTGATCTGCTCGCGGTCACGACCCGTGGCCTCCACCAAGATGTCGACCACCACCTCCTTCGCGTGGCGGATCTCGCGCGCCTGGATCTCGATGTCCGTGGCCTGACCGCGCGCGCCGCCGAGCGGCTGATGGATCATGATGCGCGCGTTGGGTAGCGCGTAACGGCGCCCCTTCTCGCCGGCGCAGAGCAGCAGCGCGCCCATGCTCGCCGCTTGGCCCAGGCAGATGGTGCTGACGGGGCAGCGGACGTACTGCATGGTGTCGTACATGGCGAGGCCCGCCGTGACCACGCCGCCCGGCGAGTTGATGTAGAGCTGGATGTCCTTGTCAGGATCTTCGCTCTCCAAGAACAGGAACTGGGCGATCACGATGTTGGCGACGTCGTCGTCCACTGCGCTGCCAATGAACACGATGCGATCCTTCAGCAGGCGGCTGAAGATGTCCCAGGTGCGCTCGCCACGGTGCGTCGTCTCGACCACGTGGGGGTAGATGAGGCCGGCGCGTGGTGCATCCATCCGCGCCTGCTCTTGAGCGCGTAGGGCATCCCCAGAACGCTCGAGGATTGCCATCGCCTGGCCACGGGTCTCTGGTCGCTTGATCATCCCACCTCTCCTAGTGTCGGGCGCTCGCTAGTCAACAGGCTGCGGCTTGAGTAAACGCTGCGGCTCGGGTGAGCCCGCGGCTTGAGTAAACCCTGCCGCTTAGGAAAACATTGCGGCTTGAGTAAGCCCTGCGGCTTAGGAAAACACGGCAGCTCAGAAAATACCTGCAGCTCAGGCTCAGGACGACACGGCTTGGATGAGCCCGCGCCTCGGATGAGCCCGCAGCTCAGGCGTCCTCGAGCTTGGCCTTCGACTCGATCAGGTCGAGCACCTTGTTCTCCAGCACCATGCCCACGAGGATCTCCCGACGCTGCGCGTCGCGGTACTCCGCACGGAGCTTAGCGATGTTCTTACCGGTCTGCTCGGCGAGCTCCTTCAAGCCCTCTTCGAGCTCGGGCTCACCGATGGTGATCTGCTCAAGCCGAGCGATGGCGGCGATGAGCAGCCCTGCGCGCACCTTGGACTCCGACTCCGCGGCGATCATCGCCCGCAAGTCTGCGCCAAGCTGGCCGGTTTGTCCGCGGCGCCGCGCGTCCATCAGCACCTCACGCTCGGTGAGCTCAGCCTGACGACGCACCAGCGAGGGCGGCACGGGGATCGGGTTCTTCTTGCAGAGATCGTTGACCAGCTGCTGCGCCAGCTGGTTCTCCGCCTCCTCCTCGAGCCGTGACTTCAGCGTCTCGCGGAGCTTGTCCTTCAGATCGTCCAGCTTCTCGAAGGCCTCGTCCACGTCCTTCGCGAACTCGTCGTCCAGCGTGGGGAGCACGCGCGCCTTCACTTCCTGCACCGCGAACTGAAACAGCGCGGCCTGCCCTGAGAGCCGCTTGTGCGGGTGGGAGGGCGGCATCTGCACCGTGGTCTCGACCTGGTCCCCCGTCTTGGTGCCGGTGAGCACCTGCTCGATCTCTGCGAACAGGTTGGAGCTCCCAAGCTCCAGCGTGACGTCTTCCCCACCCGCGTCCGCGACGTCTTTGCCAGCCACGCTGACCTTCAAGTTGACCGTGACGTGGTCCCCCGCCTGCGCGCCACGCTCCTCCTTGATGGGCTCCAGCGTGCTGTGCGCTTGGCGCAGCTTCTCGAGCTCGTCGTTCATCGCCTCGTCCGTCACCTCGGTGGGGACGCGCTTGGCCTCAAGCGCCTCATACTCCACCGCCTCGATGTCCGGCACCACCTCGAAGCGCGCCTTGTAGCTGAAGGCAGCGCCCTGCTTCAGATCCGCGGGCTCGATCGCCGGGTCGTTCAGCGGCTGCACCTTCTGCTCCGCCACCGCCTTGGGGAAGCTCTCGTCGATCAAGCGCTTGGCGACGTCCTCCGCCACGCGTGGCCCAAACAGCCGCTGGAGCACCTGACGCGGCGCCTTCCCCTTACGGAAACCGCGGATCCGCGCGGACTTGGAGAGCGTCAGGTAGGCCTTCTCGAGCTCGCTTGTGACTCGATCACCTGCGATCTCCACATCAAACTCGACGAGGACCGGGCTAAGCTTCTGTACGTTGACCTGCATGGGAGGATGCGGGCTCTGCCATGCTGGCACTCGCAGGTCAACTGAAACCCGCCCGGCGCGCCATGCTGCGATCGAAGCTGCCAGGCTGGCTCATCAACGCCGCCTGGGGACGGACGGCTGAGCACCTGATGCTCGCCGTCGCAACACCCCAACACCTGCGCTCGAAGCCGCTCAAAGCGCTCGCCCCGCGGCCGCCTCCACTCGTAGGCAGCCCGGCCACCTAGGTGCTCCGGCGCCCTCCACCCGCAAATAAAGTGGGCCCCCTCCCGATGGCAGCCGAGAGGGGGCCCGTGTCCCGGGAGGGACCGAAGGGGTCAACGGGCGAGCGCCGCTCGGGGCTCAGTCCTCGTCGTCATCCTCGTACTCAGCGGAGTCGAGCATCGCCTCGAAGGGGTCATGATCGAAGTCGACCTCCAGGCGGGAAGGATCCTCCACGTCGTCGATGGACCAGGTGGGGCGGAGCGCGCTATGGATCTCCTCGCGCGCGAAGTCATCGAAGCTGCGGTATGATGCACGGGGTGCCATGGATCCTCTTTCTCAGGGGGTGGGGTTGTGCGAAGGCTGTGGGGGGTGCGAGTGACAGGGGGCAGCGCGGTGGAGGACATGCACCGTTGCGCCGCTCGAGCGCCCTTCAGGGCACCAGAACGGGCGCAGGATGCGCTGGGTCGCCTCGTCCTCCCGCCCTGGTGGCCCTTCGAGCCAGCCAGGAGGCCCCAGGCGGAGCCGGGTGCGTGAAGAACGGTTAAGTAAGGAAGCGCTGATAACCACCTGCACCTACATCTGCACACACAGTACGACAGTGGCCCCTGCCGACCAAGAAAACGAGAGCCGCTCGGTGAATTTCGATAAGAGTGCGACCACGCGCTCGCGCCCCTCCCCCACCCACGCCATGCCCCGTCCGCACATCATCGCCGTCACCAACCAGAAGGGCGGCGTCGGTAAGACCACCACCGCGGTGAACCTCGCGGCCAGCCTAGCGACCGCCGAGCGCTCCACCCTCCTCATCGATCTCGACCCACAAGGGAACGCATCGAGCGGGGTGGGAATTAACCGCGCGGAAATGGGCGGGCAGCTCACCATCTACGAGGCGTTGCTGGGTGAGGTGCCCCTCGCGGAGGTGATCCGCGACACCGCGATCGAGCACCTGAAGGTGGTCCCCGCCACCACGGATCTGGTGGGCTTCGAGTACGAGCCGCTCGACGAGCAGCGCGGCACCCACCTCCAACGCCTGCTGATGAGCGAGGCTGCGCAGCGCTTCGACTTCATCGTGCTCGACTCGCCGCCCAGCCTCGGCGTGCTCACCCTGAACATCCTCGGCGCCGCGTCCTGCGTGCTGGTGCCGCTGCAGCCCGAGTATTACGCGCTCGAAGGGATCGCCTCGCTGATGGCCACCATCGACCGCGTGCGCGACACCCTGAACCCGAGCCTGGACATTGAGGGCATCGTCATCACCATGTGGGATCCACGCAACAAGCTCGCCCACGAGGTGGCGAGCGAGGTGCGGCGGCACTACCGCGTGTTCGAGTCTGTCATCCCGCGCAACGTGCGCCTCAGCGAGGCGCCCTCCCACGGCCTCCCCGCGATCTTGTACGACGCCAGCTGTAAGGGCGCGCAGGGCTACCTGAGCCTCGCGCGTGAGGTGATCGAGGGGCGGCCGTGAGCGCACCCAAGCGCGGCCTCGGGCGCGGCTTGGACACCCTCATGCCGACGCCAGCGCCGCGGCCGCAGCCGCCGCTACCCGTCAGTGTGGCTGACGGTCAGGTGGTGCGTTGCCCGATCGACAAGCTCGTCCCCATGAAGGGCCAGCCGCGCCAGCACATCCGCCAGGAGGCGCTTGAGGAGCTGGCGCAGTCGATCCGCGAGTATGGGGTGATCCAGCCGCTGGTCGCGCGGCGGCTCAGCCACGGCTCGGGCGCCGCCGCGGGGGACAAGCTCGAGCTCATCGCGGGGGAGCGGCGCTGGCGCGCGTCACAGCTGGCGGGGCTGCGCGAGGTGCCGGTGGTGGTGCGCGAGGTCTCGCCGGAGCAGGCGTTCGAGCTAGCGCTGATCGAGAACGTGCAGCGCGACGATCTCGACCCCATCGAGTTCGCGGAGTCGCTGGACCGGCTGCTCAAGGAGCACAACTACACCCAAGAAACGCTCGCCTCCCGCGTCGGGAAAGATCGCTCCACCATCGCCAACGCGCTCAGGCTGTTGAAGCTCCCCGCGCCGGTGCGGCAACAGATCATCTCCGGGCAGCTCAGCGAGGGTCATGGCCGCGCGCTGCTCGGCGCGCCGACGGAGGCGGTGATGCTCGCGCTCGCGGAGAAGATCCAGCGCGGGCGCCTCAGCGTACGCCAGGCCGAGCAGCTGGTCCGCGCCGCCCGCGCCAAGGCAGAGAAGAAGGACAAGAAGCCTGACGCCGCGGCCAAGAGCGTGGGCGTCCGCGATCTGGAGCTGCGCCTAAGCCGCCACCTGGGCACTAAGTGTCAGGTGGCCGATCGAGGCGGCAAGGGCGAGCTGAAGATCCAATACGGCAGCCTGGATGAGCTCGACCGGCTGCTCGAGATCTTGCTCTAGGCAGCGCAGCTGACCAGCAGTGGGGCGCGCGGCGCTCGAGATCTTGCTTTAGGCAGCGCAGCTGACCAGTGTGTGCGACGCTAGTCAGTATTACTGACAGTGATGGCGTGCGCCGCGCGGAGCTGTCCCTTGCTCCTATCAGCGCAGGCTCGGGGGGATGGGCGTTTGGCACCGCCCCGCGCGGAGACGTCGGCTGCCGCGCAGGGAGCACCGCGCTGCGCGCACCTTGGGCTGACGCGAGCCTCAGAGCTTCTTGAGGAGCTCCTTCGCCGCCTGGCCCACCTTGCCGTCCCCGTCGATTTTCACGGCTTGCTGCAGGGAGGTGCGCGCCTCCGCCTTCTTGCCTGCGGTGGCCAGGTGACGCCCGAGGTAGAGGTGCCCTGCCGCGCTCTCCGGCTCCAGCTGGATCGCCTCCTTGTAGTCGCGGGTCGCGCCGTCGATGTCCTTCAGCCCGTTCTTGCAGGCCGCTCGGCGCACGAACAGCTGCGGCAAGGGGCTCCCTTGGATGGCTTTGTCTAGCACCGCGACGCACTCAGCGAAGGCCTCCACCTTCCCCAGCACCGCGCCCACCGCGCCGAGCACCTTCACGTCATCCGTCACGATGGCCAGGAGCTCACGCTTGGCCTCTTCAGGCTTGCCCGCCGCGGCGAGCAAATCGCCGTAGGCGAAGCGCAGCTCGCTGTTGTCTGGATCAGCCTGCACCGCCTTGCCGTAGGCGACCAGGGCTTGATCGCCGCGGCCGAGCGCCTCAAGCGCCAGGGCGTGGTTCAAGAGTAGCCCTGGGTGCCCAGGGGTGTGGCTGAGCGCCTGCTCCACGACCTTGAGCGCTTGCTCGGGCTGGCTATCGAGCACGAGCGACGACAGGTTCACCGCCGCCTCAGGGAGCTTCGGGTCGGACTTCAGCGCCGCGAGGTAGTGCTTGGCCGCGAGC
>CAYQAC010000100.1:0-5717 GCA_964415255.1 uncultured Polyangiaceae bacterium | reverse complement strand
GACTCGATGGCGCGCGCTGCCTCCTCCACCTCAGGGCTCGCGCTGGAGCCCCCCTCATCCAGGTCAGGCTCATCAAGCGACGGCGGATCGGAGGGATCGTTCGGCGGCGGGCCACCGCCGCAGCCCGCCACTAAGAGCAGAGCCGCGAGGCCACAGCCAAGAGCCCCAGTTCGAACAGGCGCCAGCCAGGGTAGGCGACGGGAGATGCTGCGCGCGATGGTCATGTGTCCTCACGTTCCAGTTGGGAGATGGATGCCAGTATCCGCTCTTCGAGCTCTTTGATGCGCGGCTGCTCAGTCACTTTGGTCCCACCCTCGTCCGTCACGTAGAAGACGTCCGCCACCCGCACGCCCTCGGTGTTGATCTTGGCGAGCTCAATGGTGAAGCCGTTTTGATTGATCGCCGCCGCGAGGCCGAACAGTAGCAAAGGACGATCCCGCGTGACCACCTCAACCACCGAGTGCTTCGACGCCGCGCGGTTGTCCACCGAGACCCGGGTCGGGACGTCAGGCGCGGGGCGCTCTGCCAGCTGAGATTGGCCGCGCTTCACCAGCTCCGCGGCCGTCACCTCCCCGGCGATCAGGCGCAGCAGATCCCGCTCTGCCCGCCCAGCGGCCGCCCGCCCCGCCTTGGCGCTGGTCCCGGCCCGGACCCAGAACAGGTCGAGCACGCGCGGCCTGCCGCGGGTGTCGCGCAGCGAGTAGATCTGCGCCCCGATGATCTTCAAGTGATTGGCGGCGAAGGCCGCGGCGATCAGCGATAGTAGCCCAGGGCGATCGGCCGCCACCACGCAGACCTCAATGTAGGGATCGTCTTCGGCGAACAGCCGGAGCGCGACCTCTTGGTCGGCTACGTCGATCAGGAAGCGCAGCTGCTCAGCGATGCTCTCCGGCGTGTTCGCGAACCAGTAGCGCTCAGGCAGCGCCGAGAGCAGCTTCGCGACCCGCGCTGGGTCGAGCCCCACCGCGTAGCGGCTCACCTCCTCGCGGATCCGCGCGGCGGCGCCGTCATCGCGCGGCGCGCGACCCTCCACCAAGAACCTGTCCGTCGCCAGGTAGAGCTCATCGAGCATGCGCGCCTTCCAGCTGGTCATCGCCGCGGGGCTCGTCGTGGAGACGTCCACCATGGTCAGCAGGTAGAGCTCCTTGAGGCCCTCCTGACCGTGAACGTCCCCGGCGAACTCTGACAGGGTGCGCGGGTCATCGACGTCGCGCCGCGTGGCCACGTGATACATGCGAAGGTGCTTGGCGATCAGGTGGCACACCTCCTGGATGTCTGCCTCCGGCAGGCCCAGGCGAGCGAGGATGAGCTGGGCGAGCTCGGCGCCGCGCTCGGAGTGATTGCGACCGCCGTGGTCCTTGCCCACATCGTGGAGCAGCGTCGCGAAGAAGAGGACGTCTTTGCGGCTCACCTCGGCCGCCAAGCGCGACGCCAAGGGGTGCTCGCTCGCGAGATCACCGCGCATCAAGCGACGCAGGCGATCCACCGCCGCCACGGAGTGCACGTCCACCGTATACACGTGGTAAATATCGTGGTGGACGCGGCCCACCACCGGGGAAAACTCAGGGATCATCGCCACCAAGAGCCCCACGTCGTGGAGCTCCCGCAGCACGCTGCGTTGCCGCAGCCGCGTGCGCTTGATGGTCTTGACCAGGCGCACGAACAGCTGCGCTGCCTCTTCGCTCGCGCGCAGCGCCGCCCCGAACGACTCGCTGGTGGCGGCGCGCGCGATCTGATCGCGCGCGAAATCATACACCGGCAGGTCTCGCTTGACGGCCTCCGCGTAGACCCGCAGCGCGAGCGCTGGATCGGCCTCGAGCTGCGCTGGGTCAGTGATACTGACGGCATCGCCGGTGAGCCGCAGGCCGCTGTGCAGCTGCTTGCTGCGCGGCCGCCGAGAAGGCGGCGGCAGCGCCCGGCTCATCAAGGTGTCGCGGCCGCGCTGCACCGCGCGCGCGTGACGGTAGTAGTCGCTCATGAAGCGCTCCACCGCCTGACCACCCGCGCCGTAGCCGAGCTTCTCGGCCAGGACCTCTTGATGGTCGAAGCTCAGGCGATCTGAGCGGCGCCGCGCGATGAGGTGCAGCTGGTTACGCACCCGCCACAAAAAATCGCGCGCGCCGAGCAGCGGCGCGAGCTCCCGGCTCACCAGCACCCCGCCCTTCACCAGATCTTCGAGGCCATTGACCCGCCAGCGCGCGCGCGCCACCCAGTAGGCGATGTCGAGATCGCGCAAGCCCCCGGCGCCGCTCTTCACCTCCGGCTCGAGCAGGTAAATGGAGTCGCCGAAGCGCTCCACGCGCTCCTCCGCGCCCTGCGCCAGCTCGGTGATGAGGCGGCGCAGGCCATCTTCCCCGAAGATGGCGGCGAAGGCGCGGGAGAGGTCGGTGGGGGCGCCGACCAGGTGCCGCCAGTCGAGCAAGCTGGTGGCGGTGGGCAAGTCCGTGCGCGCTAGCTCGATCAGCTCGTCGCAGGTCACCACCTGATGACCCACGCTGAGGCCGCTGTCCCACAGCGGGTAGAGCAGCGCCTCGGCGAGGCGGCTCGCCGTCTCTCGGCTGCCTCCCCGCACCAGGCGCACGTCTAAGTCTGAGTGGAGCGCTAGGGCGCGGCGCCCATAGCTGCCCACCGCAGCCAGGCTCAGCTCGTCGTCATCCTCATCGCGCAGCGCCGCTTTTGCTGCATGGAAAAGCGACATGAGCAGGCCGTCGAAGGCCTGGGCGTGGCGCCGTGAGGCGGGTAAGCCGGACTGCTCTCCGCCAGGCTCGATCATCGCCCTGACGTCGCCCATGTGGCGGTCCAAGTAGAGCCGGAGCTCCGCCACCAATTTGGGTGACAGCTCGGTCAGCAGGGCGGGCGCGGCGGACGACATCGCGGGGAGGTCAGGCCAGGCGGATTGCGGGGGCGACCTGCGACCGCCCCTAGGGCGCCGAGGTGGACCAGGTGAAGGACGCGAGGGGCGCCCGCTAGAGTCCGCCAAGCCGCGTGGGGTATAGCGCAGGCGCCGGGGCTTTGTAGGGTAAACTGCGCCCGAGCGCGACAGCGTGCGCTCGCTCACATCCGCCGTGAAGCCAGCCCCGCTGCGGCGCCCCATGCTAGCTTCTGCCCCATGAGCTCCCCCCTTGCTTGCTCCCGGCGCCGGCTGCTGTTCGCTGGGGCCGCGGGCGCCGCGCTGGCGCTGCTCGGCGCGCCGGCGCGCGCGTCGCTCGTGCGCGCCATCAGCCTCCAGGCGCTCACCCGCGGCAGCCGTCACGTGGTGGTGGGCACCCCCGCCGACAGCTTCTGCGTCTGGGAGGAGATCGCCGGTCGGCGCCGGATCGTCACCTACACCCGCCTCCTGGTGGAGGAGGCGGTGGCGCGCCTCGAGCCAGCGCCGGAGTTGATGGTCAGGACCCTCGGCGGTCGGATCGGGGAGCTGGGGCAGCTCGTGCATGGGGAGGCGGTGCTCGCCGCAGGTCAGCCGTGCGTGTTGTTCATTGGCGGCCAGGGCACGCTGGTGGTCCACGGGATGAGCCAGGGCGAGTACCCGCTTGTCAGCTCAAGCGACGAGCGGCGGCTCACGCTGTCCCAACAGCTCGGTGAGCTGGAGGCCACGCCAGAGTCGGCGACCGTCCGCTTGAATCGACAGCCGCTCAGCGAGGCTCGCCGCCGCATCCAGGGGGCGCGGTGAGGCGCTCAGCTCGTGGCGTGGCGCTCCTCGCGCTCATGCTCGCCTACGCTGGCGAAGCCAGCGCCTTCTGCCGCACCACCACCTGCGATCCTAAAGACCCCAGCCAAGGCTGCGCGCTCAACGCCGAGCTGTGTGAGACGACCGGGATCCCGCTGTACTGGCCCGACGCCTGCCTCTCGTTCTCCGTCAACCAGGCGGGCACCGAGCGTCGTCAGATCGACTGGCGAGTGACCAGCGAGCTGGTCACCCAGGCGTTTCACTCCTGGACGGAGGTGGACTGCGGCGGTCACCAGCCCAGCATCTCCCTCCGCGGGCGGAGCCCCGTCGCGTGCGACGCGCAAGAGTTCAACCAGCGCGGGCCCAACGCCAACATCTGGATGTACCGCGACGACGGCTGGCCTTACCCCGGCAGCGACACCACCCTCGCCCTCACCACGGTCACCTACAACACGCGCACCGGCGAGATCTACGACGCGGACGTGGAGATCAACTCCGCCAACAACCAGCTCACCACGGGTGACACCGAAGTGGTCTCCGACCTGCTCTCAATCCTCACCCATGAGGCGGGTCACTTCCTCGGCCTCGCACACACCACACGCCGCGGCGCCACCATGTTCGCCGAGTACCTCCCTGGCTCCACCAGCCTGCGCCAGCTCTCAAGCGATGACGTCGCTGGGATTTGCGCGGTGTACCCCGCGGGCCGCAGCGCGCGCCCCTGTGACTACGACCCTCGGCACGGCTTCGCGACGGAGTGTGATCAGGTCGAGGAGTCAGGCTGCAGCTGCGCGCTCCCGGGCGCTCACTCCGAGCGCCGCCTGGGTCAGCACGGCGCGCTGCTCGGCGTCGGCCTCCTGGTGGGCGCCGCCTACGTCCGGCGGCGCCGGCGACGCGCGGCCTCGTGAGCGGGCTCTTGGTGGTGGTTGGCGAGCCGAGCGGCGACCGAATGGCCGCCCCGGTGGTGGAGCGCCTGGGGGTCCACGCGGTGGGCGTCGGCGGGCCGGCGCTCAGGCGCCTCAACTTCGAGTCCTTAGCGGCGCTCGAGGCGCTGGCTGAGATGGGGACCGACGCCACGCTCCGGGCTCGTGAGCTGTTCGGCACCTTCAGGAAGCTCCGCGCCTACGTCCGCCGGGCGAAGCCAACCGCCGCGCTGCTGGTGGGCTTCAGCGAGTTCAACGCGCGGCTCGGCGCCTGGCTCCGGCGGCAGCGCGTCCGCGTGCTGTGGTACTCCCCGCCGCAGGTCTGGGCTTGGCGCGCCGGGCGCGCGGCGCGTTTAGTCCACTCAGCTGACTACATGGCCCTGACCCTGCCGTTCGAAGAGGCGCTGTGGCGGCGCCACGGCGCCTCGGCTAGCTACGTCGGGCACCCAGCGCTTGAGCGCATCCCGGAGCTGCAGTCCACCTCACCAAGCGACCCGCCGCGCGTCGCCCTGTTGCCTGGTAGCCGCGCCGGTGAGCTGCGGCGCCACCTCCCCCTCTTGCTCGCCGCCGAGCGCGAGCTCACGGCGCGAGGCTTCGAGTGCCTGCTGTCAGCCGCCGAGGGGCTGCCGACCGACGCGCTCGCCTGGCTTGAGCGTGAGGCGCAGCGCGCCGGCGTCCAGGTGCAGCGCGGCGACGTGAGCGCGGCGCTGAGCGGCGCCTCGTTTTGCCTGGTGTGCAGCGGCACCGCCAGCCTGGAGGCTGCGCTGAGCGGCGCCCCGCCCGTCATCTTCTATCGCCTGCAGGGGCTCACCGGCTGGGTGCTCCGCCGCGTCATCAACACCGCGCACATCGGCCTCCCCAACGTGGTGCTGGGGCGCCGCGCCTTCCCCGAGCTGGTAGGCGCCGAGGTCACCGCCGCGCGGCTCACCCGGGCCGCCCTTGAGCTGCTTCAGGCGCGCGACGCGGCGCGCGCGGACTGCGCCGAGGTGCGCCGGCGCCTGACGGCGCCGCTCGCCGACCCAGACGTCGCGCCGAGCGCGCGGGTCGCCGGGCTGCTCTCCGGGTGGCTCCCGTGAGCGCCGCGCGACGTGCGGGCTCCAAGCGGGGTCAGGACGGCTCACCAGAGAGCC
>CAYQAC010000099.1:17713-19693 GCA_964415255.1 uncultured Polyangiaceae bacterium | reverse complement strand
GCTACATGTTCATCACCGGGCCTGACGTCATCAAGACGGTGACGCACGAGGAGGTCACCAAGGAGGAGCTCGGCGGCGCCTCGGCCCACGCAGTGAAGAGCGGCGTGTGCCACTTCACCTCGCCTGACGACGCGGCCTGCCTCGCCCAGGTGCGTGAGCTGCTCTCGTTTTTACCGTCAAACAACCAGGAGGAGCCGCCGCGCCGCCCCGTCAGTGATCCTGTCGACCGTGAGGCGCCGGAGCTCGATGGCTTGGTGCCGCTCGAGAGCAACCGCCCTTATGACATCAAGCAGGTGATCCAAGCGGCGGTGGACGACGGCTACCTGTTCGAGGTGCAGGAGCAGTACGCGCGCAACATGGTGGTGGGTTTTGCGCGCATCGGCGGGCGCCCGGTGGGCATCGTGGCGAACCAACCGGCGGTGCTGGCGGGGGTGCTGGACATTGACGCCAGCCTCAAGGCGGCGCGCTTCGTGCGCTTCTGCGATTGCTTCAACATCCCGCTCGTCACCTGGGTGGATGTGCCCGGGTTCTTACCGGGGGTTGGGCAGGAGCACCGCGGGATCATCACGCACGGCGCAAAACTCTTGTTCGCTTACTGTGAGGCGACGGTGCCTAAACTCACCGTCATCACCCGCAAGGCTTACGGCGGGGCGTACGACGTCATGAGCAGCAAGCACATCCGCGGTGACGTGAACCTGGCGTTCCCCACCGCGGAGATCGCGGTGATGGGCGCGAGCGGCGCGGTGAACATCATCTACAATAAGGAGATCTCCAAGGCGGCGGACCCAGAGGCTGCGCGCGAGGCCTTCGTGGAGGAGTACAAGAGCAAGTTCGCGAACCCGTATAAGGCCGCTGAGCTCGGCTTCGTGGACGAGGTGATTTACCCACGGGAAGTGCGGCGCCGGCTCGCCACGGCGCTCGACATGCTCGCCTCCAAGCGCCTGAGCAACCCACCGCGCAAGCACGGCAATATACCGCTTTGATGGGCGGGCGGGTTTGAAACCCGCCCCTACGAGTGGCGGGGGGCGATAGATGCGGCGTTATTTCATTGTGGAAATGATGCCTCAGGCGTCGCCGTGTGCCTGGGTGGTGAAGACGCGCGCCATGGAGCGATCGTGCAGGCGCCCGAACAGCGGGAGCACGATCATCGCGCCCACCTGCGCTAGGAACATGTCCCACTGCGCGTCCCAGATGTCGCCCTGAGAGCCGAGGAACGCGTCGCCGGTGTCAGGTGACACCAGCAGCGTGACCCACCACTCAAGCAGCTCCCAGAAGGCGGCGATGGCGAGCACCACGCTCACCACCAGGAAGTAGAGCCACCCCCCTCGCTGAAGCGGCGTCAGGCGCAGCAGCACCTCACGGATGATGAACGCCGGGAACACGCCGAGCGCCACGTGCCCCACGCGGTCGTAGTGGTTCCGTGAGAGGTCGAAGGTGTCACGCGCCCAGTTGCCGAGCGGCGTCTCCGCGTAGGTGTAGATGCCGCCGTAAGTGAGGATCAGCACGTGGACGAAGACACCAAGGTAGACCAGGTGACTCATCGGCAGCTTACGGTAGGTCCCGAGGAGGATCCCAACCCCCAAAATCCCCGGACCCACCTCCAGCAACCAGCTGAAGCGACCGGCGGGCGGCGCGATCAGGCTGAGCGACAGGATGATGACCAGGGCCGCCAGCAGGGCCAGGGGCAGCCGATGATGCCCCGGCGAAATGACGCGCTCAGGTGTGGCGGGGCTCGTTGCGGTGCTTTGCTGGGTCATGAGCCTCCATGGTAAGGCGATCCGCATGGCAAAGGACAAACGCGGTGGTCGAGCGCTCGATCAGCCGCGCGAAGTGGTGGCAGAGCTCGGGTTTCATGGCTTGGCGGAGGGCTCGGTGCTGTACCGAGCGGGCGGCACTCGGGTGCTCGTGACGGCCTCGGTGGATGAGAGCGTGCCCCCGTTCCTTGAGGGGACGGGCACGGGGTGGGCCACCGCGGAGTAC
>CAYQAC010000099.1:0-17703 GCA_964415255.1 uncultured Polyangiaceae bacterium | reverse complement strand
GACGCCGACGTGCTCGAGGCGGACGGCGGCACGCGGACCGCGGCGGTGACCGGCGGCTTCATCGCGCTGGCCTTGGCCTTGAATCGGCTGCGGGAGCGGCGCGTGGTGGAGCACCCGGTGCTGCGTGACCAGGTGGCGGCCATCTCCGTGGGGCACGTGGACGGCGCTTACGCGCTCGACCTCTGCTACGCGGAGGACAGCACCGCGCGCGTCGACTTGAACTTGGTCGCCACCGCCCAGGGGAGCGTGGTGGAGATCCAGGGGACGGCGGAGGGGGAGGCGGTGCCCCGCGCGGACATCGACGCCATGATCGATCTGGGCCTCACTGGCGTGCAGCGGCTGTGTGAGCTGCAGTCACGGCTCCTGACGGAGGCCGGTGTGCCGCTGGAGCGGCTGCTGATCCAGCGCTGAGGCGGCATACACTGGGTGACGCTGTGCGTGTGCGCTGGTTCGTCAGTCTACCTGCACTTCGACCTCCCGGTACGCTACCCCACCGCGATCGTCGCGGAGCACCGCCCACAGCCGCGCCACCCCTGCCTGGCGCGGCGCCGTCCAGCGTGTCGTCGCGCTCGTGGCGCCGCGCGCCGCGCCCGTGCGCCGCTCCGAGAGCTCCCCGGCGGTCACGTACCAGGACACGATCAATGCCTCACGGCGCGTGACGACGCGGCGCTGCTCGGCGTCGTAAGCGAGGTAGACCTCGGCGCCGCTGCAGCCGACGCCACCGCGGCAATCCTCAGGGCAGAGCGTGGCGTTCTCGCCGGCGGTACACAGGCCGTCGCCGCAGCTGGGCTCCTCCGGGCAGCTCGCCCAGCTGGCGTGGAGCGTGATCCGCGCGCCGGCTTCGACGTGGACGCTGCCTGGGGGAGCTGGCTCGACACCTTCCAGTGTGAGCGCTTCGAGCTCGGGGTTCTGATTCCGGACGTAGCCGCCGTTATAGCGCAGCGCCTCGGCTTGTGGGACGGCCAACAGACCACAGCTGAGGCGCACGTTGCCGAGCGTCTCCTCGCCCTGGAGGGTCGCGATCACGGGTTGGTAGTAGCCGCCGGTCGGATCGGGATCGACGGGCCTCCCCGCGGGCTCGCCGGGCTTGGGCTCGGGGCGCAGCGATCCGAACAGGCGGCACGCGTCCTTCGGGAGCAGGGTCGTGACCCCCGGTCCAGCGCCGAGCGGCTGGGCGCCGGCGCCACCGCTCAGGCACTCGGCGGCGACGGGCCCCAACTCGGTGAGCGGCTTGCGCGCGGTGCACAGGGCCCAGGCCACGTCGGGGCGCGTCGCCTCGGGGCTCGCGACCAAGGCCTCGAGCCGGACGGAATCGCCCGGCGCCGCCTCCGCCGGCACGGCGCGCACCGCGAGCACGCGCGGCGCCGTGATTCGCGCGGTGTCGTCCTCGAGCTCGGGGATGCAGCCGCCCAGCGCGAGCGCTCCCCAAGCGTAGATGAGTGAGGGCCTGCGTCGCTTCGCTGTGCGCGTCATTGAAAGCTCCATCGGGCACCAAGCACCGGCAGGAGCGGGAGCCCGGTGATGTAGCGTTCGGTCGAGTAGTCCTCCGAGTAGGCGATCTCCTCGGCGTTCTCTCGGCCCGTGATGTTCTGCACGTCGAGGTAGATCTCGAGCTCACTGCCGCTCAGCGTGAAGGTCTTCGCGGTTCGTAAATCTGCTTGGAAAAATGCGGGGAGGCGGCTCGAGTTTCGCTCGCCCAGGCGCGGCTCGTAGCGATCGCGGCGCGCGTCGTAGAAGGCGCCGCGCACCGGGGTGCGGGGGTACCCGGTCGCCGTGCGGAGCCGAACGCCCACGTCGAACCCAGCGCCGAGATCGTAGGCTCCGAGCGCGGTCAGGACGTGGGTCTGATCGAAGTCGAACCGTCGGTAGTCGTGGTTCGGGGAGTCGCGTCGCTCGCTTCGGAGCAGCGTGTAAGCGACCCACCCGAAGAGCGCTCCATCGCCGCGGTCGCGTCGCAGCAAGATCTGACTCCCGTAGCTGCGGCTCTCCCCCGTCTGCACCAGCGCTCGTGCGCTGAGGGGTGACGCCAGCGGGCTGCGTACGGCGAGCCCTGCGCCTCTGGCGTGGAAGACGGTCGTCTCCGCGCTCAGGGAGCTGGCTAACTCCACCCGCACGCCAAAGACGACGGAGCGCCCCGAGGCGAGCTCCAAGGTGGGGCTCCCGAACACCGAGCTCAGATCTTCAGGCAGCGGTGGCTGACGGTAGCTGCCGTAGCCCGCCTTGAATTGGACTTGGCGGGTGGGGGAGTAGCGCACGGAGAGCCGCGGCTGGAGTGAGACGTCTGCCGTCTGCACCGCGACCGGCGGGCTCACGCCGTCATCGGGGCTCCGCCGGCTGGCGCTGATGAAGTACGGCTCGAGGCGCAGGCCCGGCGTGAGCTGGAGCTGATCGTCGAATAAGCTGACCTCTAGCTCACCGTAGGGCGCGGCGCTGCCGAGCTGGGCGCTGTACCGATCGTGGCTCAGCTGATCCGCCGGGGGGCGCCCGAAGACGAACGGATCACCCTCACGGGGTGGCGCCGTGATGGCGCCTGCCCGAGTCACCTCGGAGCGCACCAGCTCGAAATCCACCCCAGCTCGCCCGCGCAGCGCGGGAGCGAGCCGCCCGCTCCACTCCGAGCGCAGCCCCAGGTTGAGGTGATCGGCTTCGAGGCGTGTTGGGACGCTGCCGAATTGCCCCGCGCGGCTCACGTGGTCGCGCCCGAGCCATGGCTGCACCAGGACGCTTGTGCCATCGCTCGCCTGCTTGTGGTAGCGGACGTCGAGGCGATCGAAGCGCACCTCCCGCGACTCTTGGGTGCGCGCCAAGGGATCGACGCTGGGTGAGCTGCGGCGCTGCGAATCGGACGACAGCAGCCCGCCCAGCTCGAGGCTCTCTCCCTCACTCAGCTGGTAACTGAGGCGTGCCTGAGCATCGTGGTACTTCGGTAGCGTGAAGTAGGCGGAGTGGTCCTCCTCGGTCACCCAGCCCGCCACGTCGCTGATGTGAGAGCGCCGCACCGCGAGGCTCACCCCGAGCCGTGGCGCGATGGGTCCGCTCAGAGCAGCCGAGGCATCGAGCACGTCGATCTGAACGCTCCCTGCCAAGCGCTCCGGTGGGCTCGCCAAGCCAACCAAGACCAAGCCCCCGAGCCCCCTGCCATAGGCTGCGCCGTAGGCCCCTGGGATCAGCTCCACGGACTTCACCAAGTCCGAGTGCACCGTCGAGCGCAGCCCCCCGAAGTGATAGAGCAGCGGCACGCGCACCCCATGCACGTAGACGCGGGTGTCCTCCGGCGCGGCGCCCCACACCACCACCTCACCCGAGCCAGCGGCGGCGCGCGCGACGCCCGGCAAGCTCTGCACGATCTTGAGGACGTCGCCCTGAGTGCCGGGTGCGCGCTTAGCGTCCTGCGTGTCCACCTCGACCGAGGTGGTGTGCTTGCTCAGCACGGGCGCGCGGATGACGATCTCGAGATCGTCGCCGTCCTCCTCCGCGTCGCTTGGTGGCGCGCTCTCCAACTGGAAGCTGACCTCCAGCGTGCGCCCGGCCTCGATCTGCTCCTCCGTCTCGACGCTCGGGCCATCTGCCGCGCGCAGGGATATAGTCAGAATGCCTGATTGTAGCTCCCTGAACTCGAAGCGCCCGGCAGCGTCCGTGGTCGCTGACGCTCCGGTGCTCAGCGTGATCTCCACGCCTTCGAGGGGCGCTCCGGACGCATCTCGCACCACCCCACGGAGCCCGCCGGTGGTGGGCGCCTCCTCCTTCAGTACGAAATCGTAGCGATACGTCAGGCGGATCGCCGCCGGGACGCCGTCCACCTCGGCCGGCTCGAACTGGAACTGCCGAACCGCCGCCAGCGCCGCCGCATCGAAGGCGGCCCCGGCCGACTCAAGCACCGTCGCCTCGGTCACGGCGCCCTCGGCGGACAGCGCGAGTGACAACACGACCGAGGCCTCCCGTCGCGCCGCCTGCTCGGCCGCGGGGTAGCGCGCCTCCACGAAGCGGATCAGCTTGGGTGCCTTGGTGAGCTGTGGCGCTGCCTGTGGCGCTGGCTGCGCCCAGCTCCTATGAGTCAGGCTAACAGACGATAACAGCGCGGCGCAGACTACGAGGTGCAGCAGCGCTGAACGGGGCTCACGCCTCATGTGGCAGAAAACCGCATGGAAATGGTGAAGGTGGCGCGGCTGGGCTTGCCGCAGCGGCTCCCGGGCTGAAAGCGGGCGCGGCGCGCGGCGGCGATCGCTGCCTCGTCCAAGCCATGGCCAAGCCCCTGGAGCAGCTGGACGCTGACCACCGCGCCTTGCTCATCCACCGTGAGCGACAGCCGCACGCGGCCCTCCACCGCTGCGTCGCGCGCCGCGCTGGTGTACGCCGGTTGGGGTACCGAGAGCGGCCGCGGCTTGATCGGCGCTTCATCGCAGCCATCACCGGCAGGCGCGGGCGCCTTGATGGCGCGCTTCGGCTGGGGTGGCGCGCCCGTGGGCGCCGGGCGCGCGCCGCCTCCTGTTGGCACCGCGACGCCGCTCGGACCCCCTGCGCCGCCCGAGAGTGAAAGCCCGAAGTCGGGAGGGGCGGATGCGGGCGCCTCGGCGGCAGGGCTGGCCGCCTCCGGCTGGGGTGCTGGTGCGGGGGTAGGCGCGGGCGCCCGCGTGGCAGGCGCTGTGGCCTTCGGCTGATCGGGAGCCTGTGGCACTTCGGGGGTCGCCGCGATGGGCGGCGGCGTGGGTTTCGGCGCCTCGAAGATCTCGATCGCGGTCGCGGCGTGACCCTCCTCCACCTCCACGTAGCCGAGCTCCACGGCGCTGGCGCGCTGGCGCTCGGCTACGTGGAGCACCAAGCTGAAGGTCACGAGGCCAGTTCGCCCTGCCATCCGTCATCGCCCGAGGCTCACTTGCCCTGGGAGCGCTCCACGTTGATGGCAAACTTCGTGATCCCAGCGAGCTTTGCGACGTCGATCACCTCCACCACGCGACCATGGACCGCCGCTTTGTCGGCGCTGATCACCAGGTTCACTGACGTTTGACGCTGCGCCGCCTCCAGCTCCGTCGCGAGCGCTGCTGGGGAGATGGGTCGCTCGTTGTAGGAGAGCTCGCCGTCCTTCGTGATGGAGACGACGTGCGTCTTCGACACCGTGTCGTCCGAGGTGGCCGTCCTTGGGAGCTCGACCTTCAGGCTCTGGGAGACGATGTACGTCGCCGAGACCATCATGATGATCAGGAGCACCAACACCACGTCGACGAACGGCGTGATGTTGATGCCGACGATGCCGCCGCGCGCGCGGCCAGGGGCTTGGATGGCTGCCATCTGTGTCTCACGCGGCGGAGGTCAGCGCCGCGGCCTCCATGGAATCGCTCCCCGCGTCTTCGGGCGATGGCGCCCGCTCAGTGAGCTCGGCTCTCAGCTCGGGGTAGGCCTTGATGAACGCGACGAGCAGCTTCACGAGCGCCTGCGTGTCAGACTCGATGTCGCCGATCCGCTTCTGGATCACGTTGTAGGCGACCACCGCTGGCAGCGCGACGAACAGGCCAACCCCCGTGGCGACGAGCGCCTCGGCGATGCCCGCCATCACGCCGCCCATGGCGCCCGTGTTCTGCCCCGCGTCGCCCAGCGCGTCGAAGGCGATGATCACGCCGAGCACGGTGCCGAGCAGGCCGACGAAGGGCGCGTTGTTCCCCAAGGTGCCGAGCAGGTTCAGCCCGCGCTCGAGCTCCTTGCGCTGGCGCGACAGCTCGACCTCCGCCACGTCTTGGACCACGTCGGCGCCATTCTTCGCCCAACGGAGGGCCAGCTGCGCACAGCTTGCAGGGATCCCCGGCGCGCCCTCAAGCACCCGAAGCGCACCCGCGAGGTCCTTGGCGTCGAGCTTCGGCAACACCGCGGCCTTCACCGCCTGGAGGTCGCCGCTGTGGCGGCGGAAGAAGAGCCAGCGCTCGAACATGGTGCCGAGCGAGAGGATGGATAGGGCGATCAGCAGGTAGAGCACCCACTCGCTCCCGAGGAGCGCGACCTTCATGAGGCGTTCGATCAGCATGATGACTCTCGTAGTTAATTACCGTACGGTAAATTCAGTGACGAAGGTGCCGCGCGCGGCGCCGCCGTTCTCGTGGTGTGCGAGCACGCTGCCGCTCAAACGGCGGCTCTCCACCACCTGGTAGGTGCCGGGGTCTTCGCCCACAGCGCGCGAGTGGAGGGTGAGGGTGAAGCGCGCCGCTTCGAAGCCGCAGGCGGAGTGCAGGTTCGCGTAGACTTGGTACACGCCGCGCGCGGGCTTCTCTTGCCAGACGAGGTTCTCCCGTCGCCGGCCGTCTGGCGTGCACTCGCGGGTAGAGTCGATGTCGAGACGACCGCCGCCTTCGGCCGTGGGGCGCTTGGCGTCGACCACGGCGCCGCCGGGCGTGACCACCCGCAGGTCGAGGTCCACGTCGCGGTCCCAGGCGAGGCTCACGACCAAGGCCGGCGGCGCGAGGGTCTTGTCGCAGGCGTTCAGGTTGTCGGGGACGCGCGGCGTGATGCAGAGCTGAGTGGTGGTGTGGCTGCCCGCCTGCCCGGCGCCGTCGACAGCCGCGAGCTGCAGCGTGCGGAGGCCTGGTGGGGCGTCCGGCGCAACATCCAAGTAGAAGCTGAAGCCGAGCTGACCATCGTTTGCAGGGTCAGGTGCGCTGACCGGTAGTGCCCAGTACCCGCTGCCATGGTTTGTGAGCCGCACCCCGACGGAGTAGGCGTCTGGTGTGGCGAAGCCCGTCACGCGCAGCTGGCTGGCCCCTTGCGGCACGATGCGGCTGCCGAGCGTGACCGAGGTGGGCCTCGGCGCCTCGGCGCCCTCCGATCCGCCAGGCAGCGCACCTTCCACGAACTGAGCGCCGGTCACCCGGATCGGCTCCTCCAAGCCGGCCGTGAGCGGGTTCTCACCGCCGCAGCCCATCACAAGGAGCGCGGTCGCCGCGGGGCGCGTCGCGACAGCTGCGAGCCGATGCACGGCGCGCTTCACAGCAGCACCTCCAGGCGTACCGTCAGCTGATCGTTCTTGGCGTCTTCGGGCACGCCGCGCGCGTCACGCGCCAGCAGATCGCGGACGAAATCGTACTGCACGGTGAGGCGCGCGGTGCCTGGCAGCTTCGCCGCGACGGCGGGCGAGAACGTCCACTGCGTTTGATCGCGCGGCACCAGCTCCCCACGGCGCGCCTCGATCACGTCGGCGTGCGGATCATACACCGCGATCCGCAGCCCCAGCTCGGCGTACTCCGTCAGCTCTTGGCGGAGCTGCGCGGCCGCGCCGTGCTCACGGACGTCGATGCTCTGGAGCACGGGATCGGCGATGAACAGGCCGCGGTCGTGGTTGGACGCGAGGTACACCTCGACCGCGAACCGCCCGGTGCCGAGCGCGCTCGAGAGGCTCAGCCCGAGGTCGAGCCCCAGCGCCCAGCGGTCGAAGTTCTGGGCCCGGCGCGCGGAGGTGCCCTGCACCCCCACGATCTCCCCGCTCTGGGCGACGCCGTCTTGGTTCTCATCGATCCACACCACGCCGCCCTTGCGCGCGGGACTACCAGGGTGAAGGCCCTGCCCCACCGCGAACGACACCCCGCCCTGGACCGTGAGCGTCTCCGAGTCATGGCGGGTGTCCACCCCCAGGCGCCCCACCAGATCTTTGTGTCCGTTCGTGTCTTGCCCGAGGCCGCTCGGCGACACCTCACCGTTCATCAGTGCCACGGCGTAGCGGAGGAAGGCGTAGCTCCCGCCGATCTTGAGCCCCACATCCATTTCCACCGGGAATAGTGCCAGGGAGGCGGTGGAGCGCTCGGCGAACAGCCGGCTCGTGGGCGACTCCGCCAGCTCGTAGCCGAAGGGGACGTCGGTGACCCCCAGCGTGACGAACGCTGGTACCTCGCGCTCCGAGCGGTAGAGCAACGTCGCTTCGGCGCGACGCACGCCGATCCGTTCGCCGCGATGGGTGCTGGCGTCGAGCTCCAGCGTGGCGGCGGCGTAGGCCGCGCCATAGCTCATCGCGAGGCGCCCGCGGCGCAGCGAGAACTGATCTTCGTTGAGCGGCGCGCCGCTCTGGCTAAGCTGATCTTCCGATAGTTGGCTCTCCACGTACTGCGCGTGGAGGAAACCGCCCAGGCTGAGCCCTCGCTGAAATCGTGGGGCGTAGGGCGCGCCCGGCGCCGCTCGCAAGACGCTGCGCTCGGGAGGTTCACGCGAGGCTGCTTCGCCGCCCAAGTCGGGCTCCGAAGCGGCCGTGGCTGGCGCTCGAGCTGGGGCTCCCTGAGCTCGATCGTCCACCGCGATCTGAGCTGCGACTTGGCCGCTGTGCGCGATCGAGATCGCGAACAACGCGCTCACGGCGACGCGCCTGATGTCAGCGTGTCCGGGGGTTGGGGTTGGACGGCACCGCACCTGCGTGCTCTCGGTAGCGTGAGCCGTGTCGTCCCCGGGGAGGTGGCTTCGCCCGCCCGTTCGATGGCGACCCGATCCGCGCTCTGGGAGGAGTCTCGTGTTCATGCAATGAAAAGGCAGTTGACCTGAGTGGTGGGGCTAGCAGGCGTCGTCATGGCGATGCCAGTCGTCCGAGGATCACGCCGACCACCCACGAGCGCGCTCGGCGCGCTCGTGGGCGATCGGGTCCCGCTAGTTCAGCGGCTCACCCACGGGTGGCAGCGGCTCACCCTCGCGGTAGAAGGGCAGCCGACCTGAGTTGTCGAAGCCGAAGCAGGTGTCGTTGCAGCGGTCTAGGAAGTGCGCCTGCTCCACCGGCTCGCACGTCTCGTAGCTCTCGAAGCAACCCTCCTGGGTGGGGCTCGTGCACGCTGGGAGGTTGGTGGTGCCTCCCGAGCCTGCGCTGCCCCCGGCCCCGCTGGTGCCCGCGTTGCCCCCAGCGCTCGTCCCCGCAGCGCCGGATGTCCCCCCGGTTCCACCGCCCCCAACCCCGCCCGTGAGTGGTTGGTCGCTCGGCGCTGCGTTGTCACCGCCACACGCGATCACCACGAAACTCACGGCAAAGATGCCCAAATGAAGTCGTTTCATGTTCAAGCTCCTCAGTAGGCCTCGCAAAAACCAGAGCGGCACTTGGGGGAGTCCCCTGAGCACTCGGTGTCGGTCGTGCAGGCGGTGCACGAGGTCACGCCCGTCGCGATCTGCTCGAAGTAGCAACCGCAGGGCTCAGCCGGCGCGAACGAGCTGATGGCGCCGGTGACACCGGCGCGCGTCGCGCGCATCGCGCACTGAGGCACGTCGCCCGACTCGATCACGATCCGCGTGACGTCGATCCCACCGGGCGCTGGCTTGCCGCCGAACCAGTCGACCAAGTCCTTGACGCGCGGGTTGACGATCTCCCCCGCGTTGTCGACTCGCGCGAAGAAGTGCCCCGGCGTCCACAGGTAGTACTGCCCCAAGCGTACGTTTAGCTTGTCGAGGCGCGTGGGTGACGAGTCCGGCAGGTAACCACACGACTGCCCATAGTGCTGGTAGGCCAGGGTCTTCACCAGGCCGCGCTCCGCGCCCTTGTCCGCCGCTGACCCGGACACGTACCCCAAGGTGCGCTCCGGATCGGTCGCGCCCGCGGTGGCCACTGCCTCCACTGTCTCGTCGTTGGTGCTCCGCTCCGTCGTCTCCCCACCGGGGAAGCCGGTGGGCGGCACACCGACCACGTCGGCGATGAACAGGTGAACGAACGAATTGGTGCGGCGATGGAAGATGGCGAAGTCATCCACCCACGGCGCCACCTGAGCCTCGGAGCCGAAGCCGAAGATGAAGTAGAGCGCCTCCGCGCTCAGCGCCGTCTGGCTCGAGTCTTTGTCGGTGATGAGGTTGATGGTCTGGATGGGCGCACCGAAGTCGCCCACGTCCGCTGGCAACACGCCCCCGGCGCAAAAGTCCGCGGTGTTGCCCATGTGGGCGAAATCCGCGGGCTGACCGGTGAGCGGCGGATCGCAGGTCTCACGTGTGCCCGCGGCGGTCCAATACTGCAGGGTGCCGGTGATGCGATTGTCGACGAACTGCGTGTAGCCAGTGCACGCGCCGGGGTCCGAGAACAAAACGGTGATCGGCTCAGGGAGCTTGGCGAGCTCGATCGCCACCTTGGCGAGGGTGGCAGTGATGGCACTGCCCCCAGCGCCGTAGATGGGGTTCGGGAGGTTGAGCTCAGCGCAGGGCGCCGCGAGCGCTGGCTGCGTGAGCAACAAGGCGCCGCTCGCCACGGCCCAGCTGAGCCCGGTTCGGTAGTAAGTCATGTGTTCTCCTGAGGTGAGGTGCGGATGTTCCGCCCGTGCCCCTCCCGGGAGTCGAACCCGGACCGTTCGGCTTTGCAGGCCGCGGCACCCCGGTGGTGAGAGGAGCTTCTATGCAGCGCGCGTCTTCTCGACGCGGCTACAGTGGGCTGGCAGCTCCGTTTCCGTGGGGAGACCATCATCGAGCAGCGCGCGCAGGCCGGCGACGCCCAGGCGCCGGACCAGCACGCAAGGCCGCGCGGCCGCGAGCGCCAGCACCCGGGCGCGCTTCACCGCCGCGTGGCTGTTCACGTCGGTGATGACCACGACGAGATCACTGCGCTCCACCAGCGTCTGCAGATCCCGCTCGCCGGTGCCGGCCATGTTGCCCGTGTGGTGGTGGAGGCGATGCCCCCAAGTCTTCGCGAGCTGCGCCAGCTGCCGCCCGCTGCGGTCGTGGCCCCCCACCACCCCGATCGACCTCGCCGCGTGGTTCTGTTCAGGCATCGCCATAATCTCCAGTTACCCGATCGAGTAACTACAATTTACTGAGGCCTGCGGCAACAAAAAGTCGATCGAAAAGATCGGATTTTGTGACGGAACACGAGTAAAACAGTAAAGATAGCGCCAAAGCCTTAAATTAAAGGCTCTATGGCGCTGCACTTGGCGCGCGCTGGGTCCCTGACTGGTCTCGATGGAGCTCCAATCCACACTCCGTCACGCGCCTTCAGGGTCTGAATCCCTACCCAGAGCCTCAATAACCTACGTATACACTCAACAATTGGGTGAGCAATCCATCGCCTTGGACCTGCCAGTGCTAAACGCCCCCTGGTGCAGCTGCGGGTGAGCGAGGTGTTCCAGAGCGTGCAGGGCGAGGGCAAGAGCCTGGGCGAGCCCTGCGTGTTCTTGCGCCTCGCGCTCTGCAACCTGCGCTGCAGCTGGTGCGACACCAAGTACACCTGGGACTTCAGCCAGTACCGCTACGAGGACGAGGTGAGGCACTGGAGCCTCGCGGAGACGCGCGCTGAGCTCGAGCGCGCCGGGCTCGCCGACACCCAGCGCCTCGTGATCACCGGCGGTGAGCCGTTGATCCAGAGCGCGGGCATGGAGGCCCTGCTCGCGGAGCTGCCGCGCGCCGTGGTGGTGGAGGTGGAGACGAACGGCACCCTCGCGCCCAGCGCCGCGCTCGCGGCGCGCGTCGATCAGTGGAACGTGTCGCCCAAGCTGGCGCACGGCGGCGACCCAGCGCACCGCCGCTTGAGGCCGGAGGCGCTCGCGGCGCTGAGGGCCACGGGGCGCGCGTGGCTCAAGCTAGTGGTCATGAATGCTGACGATGCAAGCGAGCTGCTTGAGTTGGCGCACGGCTGGCCCGCTTCACACGTGCTCCTGATGCCGCAGGCGACGACCCGTGAGGAGCTGGCCGAGCGGCTGCCCGCGGTGCAGGCGCTGGCTACGGAGCTTGGCTTCAGCGCCTGCACGCGGCTCCACATCGAGCGCTGGGGCGGCAAGCGCGGGGTTTAGAGGTGGGCGCCTCAGCGGGCGGCTTTGCAGCAGCGGAAGCTGGTCTGGGCGCCGGCGTAGTTCTCGCCGTGGGAGCTGGTCGCGGCGCGACAGCGGTTGCGCCCCTTGAGCCACCAGCCGCCGCGCAAGATGGAGCGCCGCCCGCCGCCGCCGCGCGTCGTCCACTCGTCCACGTTGCCGACCAGGTTGAACACGCCGAATGGGCTCACGCAGCGCGGCAGTGACTCCGTGGGCACGCGCTGGTCGTTCAGCTTGCCGGCGGCGGTGAACAGCTCGGCGCGGTCATGATTGCAGGCGGCGCCGTCGCGTTTGTATCCATATGGATAAGGGAGCGCCTCCGGGCCCTCACAGGCGAACTCCCACTCTGCCTCCAGGCACAGCCGCTTGCCGCTCCGGCGGCAGAGCAGCTCGGCCTCCCCCCAGGAGACGTTCACCAGCGGGAGGGTGTAGCCCTCTGGCGTGAACTCGTAGCGGTCGATGCAGTAGCGCATCGGCTGCCGCGCGGCGCCGCAGACGGTGGGCGCGAACTCACCGCAGGAGCGGGCGGGGGTGCCAGGGTCGTCCACCCAGGCCTTGCAGGTTTGGGTTGGGCTCACGCAGCGCTCACCGTCCACCAGCGCCATGTCGCTGGGGCAGGCGGCGTCCGCCGCCGCGTACTCGGCGCGCGTAACCTTCGGGAGCGGCGCCGCGGGGTCGGTGAAGGCGCGCAGGCCCGGTGGATCACGGGGGGCGTCGGGGGACGGCGGTGGCGCCTCCGGGGCACCCGGCGGGGTCGCGGCTGCGGTCAGTGCACCTGACGCTGAGGGGACGCTGGGCGGCGTGGCAGTCAGCTCAGCTGACGCAATAGGCTCAGCGCCGCCTGGAGGCTCCTCAGGGTCAGCTGGGGCGCCTTGAGCCTGAGCGCTTGGCTCGGCGCTCGGCGCCTGATCCCCCGGTTCGGCCTGACCCTTCGCCGCGCAGCAGCGAAATCCGGTGGTAAAATCGTGGTAATCCGCGCCGTGGAGCATGGTCACGTAGCGGCACCCGGCGCCGTTCTCCTTGGCGTCTAGGTAGTACCCACCCATGAGCAGCGGCCGGCTGCCGTCTGTCCACTCGAGCAGGTTGCCCACCAGGTCGTGCACGCCCTCCGGGCTGACGCAGCCCTCGAAGGCGCCGGTCGGGGCCACGGTGGCGCTCAGCTGGTTGATCCGCGGATCGTTCATCCAGAAGGAGTCCGTCTTGCGGCGGCCGCCGTGCAGCACGGCGATGGGGTGCCCCGGCTGGTGCGCGTTGCAGGCGCCGCGCTGCTCTGTATTCCCATAAGGATACGATCGCAGCGGGCGCTTGGAGCTCCCAGCGCAGGCGTCCAGCCACTCGGCGGTGGTGCACAGGCGCTTGCCCGCGCGGGTGCAGGCGGCCTTGGCCTGGTTCATGGAAATGTGCGCCTGGGGCACCAGCCCCGCGCGACTCACCGCCACCGCGGGGCGCCCCTTCAGCGCGTGATATGGCGAGAGCGGCTCGCCCTCCGGGCTCTCGAGGCTCGCCTCGAAGCGGTCGATGCAGAAGCGCCCCTGGATCAGCGCCATGTGGCTGGGGCAAGCGCCGTCCGTGAGGTGGGCTGTCGGTTGCGGCGCGGGCTGCGCTGCTGCGTTCGCCAGGTTCAGCGAGCTTTGGGGGCTTGGCGTGGCGCTCAGGGGCGGTGCCGGCGCTGTGTCCTCCGCCGCGCTCGCGGCGCTCGGGTCGCCACTCACGGGGGCGCTGGCGTCGTCGTGTGGCGCGGCTCCTTCGGGGGCCTCCCAGAGCCTGTGGCAGGCCAAGACGCCGAGCAGCGGGACCAACCCCCAAAACCCCCGAACTAGGCTCCGCATCGCCTCCCACCCATTCGTTCGCCTAGCTGACTAAATGGCTCGCCGGGCACCTCACACCTGACCTCACGCGCTGGCCTGGCAGCATCCCACCTCGCGCGATGCTGGGCCAAGTCAGGCGGAGCAGGGCGAGACGGCGTTCACCCAGATCAGGCGCCAGGCCCCGCCCACTTGACCGAAGAAGTAGCCGCGGCTCACGCGCGTGCTGAAAAAGTAGTGGGTGACGAGCTGCTCGCTACCCTCCACCTTGGCCATCAGCTGCGTGAACTCGCGGCCGGCTTCGGGCGTCTCGGCCGGTAGGTACTCCTGCATCCACACCAGGTGTTGCCGCAGCACCCCGCTCTTGAACTCCCCTTGGTAGCAGCTGTGGGGCACGTCGTAGCGCTCATCATCGCAGCTGAACTGCGGTAGCCGCGCGCTGAGGCTGTGGAGCTCAGCGTCACAGCCCATCTTGCTGTGGAGCAGGCTGCCGCCCAAGTGAGGCGTGCGCGCGAGCTCGCCGTAGCTGCGGTAGGACTCCACGATGGTGAACGCGCCGGGGTTGATGAGCAGGAACACGCCGTGCGCCGGATCCACGAAGGAGTTGAGCGCCTCGGGGGACTCACCGCTGTTCTCCAGTGCCGCGAGGAAACGCGTGAGGAAGCGCGAGTAGGGCTCCGGCTCGGCGTCGCTCGGGTCGTTTGAGGCAGCCTCAGGGGCGGCGGGCACGGACACCTCGCGCGGGGCGGGGGGCGTTTGGCTGCAGCCCACGGCGAGCAGGGTCGCCGCCACGCAGGTGCGCCAGGTGTGCCGGTTGGGCGTTGATGTGTGGGGGCTCGCTGCTCTGGGGGTGAATCGGTGGGTCATGGACGTGCTCTTCAGGGAACGCTCTATCCAGGGCGCGGTATGCCCGGGTGCGCGCTCCCAAGCGGAGAAAGTGGGGAACATCGCGTGATTGTGGGCGGCTCCGTGGCCCGCGTGACAAACTCACCGATCGATGCAGCGGGTGGGGGAGCGAGCGAGCGGGCGGGGTACGGCCCTTCGAGGGGACGCGGTCTCGCTGCGGGGCTGCCGCGTAGGGGCCCTGGGAGCGGCGCTTGTCTCGTGGGCTTTGGGGGTTGGGTGCGCTTCAGGGCCAGTCAGTTCCCCTGTCGAGGAGCCGTCAGCTGCCCAGCCGGTGCCCAGCGTCAAGCCGCCTCCCGCTGACATCGCGTCAGAGCCAGAGGCCGTGGAGGCGCCGCCCGTCGCGCCCCACGGCCACGTGTACAGCGTGCGCTACATCACCTGGATCTGGGCGGAGCGTCCGTCGAATCCGCGCGGCAAGCTGCTGAAGCACGGCGCCATCCGCGTGGGCTACGGCGTGCCGCTGCGCTCCGAAGAGCGCCGCCCGGGGCAGCCCGGCTGTAAGCGTGGCTACTTCGCGGTCGCGCCCTACGGCTGGGTGTGCGACGACCACAGCACCACCCGTGATCCAGAGCACCCGGTGGTGCGCGCCGTCACCGAGACGCACAGCGTCCCTGACGATGCGATTTATCCCTATGGGTACGCGTTCAGCATCGGCGCCCCGATGTACGATCGCATCCCCACGGAGGAGCAGCACCGGCGCGTGATGATGCGCTACCGCGAGCGCCCCTTGAAGCTCGGGGACTGGGCGCGCGGCTTTGAAGACCTGGTGGAGGAGGCGCCGATCACCGAGAACGGGCCGCCGCCCAGCTTCGTGACCGAGGGCGCACAGAGCCCCATGGGCGGCGGGGGCCTGCTGCGTAAGAGCCTGCCGCATGGCAGCATGGTGAGTTATGGGCGCGCGTTTCGCGCCGTGGGGCGCGTGTGGCTGGTGACACCGGAGCTGGCTTTGGTGCCGGCCGATCGCGTGCGCCGCTATCGCCCGACCGCGTTTCAAGGCGTGCGTCTCGCGGGGGAGAGCGCTCCCCAGCTGCCGCTCGGCTGGGCGCGGCTCACCCCGCGTCCGCTGCACCGGCTGGAGGACGGCGCCTTGGTGCCGACGGGCGAGGTGGCGGAGCCCGGCGCGCCCCTGGAGCTCGGGACGGAGGAGCGCCGCCACGCGGGGCATCGCTACCTGCGCACGCGGCGGGGCGACTGGGTGCGCCGCGAGCATTTCCGCGTGGCCAAGCTGGTGAAGGCGCCGGCGAGCGCGCGGGGCGGCACCTGGATTTACCTCTCGCTGCTTGAGAACACGCTGGTGGCTTACCGCGGGGAAGAGCCCGTTTATGCCACGGTGCACGCGCCGGGGCGCGGCGGGGCGCACCACGGGAAAGGCAGCGTGAAGAACTACACCACGCCGCTCGGCGCCTTCCCGGTGAACTGGAAGGAGCGCTGGGGCACCATGAGCCCGGACCCGGGCGCGCCGACCAGCTTCTTCATCAGCGACGTGATGTGGACGCAGTATTTCAAGCAGCCCTACGCGCTCCACGGCGCCTACTGGCACGAGCGCTTCGGGGAGAAGATGAGCGCCGGTTGCCCCAACCTCTCCCCGCTGGACGCGCGCTGGCTGTTTGAGTTCACGGAGCCAGCGCTGCCGCCTGGCTGGCAAGCCATCGCGCCGCTGCCCGGCACGCCCACCACCCTGGTGGTGTTGGGCAGCTGACCGCAAATCACGAACGTACGGACGCAGCATGCCGCGCCCCCAAACATCAGGCAGCCTGACCGGTGGCGGTGAGGCGCGCTTGGAGGCTGGTGGCGAGCACGAGGCCTTGGAGGGTGAGGCGCACGCGCTCGGCGTCTACCCAGCCTGCTTGGGCCAGCTCCGCGAGGGCGACGCGCAGGGTCGCCGGCGGCAGCCCCAGGGCCTTGGCGAGGGAGCTTTGGGTGGGGCGACGGGTGGCTTGAGAGTCGAGGTAGAGGCGGACGAGGACGGCCTGTGCGAGCTGGGTCATGCGCCCTTAGTGCCTGAGGTACTGTAACTCTGTCCAGTTTCTGACAAACAGTGAACAGACGCACCCTGCGCGCCCTGCCAGTGCTATTTAGTGAGTGATTTCAATGGGTTACAGATTTTGGGTGGGAGCGCCCCGGAGCGAGAGCGCTTGGGGTACCCTCCGAAAAGGGTGGTGAGGGCGCACGATTTTTCAACCGGTGGCTGGGGGCGCAGCGTGGCGCCGCTGCTGTGCCTGCTGGTGACCCTGGGGAGTAGCCCGGCGGCGCAGGGAGCCCGCCCAACCCCCCAAAAAAAGAGCGCTGAAGCCGGCGACTTCGTGGCCCAGCCCGTCGAGGCGCGACCCGCACGCGCCAGCGATCTGGCGGGGATGTTGCGCACCTTCGCCACCCCGGGGGACCCCACCTTGAGGAGCGCCGAGCTCACCTTGATGGTGCGTCGTCAGGACGGCTACCTGACTGAGCTGTGGCGTAACCGCCCCTTCCTCCCCACCGCGGAGGCCCTGGGCACGGAGACCCACCTGGACGCGCTGTGGCAGCTCCATCAGGTGGCGAGCGTCGGCGACCGTGACCACGCCTTCGTGGCGACCTCCACCCGGCTTGAGCGGGGCGGCATCGAGATCGAGGCGGAGGTGACCGTGAGTGGGCAGCGCCTGCTCGCGACCACGCGCATTGAGCTTCACCCGAGCTTGCCCAAGGCGCTGCTCCGCACACGTTTCCGTGAGGCAAATGGCGGCGCGGTGTCGGCGCGGCTGGGGGACGCGCTGCGCTTCGGCAACCTGCAGTACCACGTGGCTGGCCTCGGGGCGCCGCGGATGTCCTACCGTGGGAAGGCGACTTGGGTGGGTCGCCGCGGGGCGCAGGGGGACTTGCTGCTTCGGCCCACCGGCGACACCGCGATGCACCTCGATTATCGCGCGCGGATCCGCGGGTTCCAGGGGACCATCAAGGCGCACTACACGGCGCGCGGGATCCCGCGCGGGGGCGAGCTGGTGGCCACGCGTGAGCTCAGCTTCGAGCCACTACCGATCGCTGAGCCCCCATTACCGCGCGGAGAAGTGCTGCTGTCTGTCCGCGACGAGCGGGGCGCGAAGCTGGCGGCCAAGGTGCGGGTGGACAAGGTGGGGAGCGCCGCGCCGGTGTTCGATGAGGACGGCGGGCTTGAGGGGGCGGATCGCTTCGCCTGGACCGGCAACGGTGAGCTCAGCCTGCGGCTTCACCCGGGGCGCTACCGGCTGCTCGTGACGGCGGGCCCGGAGCGCGACGCTCAGCGTGTTGAGGTGACG
>CAYQAC010000098.1:18597-19923 GCA_964415255.1 uncultured Polyangiaceae bacterium | reverse complement strand
CCATCGACGGCGGCGAGGTCGAGGAGGTGGCTAAGCTCGACCGCGAGGACGACACCCTGCTGCTCTACCTGGTGCAGCAGCTGCGCGGACCGCTCCTGCGCGGTAAGGGCGGCGACGCCCTAGTCTACGAGCACGCGCTGATCGACGAGGCTCAAGATCTGAGCCCGGTGGAGCTCGCGGTGCTGATCGGCACCGTGAGCCGCGCGCGGAGCGTCACCTTGGCGGGCGACGTGGCGCAGCGGCTGCACATGGACAACGGCTTCAAGAGCTGGGAGGACACCCTCAGCACGCTCCACCTCGATCACGTGGAGGTGGAGCCGCTCAAGCTGAGCTACCGCTCCACGCAAGAGGTGCTGGCCTTCGCGCGCGCCGTGCTCGGCCCGCTCGCGAGCGACGATGAGCCCGTCGCCACCCGCGCTGGCGCCAAGGTCGAGCTGTTTCGCTTCGCTCAGTCGGGGGACGCCGTCGGCTTCCTGGCGGAGTCCCTGCGCTCGTTGATGGCCGAGGAGCCAAGCGCCACCGTCTGCCTGGTGGCGCGTTACCCAGAGCAGGCTGACATTTACTATAACGGGCTCAAGCGCGCCGAGGTGCCGTTCCTCCGCCGCATCGCCCACCAAGATTTCCCCTTCCGGGCGGGGGTAGACGTCACCGACGTGCGCCAGGTGAAGGGCCTTGAGTTCGACTACGTGGTGCTGCTCGACGTGACCCAGAGCTCCTACCCAGAGGACGACGAGTCTCGTCACCTGCTGCACATCGCGGCCACTCGCGCCGCCCATCAGCTGTGGGTGATCGCCCCCGGCAAGCCGAGCGCGCTGTTGCCACCGGAGTTGCGTGACCGCGGCTATTAAACAATGCTCCCCTGCCATGAAGCGCGGCGCCCGAGGCAAGGTCCCCCCCTTCGCACGGCCGAAGCGCCTGATGGCCGCGCTCTGCATCGCCAGCGCGAGCCTCACGGCCGCCGCTGGCTGCGCTAGGCAGGGCAACGAACGACCTGCCGCTGAGCCCCGGGCAAGCGACGCGCCGCCAGCAGCGGACCGAGGCGGCGAGCACAAGTACACGCCCATTGACTACCCCGTCCCGGAGGCGTTCTACGGCGTGCGGGTGTCGGACGGCGCCCAGCTCTCCCCTGACGAGTTACTCTCAGAGCTCGCCCAGGCGAGCGCGGTGTGCGTCGGCGAGCGCCACGACGACCCGCACCACCACTGGGCCCAGTACCGCGTGCTGAGCGAGCTGATCGAGCGCCGCGCCATGAGCGGCCGCGAGCTCGCGCTGGGCCTGGAGATGATCCCCGTGAGCGGTCAAGGCGCGCTCTCGCGCTGGTCACGG
>CAYQAC010000098.1:10095-18587 GCA_964415255.1 uncultured Polyangiaceae bacterium | reverse complement strand
TGGTCACGGCGCGACACGCGCACCGAGCAAGCGCTGGAGGAGCTCAATTGGGGCGAGACCTGGGGCTACGATTTCGGCCTCTACGCCCCGCTCTGGCGCCTGGCCCGCAGGCACCGCGTGGACCTCGTCGCCCTCAACGTGCCGCGTGAGCTCACCCGCAAGATCGCGCAGGGCGGCCTCAGCTCGCTCTCACGGAGTGAGCGCCGCACCCTGCCCACGCGGATGCACCTGGGGGACCGCGAGCATCGTCAGGCCTTCGACCAAGCGATGCACCACCACCCGCCGCCCACCGAGGCCGCCGCGGAGCATGGCGAGCAAGAGCCGGGCGGCCACCTTGAGCGCTACTACGAGGCCCAGGTCACCTGGGACGAGGGCATGGCAGAGCAAGCCGCCACCTGGCTCACCAAGCGCCAACCCGCCCGCCAAATGCTCATCTTGGCCGGCGCGGCGCACTGTCAAGACAGCGCCATCCCCCGCCGCCTGCGGCGCCGCGCGGCAGAGGCCACCACCGCCAGCGTGCGCCCCTGGCACCCGGATGAAGGCGTCACCCTCGCCGCCGTCGTGGACACCAAGCGCTACGACTACGTCATCGCCCTGACTGAAGCCCCCTAGCGGCGCCTCCCAACTCCCTCGGCGCAGCAGGCCTCACACAGCAGGCCTCACTGCACGCAGTCAGTCAGCCAAGCGAACTGACACCACCCGCCCCGCGTGCTTGTTTTTTTGGGGGTTGGTCGCCCGCTGGGGTCCGCCGCGCGTCATTCAAGTCAGTAAACCTGACCTACGGCTCCACCCCAGCGCAACGTACGCTCACCTGACTATCAACGCGAGCCCCGCCGAGCGCCTGCTGCCCTCAGGATGAGCCACGCGTCAGCCAAACTGACGAGCGCCCCGCTGCTCAGTTCGGGCGGAAACGGAGCAGGCCCTTGATGCGGAGGGTGACCTCTTGGCTCTGGGCGCCGCGGGTGCTCTTCATCGTGATCTTGGCGCTCGTCTTCACCCGGCCCTTGGGCGCGGGGTTGTCGAGGTTGAAGTAGGTCTCCCCCTCCCCCTTCGAGCTCATGCGCACGAGCTCGGTCTTCACGTCGGCCGGCATGCCGGGCACCTGGAGGCGCCCCTTGGGGGCTTGCTGCCGGATCTCGATTAGGGCGCGGCCCACGTTCCCCTCCAAGGAAATCAGCTCGTACACCGCGAGCTGGGTCAAGGTCATGCCCGCTTGAGTGACGGAGTTATTGACCAGCCACTTGGCGCCCACGCCCACGGGCTCCTCAGGCAGCGGCGCGCTCATCCCGCCCAGGTTGGCCTGGAGCCCCTGCAGGATCTGCTGCACCTCAGCTGATTTTCCCTTGGTTGCCTCGAACGTGAGCCGCTTCTGGACGCCGCGGTCGGTCACCACGCTGACGCCTTTCAGTTCGGGAACCTGACCGAGTGCCGCCTCAAGCTCCTTGCGGAGGGGCGCCGGTAAGCTCCCGAGGTTCGTGATCTTGGGGCGCTTGCCGAGCACGTGGATGGCGAACTCGCCCGCCAAGGGCGGCTTGCCGACCTTGAGCTCAGCCAGCATCTCCAGGCGTGGGACGAAGCCCGCCTCCTCACGCTGGCCCCCGGCCTCCACCGCCAGCTCGCTGCGCGTGGTGATCTTCACTTTGCCCCCGGCGCCCTCGGGGAACCGGTAGCGCAGGGCGCGGCGCGGCTCGGCGCCTGCCTCAAGCAGCACGATCTGCCCCGAGCGCGTCTTCGGCAGCTTGTCCCAGACGCTCTTCTTCTTGGTCTTGGCCAGCGCTGGCATGGCTGGCGCCGAAGCCGGCGCCGCCCGCAGGCTAGCGGGCGCCTTCGTCTCGGCCCCCAGGCTTGGCGACGCCAACGCCGCCCCCAGCCAGAGCAGCGCCGCGGTCCACTTCACAACACTCATCACGCTACGGTTACCCCGCGCCGCCCCGGTTCGCCAGTGAGGCGCCGCCTCCAGCCCACACTGCGGGCGGCAGACAGCGCTGCTCGGCTCATGGCGAACCGCTTGTCCCTCCCGGGGCTCGGCGCCCGTACAGGCTTGCAGCGCTGCGATTTCACCCCCTCAGATCTGAAATGCGGCGGGCCACGCCCCTCGGGCCGTGAGGGAGCGCTGTCTCTAAGCGGCGACGGCACAAAATGCCTGGCTTCATCCGCTAGGGGCGCCCTCCCTTGACGACAACCTGGGCGCGCCCACGCGGGCGCCCTTCAGCTAGCGAGAGGAGCGCCTGGGTGGGCGCTGTCGGCGCCAGCCAGCGCAGGCGCCAGCAGAGCGCCCCCATTTTCCTTGTAATAATTGAGGCTCACGAGTGAGTGAGCCTTGAATCACCCAGCCACCGTCCGGGGCTTCTCACGATGGCACACCTCCTGCTTGGAGTTCAGCGTGGCCAGCACGGGCTGGGGAAAGAGGAGGCCGCGTGGAGTGGAGTAACCAACAGCTCATCGAGCGACTCCGGAGCCTGGGCGAGGCCAGGGAGAGCGGTGTGCTCACCGTGCACGGCCCTGCGACGCGCCTCGAGATCCACGTGGTGCGTGGCTACCCAGCGTACGTCGCCAGCGCCGTTGGGAGCCGCACCGCGCTGCAAGACGCCAGCGTGGAGCTGCTCAGCCAAGCCCTCGCTTGGACCAAGGGGGTGCTGGCGTTCAGCGCGAAGCATGAGAGCCTCCTGCGCGTCGGCCCCAAGCGCCTCTCCTTGGAGCGGCTGACGCGTGAGGTGCTGTGGCAGTCACCTGTCTCACGCGGCCACCTACGGCAGGTGCCTGGCCAGCGCGTCCAGCGCGACACCCCGACGCGCCCGCTACCACCGCTCAGGCGCAGCAGCCCCAGCACTGAACCACCCGCCAGCGCCTGAGCCCACCCGCCAGCGCCTGCCGCGCGCTGCGGCTCACTGCACCAAATCGGGCTGGCTGAGCGAGAACGGGGCGATCTCGGCGTCGAAGTGCTCGCCGTCCTCCGTCACCATCTGGTAGCTACCGCGCATCGAGCCGAACGGCGTCGTGAGCGGGCAGCCCGAGACGTAGTCGAACTGCTCCCCCGTCGCGAGCACGGGCTGCTCCCCGACGACACCTGGCCCCCGCACCTCCTGCACCTTCCCTCGAGCGTCGGTGATGATCCAGTGCCGCGAGATCAGCTGCACCGTCTCCTCGCCCTCGTTCACGATCGACACCTGGTACACGTAAAACCAGCGCCCGCGCTCGGGCTGCGACTGCTCTGGGAGGTAGCGCGGCACCACCTGGATCCGGACCCCGCGCGTGACCGCCTCACTCCCAAACTGCATGCCGCCCCCTTACCAGCGACCCGCTGAGGGCGCCAACGCGTTCATCCGGTGGGCTCGCAGGGCCGCTGATCGCACCTGAGCGGGGGCGACCCCCCCAAAAACCGATGAGCGCTCGAATGGGACCTACGGTGCGTTGGCTGCCTGGCGCTTGGCCTGCGCCAGGCGCTTGTTGGCCGCCGCGAGCGCCTGGGGACGCGCCCGACGCCCGCTGAGCGCCGCCCAACCCGCCACCTCCGCTTCGAGCGTCGTCACCGCGTCGGCGTAGCGCTTGGCCGCGCTTTGGAAGCTCGCCTGACGTTCCAAGTACATCAGCCGCCGAGGGCCGTTCGCCAGCTTCACGGCGCGCCCGATGGCTAAGATGGCGTCCTCCATGCGACCGAGCCGCTGATACACCAAGCTGAGCCGCGCCGGCGCCTCCGCCGAGGTGGGGAGCTGCCGCTCGCGCGCCTCGAGCATCTCGAGCGCCTCCTGCACGCGGCCCAGCTGCAGGTAGGCAGCCGCCCTGCCTGAATCGAAGGTGGCCTGCAGCTCGGGCTCCGGCGCCGCCTTCGCCGCCGCCTCCAGCACCTCGAGCCCGCGTTGGTCCGCAGCGCGCTCGGCCGCCCTGTCACCGAGCAGGGAGTGCGCGTAGCCGAGGATGCGCAGGGCGTCCGCCACGTCGTCAGGCGACATCTCCATGGGGGGCACCTCGAGCAGCGCCGTGAGGCGCGCCGTCACGGCCTTCGCGGTGCGCTGAATCGTGGCTCGCTCGCGCAGCCCCTCGGCGCAGCTCATGAGCTGAAGCGAAAAATCCGCAGGGATAGACGCGCCGCGAACCTTAGCCAGGTGCTCCATGCCCACCCGCACGCACTCACGCGCCTGACCCGCGCGCGCCAGGCTCCCGAGCCAGCCCTTCAGCACCTCGCTCTCGCGAGGCCAGTCGGGCGGCGCGCGTTTGAGCGCCTCAGCGTAGGCCGCCGCGGCCTCGCGATGCTTGGATTCCGCGTGGAAACGCCGTGCCCGCACCAGCGCCTCAAGGGGGCCTTGAGCTGCCTCACCCGACAGCGCCTCGTGCGCCTCGATGGAGCCATCCAAGAACCCGCGCAGCTCCGCCAGGCTGGCCGAGCCAGGCCACATCCCGAGCACCGCGCCCTCGCCATCCAGCACGAAGAAGCTCGGCAGCATCTCCACCGCGTAGCGCTCCATGAAGTCTGCGTTCACCTCGCGGTCGGTGTCGAGCTCGACGAAGAGGAGCCGCTCACGGTAGCCAGTGAGGCTCGGATCCGTCAGCACGTAGTTCTTCATCGAGAGGCAGGTGTGGCACCAGGTGGCCCAGGCATCGACCAGCACCAGCTTGCCTGCCCGACGTGCCTCGGCGAGCGCACCGGGCAGGTCATCTGCCCATTTAGTAAGCTCCGCTGACTTTACCTCGGGCGCGGGGCCTGCCTCTTGAGGTGCGACGTGCGAGGTCGGCGTCGGCGCGCCCTTCGCCTCCGGCGCAGGCGGGCTAGAGCAGGCGATGGCCAAGCAGCTCGCGCTCACGATACCCACGCGGCTCATGAGGCCCACGCGGCTTGGGAGCCTGACACGCGCCGGAGAGCGACGCGCACCGCCGCAGCCTGGGAGCTGACGGCCCACCGACATCCACCCAGTGCCAACCAAGCCCCCGCGATCCTCAGCGCTCACTGGCGGAGCCTAGCACCGATCAAGGCGCCGCCCGGCGGGCGCGCTGAGGAGCCCCGGGGTGCGAGGGGCGCGACTGGGTTCGCGCGCCGCGCCAGGCACCTGATGCGACGAGAGCTTCGTTATTTGGGGGGGGTTAGACGGCACCGCGATGGGCACGCCACAAGCTCAGCGCCTGCGCGGAGCAACCTCCACCAAACCAGCTGCTTCGAGAGCATCGCCGCCGAGCGCACGCGCGCACCCTGCTCGGCTGCTGGGCGCACCCTCACCGCAAAATCAGGCCACACTGCCGGATCTGGGTGATAGGCTGACGCTGGCGCGCGAGCGCACCTGGCTTATGTGTCGACTATTCGGCTTCCGCAGCGTCATCCAGAGCAGCGTCCACCGCTCACTGCTGGAGGCTGACAACGCCCTCGGCGAGCAGAGCAACCAGCACCCAGACGGCTGGGGGGTGGCGTTCTACGTGGACGGCGCGCCCCACGTGACCCGCAGCCCCACCACGGCGCTCGGCGATCAGCTGTTTCACCGCTTGAGCGGCGTGGTCTCCTCGGAGACCGTGCTCGCCCACGTGCGCAAGGCGACCCAAGGTCAGAACAACGTACTGAACTGCCACCCGTTCCAGTTCGGGCGCTGGGTGTTCGCGCACAACGGCGACATCCCCAACTTGGAGGAGCGGCGCGCCGCCTTGCTCTCGGAGGTGGTGCCCCCGCTGCGCCGCTTCATCCTCGGGGAGACAGACAGCGAGATCATGTTCTTCATCTTCCTCACGCTGCTACAACGCGTGGGGCCGCTCGCGCGCCGCCACAGCGTGGAGGACGTGCTCGCGGCGCTGCGCGCGACCAGCGCGCGGGTGCGGGAGGTGTGTGACGCCCCGGGCGTGGAGTCCTTGCTGACCGTCATGGTGACTGACGGTGAGGTGATGGCGGCGCTCCAGGGCGGTAAGGAGCTGTACTACAGCACCCACAAGAGCCGCTGTGCCGATCGGGAGCGCTGCCCCAGCCTCTCGGCGGAGTGCGAGGCGCCCACCCAGAGCGGGTTCGTGAACCACCTGCTCGTCTCGAGCGAGCCGCTCCAAGGTGAGAACGTGTGGCAGCCGCTCGCGGTGGGCGACGCCATCGGGGTGGACTACCGGCTTCGCCTCATCATCCAGCCGAGCGCTGGCCCGCGTCACCTGCCGCTGGTCGCCGTCCCGCCGAGGCTCGCCTCCGGATGACCGAAGATGGGGGCCCCGAGGCGCGCTTGGCCACGCCGCGGCGAGCGCTAGAGGGCGCGCTGCGCGACGGTTGGCGCACGGCGCTGGAGCTGTCACGCGCGGTAGGGCTCCCAGAGCGCGAGGTCGCGGGCCACCTGGAGCACCTGGCGCGGAGCCTCAAGGCCAGCGGCGAGAAGCTGGAGATCTCACCCGCGCGCTGCCTCGGCTGTGAGTTTGAGTTCCGCGACCGGTCGCGACCGAGGCCACCCAGCCGCTGCCCAAAGTGCCGCGGCGAGCGCATCACCGCGCCGCGCTTTTGCATACGGTAATTGGTTCGCCGGTTGATGGGCGCCGCCAGGCTGCCCCACCGAGTGGGTCGCCGGCTTCGACGATGGCTCACCGTACGTGAGGTCCACGTCACGTGGGCGCGCCCAGCGATGAACGGCTCCTCAGCCGTACGCACGCCATCAATTCCATTCTGGGTAAAAACGTGGCTGCGAGCCCCTGCATCAATAGGCCGTTAAATAAGCGCGATTGGGGCGTCGCTCTGGAGTCAGCCTACAGGCTTGATGGAAAATTGCGCCTAGGCTGGCGATGTCCGGCGATGTGGGGCACTGTGGGCGCCTTCGCGCTACGCGCCACGTGCGCGGCGCCCAACTCAGGGAATTGACACATGAAAATTCGTAAGACGCTGATCGCGGTCGCCAGCCTGGCGCTGTTCGTGGGTTGCTCGGGCTCCGATGGGGCTGACGGCAAGAACGGGGTCGACGGCCAGCCTGGGCAAGATGGTCGAGACGGCGAAGATGGCCAAGACGGTCAGGATGGCCAGAACAGCTCGGCCAGCGTGAGCGGGGTGTTCCCCGGCGCTGCCTTCTTGGGCCAGACGCTGGAGGTCACACTGAGCGGTTTTGCCACCGAGTGGGACGCCAGCTCCACCCTCAGCTTCGGCGATGGTGTCACCGTGAGTGACGTGCGCGTCGCCAGCCCCACCGCGCTGATCGCGACGATCCAGATCGGCATGGGTGCCGCCGAAGGTCGCCGTGACGTCCGGGTGACGAGCGGCAGCGAGGAGCTGGTTTACACGGGCGGCTTCCAGGTGAGCTCCCCCATCGCCGTTGAGGTGCTCGGCGACGCCGCGCAAGGCAGCATCGCGGTGGTGGAGATCACCAACCTCGATCGCTCGCGCGCCTTCGACACGACCATGACGGGCGACGGCTTCTTCACGCCCATCGACTACCCCAACGTCGACGTCCTGGCGCCCCTGGGCACCGCGTTTCAGGTGGAGGAGGTGACCGCGACCAAGGTGAGTGGCATCCTGCTGATCGACGGGGACTTCACGCCTGGGACCATCTCGCTGACCGTGGTGAGCGGCACCGGGAGCAGCCCTGACACCTTCCCTGCCCCGGACGTGGTGGACATCGCCGCGCGAACCGCGACCGAGATCAGCGCGGACCACACCGTGAGCGGCCTCGCGGCGCTCGCCAGCGAGTACCTCCAGATCGTGCCCGCCTCAGGCACCCACATCGTCGACGTCACGGCCAGCTCCGGCTTCTTGGCGGGGCTCTTCAACACCGGCCGCTTCGCCCAGGTGAGCGGCACTGGGTCTCGGCTCAGTCACGCCGGTGACGACGCGCTCCACGCGGTGCTCTGGAACTCCACTTCGGCGACGGCCAGCGTAGACCTGACGGTCAACACCATCCCGGCGACTGGATTCACCGAAGACGAGCCCAACGCCAGCGACGCGGAGGCCACCGCGCTGACGCTGCCCGCTGTCGTTCAGGGCGCGACCTTCTCGAGCCCGACCGATGAAGACTGGTTCAGCTTCACAGCCAGCGCGGCTGACGTGGGCAAAACGCTCTACATCACCACCTACGGCGTCCAGGGCACCGACACGATGATCGAGGTGTACGACGCGGGTGGTCTCGTGGCCGCCTCCACTGATGGCGGCTACCTGGACACGCTCAGCTACACCATCGCCCAAGAGGGCGAGCTCTGGGTGAACATCCTCCCCTCCGACTCGGGCTACTACATGCCCGCCTACAACGCCTACAGACTGTCCTTGCACGTCGACTGACGCGCCATAGCGGCGCTGCGCAGCGCCGCAGACACCGTGCTCTCCACGGCGCCGGGCTCCGTTTCCTTAAGGAAACGGAGCCCGCTGCGTTCAGCGCTCGTGAGCCGCGCACCTGGTCAGCGGCGCGCACGAGCTGCGCATCGAGCCGACTACCGGCTGAGCAGCGTACGCGAGCTGTTCACCGCTGACTGCGCGCCGTCTCCTCGGTGTAGCTAGCGGCTGAGCAGCGTGCGCGAGCTGTTCACCGCTGACTGCGCGCCGTCTCCTCGGTGTAGCTAGCGGCTGA
>CAYQAC010000098.1:2099-9995 GCA_964415255.1 uncultured Polyangiaceae bacterium | reverse complement strand
GCAGCGTGCGTGCGATCTGCGACACCTGGATCTCGTCCGTGCCGCCGTAGATTTGCAGCACCTTGGCGTCGCGCGCGAGCTGCTCCACCTGGAACTCAGCCATGTAGCCGTTGCCGCCGAACAGCTGCACCGCCTCCAGCGCCACCTCCATCGCCGCGCCGGCGGTGTAGAGCTTGCAAGCGGAGGCCTCCGCCAGATCCATGCTCTTGCCCGCCTCCGCCAGCTCGATGATGCGGTAGACCAGGTTCTGGATGTTCATCCGCGCCACCTCCATCTTCGCCAGCTTCAGCTGGATCAGCTGAAATTCCCCGATGGGTCGCCCGAAGGCCACGCGCTCCTTGGCGTACGCCGTGCTAAGCTTCAAACACTGCTCCACGATGCCGAGCGCCATCGCCGCGACGCCGGTGCGCTCCGCCGTGAAGGTCTCCTTGGCGCCAGCGCGGGCGCTGGTGTCCTCAGTCTCGCCGAGCAGCTGATCGCGCCCGACGCGCACGTCCTCCAAGAACAGCTCCCCCGTGGGGGAGGAGTGCATGCCCATCTTGCGGAGCGCTTTGCTCTGGGTGAGGCCGGGCGTGCCGCGGTCCAGCACGAAGCTCACCACCTTGCGGGCGCCCTCCGCCGCGCCGTCATCCAGCTTGCAGATGAACACCACGGTGTCCGCGTAGGGCCCGTTGGTGATGAAGGTCTTGGAGCCGTTCAGCACGTAGCCCTCACCGTCACGCCGCGCGGTCGCCTTCATGCCCCCGAAGGCGTCGGAGCCGCTGCCGGGCTCCGTGATCGCCCAGGCGCCGACCTTGTCGAGGGTGAGCAGGTCGAGCGCCCAGCGCTCCTTCTGGGCGCGGGTGCCCTTCTTCATGATGGCGCCAGCCGTCAGCCCCACGCTCACCCCCAGCGCCGTCACCATCCCAGGGCAGTAGCGACTCAGCTCGATCACCGGGAGCAGCTGGAGCGCCACCGCGTCGCCTCCCCCGCTCCTCGGCTCATCCGTCTTCGACTCGCCCCGCTCGGCGCGCGCTAGGTCCGCGTGGAAGCGCTGCTTGCCCATCTCCTTCAGCCCGAAGGTGGCGAACAGCTTGCGCAGCACGCCGTAGGGCGGCTCATCGCCGTGCTCAAGCGCCTCCAGGTTAGGGCGGATCTCCGCCTCGACGAACCGCCTCACGAGCTCTCGGATTTGCAGGTGCTGCTCGCTCCACTCGATCATGTCGTGTCCTCCTCAGCCAAGATTCGTCAGCCCTTAGAACTTTTAGCTCGTCCGCTGCGGTGCGCAGCGCCACGAGCGCCAAGAACTGCGGGCGGCAGGGTACTCTGGCGCTGCGCCCCACGGCAGCCTAAGTTGACTCCTTGGTGCCGCGCGGCGCCGCGCGGCGCTCCCGAACCCCCAAAACCCCTCGCTCTGCCAAGCCAGCGGTCCGCGGAGTAGGCCCCTGGCTCTCCTCCGCGCTGCACTCCGCCAGGCTAGCGCTCCTCGGAGTCAGCCCCGGCCTCCATCGGCCTACCGCGCTCCGCGAGTGATGAGCCGCGCCGGGGCTGCACCGCGCCGCCCCGCCCTGGTAGGCTCTCGCGCATGAGTCGCTACCAGCCCGCAGAGTCCGACGAGCTAGCGGCCTTCCGCGCGGAAGTGAAGGCGTGGATCGCTACCCATCAGCCCCCGAAGCCGAGCTTCAAGCTGCCGCTCAGCTTCCTTGAGGTGGAGTCGGAAGAGCAGTTTCACTACCTGCGCGCTTGGCAGCGGCAGGTGTACGACGCGGGCTACCTCGGGTTCGACGTCCCGAAGGAGTACGGCGGCCAGGGCGTCGATCTTGATAAACACCGGGTGGTGGCGCAGGAGCTGGCGCGCGCCCGGGCGCCCTTCATGGTCAACCTGATCGCGCTGCAGTGGGCGGGGCCGACCATCCTCGCCTTCGGCACCGAAGCGCAAAAGCGGCGCTTCCTCCCGGGGATCCTCAGCGCCGACGACATCTGGTGCCAAGGCTTCAGTGAGCCAGGCAGCGGCTCTGACTTGGCCAGCCTGCGCGCCGTAGCGGCGCCCAGCGAGGAGGGCTACCGCGTGACGGGGCACAAGGTGTGGACCACCCTGGCGCACTTCGCGAAATTCATGATCTTGATGGCGCGCACTGACCCCGAGGCGGGGAAATACGCCGGCATCTCCTACTTCCTTTTCCCGATGGATACACCGGGCGTCACCATCCAGCCGCTCGTCAAGCTGAGCGGCGAGGGCGGCTTCAATCAGGTGATCTTCGATGAGGCGCCGATGCCGAAGGATGCCCTGCTCGGCGCCGAGGGCGAGGGCTGGAACATCGCCATGGCCACGCTCATGTTCGAGCGCGGCGCGGGCGAGGGCGTGGGGCGGGAGCGCGCCGCGGGCTTCGTGGAGCGCGCTGGGGCGCTGGCGGCGCTCGCCGCGAACACCACACGTGATGGGCAGCCCGTCAGCTGTGATCCGGTGTTTCGCGATCGCGTGGTGCAGGCCTGGATCGAGGCGCAGGCGATGGCGCTGGCCGCGGCGCGCAGCGAAGCACCCGCGTTGAACGCCGAGCGCCCCATGGCGCTGCCGCTGATGAACAAGCTGGTGATGAGCGAGTGGGCGCAGCGCCTGGCGGAGCTCGGCTGCGAGGTCTTGGGCCCAGAGGCCGCTCTGTGGGTCGGGGACCCTCACGCGCCGGACGACGGCGACTGGCCGCGCGCCTTCATGAACAGCTTTGGCATGACCATCGGCGGCGGCACCAGCGAGATCCTCCGCAACATCATCGGCGAGCGCGTGCTCGGCCTCCCCAAGAGCAAGTGAGCCATGCAAGACGTCACCTCCCTGATCCCCCCCGTCCCCCACGCCTTCGGCTTCACCACCGAGCACGCGCTCACCCGCCAGCAGGCGCGGCGTTTCCTTGAGGAAAACAGCCCGCGGGAGCACGCGCGCACCCTGCATGGCGACCCCCTGGGCTACGACCGCGCGCTCTACCGCCGCGTCCTCGAGCTCGGGTGGCTGGGCCTGACCTTGCCAGAGTCCTACGGCGGCGCCGGGCTCGACGAGCTCCACCTGATGCTCTTGTGGGAGGAGCTCGGGCGCGCGCTCATGCCGAGCCCGCTGTTCGGCGCGCTCCTAGCGACCCACGCCATCAGCCTGAGCCGCCACGAGGCGCACCGCGGGCGCTGGCTCCCCGAGGCGCTGAGCGGCGAGCTGCTCCCCACCTTCGCCTTCGGTGAGCCGAAGGGCGCCTGGGGGCCTCGTCAGGTGAGCTGCCGAGCAGAGCCAAAGGACGGCGCCTGGCAGCTCACCGGGGTGAAGGCCCACGTGCCGTTCGGCATGAGCGCGACGCTCGCGGTGGTGCCCGCCGTGGACCACCGCGGCGAGGTGGGCCTGTTCGTGCTTGACCTCCCGTCAGCCGGGGTGGAGGCCGAGCCGGAGCTCAGCGTGGACAGCACGCGCAGGAGCGCGCGGCTGGTGCTCGATCGCGCGCGGGTGCCGCACGATCGCCGGCTCCAGGGGGACGGCGCGCGGATCTTCGAGCGTGTGTGCACCCTCGGCTACGCCGTGCTCGCCGCGGAGATGGTGGGCGCAGGCGAGCAGGTGCTGGAGCTCACCCGCGACTACGCCGCTACCCGCGAGCAGTTTGGGCGCGCCATCGGCTCCTTCCAGGCGGTGAAGCACCCCATCGTCAACACCTTGTGTCAGCTTGAGCTGGCGCGCAGCTTGACCCTCGGCGCTGGCGCGGCGCTCAGCGACTCACGGCTGATCGATCAGCCGGAGGTGGCCGAGCGCGCCGCGCGCATGGCGAAGGCCTACGGCGAGCAGATGCTCTCCTACGCGGTGCAGAAGGGCGTGCAGCTCCACGGCGGCTTCGGCTTCACCTGGGAGTGCGACGTGCAGCTCTACTTCAAGCGCATGCTGTGGACGCGCGCGACGCTGGGCGACGCCGCGCACCACAAAGCGGCGCTCGCGGCGGCGCTGTTCGACTGAAGGTCCGCTTAGCTGACTGGATGCTGTGCTCAGTGGCCGCGCGGTGCACCCCCCCAAAAAACACGCACGGCCGCAATACGTCAGTCACGCTGACTTAAGAAGCGCCCCGTCTCGGAGCCCTGGGCGCGCTCAATCACCGCGGGCGGCCCCTCCGCGATCAGCTCGCCGCCGCCGGGGCCACCCTCCGGGCCCAAATCGATGATCCAATCTGCCGCGCGGATCACGTCCAGGTGATGCTCGATCACCACCACGGTGTTGCCGGCGTCCACCAGGCGCTCTAGCACCTCAAGCAGCCGCCGCACGTCCTCGAAGTGGAGCCCGGTGGTCGGCTCATCCAAGATGTAGAGCGTCTTGCCCGTGTCGCGCCGTGACAGCTCACGCGCTAGCTTGATCCGCTGCGCCTCCCCGCCGCTCAAGGTCGGCGAGGGCTGACCCAAGTGGAGGTAATCCACCCCCACCTCCGCCAAGAGCGCGAGCGGGTCTCGCACCTTGGGGTGCGCGTTGAACAGGTCGAGCGCTTCTCGCACCGTGAGCGCGAGCACGTCGGCGATGCTGAGGCCGCGGTAGCGCACCGCGAGCGTTGCCTCGTTGAAGCGCCGGCCTTCGCACTCTTCGCAGCGTACGTACACATCCGCGAGGAAATGCATCTCCACCCGGCGCACGCCGTCGCCCTCGCAGGCCTCGCAGCGGCCACCCTTGACGTTGAAGGAGAAGCGCCCGGGCTGGTAGCCCTGCACGCGGGCCTCGGGCAGCTCCGCGAAGAGCTGCCGGATCTCGTCGAACACCTTGATGTAGGTCGCTGGGTTGCTGCGCGGGGTGCGGCCGATGGGGCGCTGATCGATGTCGATCACCTTGTCCAGCTGAGCCAAGCCCCGCACCGCGCTGTGAGCGCCGACGCGCATGCTAGCGCCGCTTAGCTCCCTCGCCGCGGCGGGGTAGAGCACGTCGTTCACCAGGGTGCTCTTGCCAGCCCCAGAGACGCCGGTCACCGCCGTCAGCACCCCGAGCGGGAAGCGCACGCTGAGATCCTTCAGGTTGTTCTCGCGGGCACCCTCCACCTCAATGAAGCTTACGGGCTCACGCGGCGTGCGCGGCTCGCTCACCCGCCGCTTGCCCGACAGGTACTCGCCCGTGAGCGAGTCCCGCGCGTGGAGCAGCCCTGATGCGCTGCCCGCGTACACCACTCGCCCCCCGTTCACCCCGGCGCCTGGGCCAAAGTCGATCACGTGATCCGCGCCGCGGATGGTGTCCTCATCGTGCTCCACCACCACCACGCTGTTGCCGATGTCACGCAGGCGCATCAGCGTGGCTAGCAGGCGCTGGTTGTCGCGCTGGTGGAGCCCGATGGAAGGCTCATCCAAGATGTAGATCACGCCGGTGAGCTCGGAGCCCACCTGGCTCGCCAAACGGATGCGCTGCGACTCCCCGCCGCTCAAGGTCGGCCCCACGCGATCGAGCAACAGGTACCCGAGGCCCACGGCGAGCAAGAACGAGAGCCGGCTCTCGACCTCCTTCAGTACCTCGCTGGCGATGGTGCGCTCCGCCTCCGTCAGGCGAAGCTCGCGCAGCACCGCGTGCGCGCGCTCGATGGTCATGGCCGATAGCGTGACCAAGCCCACCCCACCCACCTCCACCGCGGCGCTCTCGGCGCGCAGCCTACCGCCACGGCAGCTGGCGCACGGCGTGCTCCCCATGAAGCGCGCGTACCAGGCCTTGGAGCGCTCGCTCTGGGTCGCCGCGAAGCGCCGCATCAGCCGCGGGATGAGGCCCTCCCACTCGGTCTCGAACTGGCCCGTGCCCGTCTTGCCTCGCCACTTCACTTGGTAAGTGCGGCTGCCTGTGCCGTACAGGAGCTGCTCGAGCTGCCGCTGGGTGAGGCGCTTGATGGGGCGCTTCGGATCGATGCCTAGCCCCTGGATGATCTGGCTACGAAAGTCGTGGGACCAACCGCTCTTGGTCGAGACGTCAGGCCCCCACGGCGCCACCGCGCCTTCGTCCAACGACAAGCTGTGGTCCGGGATCACCAACGCGGGATCGATCGCCACGCGAGTGCCGAGCCCACTGCAGTCAGGGCACATGCCTTGCGGCCCGTTGAAGGAGAAGCTCTGGGGCGTGAGCTCGGGGAACGAGATCTTGCAAGCCTGGCAGGCGCGGTGCTGGGAGAACACGCGGTCCGTCGTGCTCGCGTCCGTGGTCAGCTGTGCGATCAAGCTGCCCTCCCCGCGGACGAGCGCGCGCTCCACGGAGTCGAGCAGCCGCGAGCGCTCCGAAGCGCGCACCACGACGCGGTCGATCACCGCCTCCACGTGGTGCTTCCTCCGTTTGTCGAGCGCGACGAGCGCCTCCGTCTGCAAGAGCTCACCGTTGACGCGCAGCCGCGCGTAGCCCTCGGCCCGGGCACGCTCGAGCAGCTCCCGATGCTCCCCCTTGCGGTTCACGATCAGCGGCGCGAGCAGGGTGACTCGCGTGCCCTCGGGCAGCGCCGCGAGGTCATGAGCGATTTGCTGCGCTGTCTGCCCCGACACCTGCGCGCCGCACTCGTGGCAGCGCTGGTGCCCCACCCGCGCGTACAGCACCCGCAGGTAATCCGCGATCTCGGTGATGGTGCCGACGGTGGAGCGCGGGTTGTTGCCCGCCGTCTTCTGCTCGATGCTGATGGTTGGGGACAAGCCGCGGATGGTGTCGAACTTCGGCTTGTCCAGGCGCCCTAGGAACTGGCGGGCGTAGGCGGAGAGGCTCTCCACGTAGCGGCGCTGACCCTCGGCGTAGAGCGTGTCAAAAGCGAGCGACGACTTGCCCGAGCCGGACACCCCCGTGAGCACCACCAGCTGGCGCTTGGGGATCTCCACGTTCACCGACTTGAGGTTGTGCTCCGCGGCGCCCCGGATCGCCACGTGGTCGAGCTCAAGCTCCGCCAGCACGCTCTTTTTCCTTGTGGCAATATTAGGCTGCCGCGCGGGAGCCGCCGAACCCACGCGCGACTGGAGCGCGCCCTTCGAACCCACGCGCGACCGGGGCGCGCCCTTTGAACCCGCGCGCGCCTTACCCTGACCACGACCCTCACCCCTGCCCCCACCCTTCGCCCCTTGGGCTCGCCCTGTCATCCGCTGCTCCTCACGCGTGAGCATCCAGGAGAAGCCGACGGCGCGCCATCAAAATCTGATCTTTTGTTCAGTGCTTCAACGGTCGCCCTCAAGCACGCGCTCAGCGAGACCACTAAGGAGCGTCAGCGCTCACGGTCGCGGAACTCCGGGGCGCGCTTACTCAGCTTAGCGGTCACGGCCTCCAGCTGGTTTGTGCTGCCGAGCAAGCGACGCTGCAGCGTCGCCTCGAGCTCGAGCCCCGCGGCGTGGTCTAGCTCCCGCGCGCGGTGGATCAGCTGCTTGCCGAAGGCGATGGCGTCCGGCGACTGCGCGGCGATCTGACGGGCGAGCTCGCGCGCAGCAGTGAGCGGATCGTCAGCCACCCGTGTCACGAGCCCGAGCTGCGCCGCCTCCGCTGCGCCCAGCACCCGACCTGAGAACACCAGCTCGCACAGCACGTCGGTGCGCACCAAGCCGAGCAGGCTGCGCGTGCCGCTCATGTCTGGCACCAGCCCCCACGCGATCTCCATGATGCTGAGCTGGGCGTCTGGCGCCGCGATGCGAAGGTCAGCCCCCAAGGCTATCTGGAGGCCGCCGCCGAACACGTGACCCTGCAGCGCGGCCACCACTGGCACCTGAAGCTCCCGCCAGATCCAACCCGCGCGCTGCGCTCGGTTCGCGATGCTGCCTTCCCGCTCGAACATCCGCTGCTGCGCGGCCTCGCCGAGCGCCGCGAAGCTCATGAAGTCGAGCCCCGCCGAGAACGAGCGGCCCTCACCGCGCAGCACCACCGCGCGCAGATCCGAGCGCGCCTGAAGCTGCTTGAGGGGCTGGTTCAGGTGGGGGAGCAGCTTCAGG
>CAYQAC010000098.1:0-2089 GCA_964415255.1 uncultured Polyangiaceae bacterium | reverse complement strand
TCCGAGCGCGCCTGAAGCTGCTCCCCCACCTGAACCAGCCCCTCAAGCAGCTCGAGATCCAGCGCGTTCAGCTTCTCCGGGCGGTTCAGCCACACCTCAGCGACCCGCTCTGACACCTCGACCCCTACTCGCTTGCTCATCTTCACGCCTCCTGCACGCGAGTCGTGACCCATCCTCCGACGCGCAACAAGCCCCCGGCGCCCCATGCAATGGTTCTTCAGCGGCTCGGTTGGGGGGGGGGTTAGACAGGTAGTCACCCTCAGGAACTTCACGGCAGACCCTGGCGCTCAGGCGCCCCGCGCCTTAGACCTCGCCCGCCGGCGCGAGCCGGCACAGGGCCAGCATGCTAAACGCGTTCGAAGAGTCGCCGCACCTGAGCGGCCTGGAGCTTTGCACCTTGATGCCCTCGCCGCCCCGCCTTGAGCTTGAGCAGGCCATTGATGCGTTAGCGGCGAGCTACGACAGCGCCCTCGAGATCAACAACCTCGAGAGCGCGCTGCTGCCCAGTCGCCGGGTGGTCATCGAGGCCTTCCGCAGCCTGGTGCCGGCGCTGTTCATGGGCTTTTACAGCACACGCTCGCTGAGCCAGGCCACGCTGAAGAGCTCCATGCGCGAGCACTTAGTGCCTGCGTTCGAGGCGCTGGTAGAGCAGATCCAGCGGGCGATGCGCTATGAGGCGCGGCTCGGCCGGGGTGAAGATCACGAGGCTGGCTGGGCCGAAGAGGTGGTGCTCCGGCTGTTCCGTGAGCTGCCCCGTCTGCGGGCGCTGCTCAACACGGACGTCGTGGCCGCCTACGATGGCGACCCGGCCGCGAAGAGCATCGAGGAGATCGTGTTCAGCTACCCAGCGGTGCGCGCCATCACGGCGCACCGCATCGCGCATCAGCTGCACCTGTCAGGTGTGCCCATGCTGCCCCGCATCATCAGCGAGCACGCCCACTCAGAGACTGGCATCGACATCCACGCAGGCGCGCGGATTGGGGAGCGCTTCTTCATCGACCACGGCACTGGCGTCGTGATCGGAGAGACGGCTGAAATTGGCCGCAACGTGAAGATCTATCAGGGGGTCACCTTGGGCGCCCTCAGCACCCGGCGCTCGCCACAGACCCGCGCGGGGGCTCGGGCAGTGATGAGTAAGCGTCACCCCACGATTCAAGATGACGTCACCATCTACTCAGGCGCCACCATCCTCGGCGGCGAGACGGTGATCGGCGCTGGCTCGGTGATCGGCGGCAACACCTGGCTCACGCGCTCGGTGCCGCCCGGCACCAAGTTGCTCGGCCGCTCTCGCGAGGGGACGGACGAGCCACGCGCAGGCGGCTGAGCCCACAGCGGCCGTGGTCAACAGGCCCAGCTCGCGCTCCCCCCTACGGCTCCGCCGACTTAGCGGCCTTTGAGGTCGGATCATGAAATTCCCCTTCCCCAGCGCCGAGAAGCCGCTATAAGGAGCCCTGTTGGCGGGAATAGCTCAGTTGGTAGAGCACGAGCTTCCCAAGCTCGGGGTCGTGGGTTCGAGCCCCATTTCCCGCTCCAACGCTGGTCGTTTGGCTGGCGCAGGCGCCAGCCCCCTGCTCGGGGCGGCGCGCGCCGTGGCCTTGGCATCTCGCCTGGCGAGCCCGAGGCCAGGAGCTCCAGCGTACGCGCCCCCGGCCTTGTCCAGTCACCAGGGCGCTGAGAGGACCCATGAAGCACGCGCACATCTCAACCCTCTGTGAGTGCCAGGCACGCCTCTCGGCGGAGCTAGACGAGCGCTGTCAGGTGACGCGTGGCTGGGCGCGGCACCTGCGCGACCGCACCCCTCGCGCGGCCGCGCTAGCTCAGGGGGACACGCAGGTGGTCGCGCCCGCGCACTCCATTCACGCAGGTCAGCCTCAGTTTCAAGTGGGTTGGCTGTGCCCGTTCTGCGGGCGCAACACGCTGCGCTCGTTTGACGCCAGCGGCCTCGCGTGGCGCGTGGCGGCGCCCGTTGAGGCGCCCACCGAGAGCTGAGCAGCACTGGGTAGCTCAGGCCGCGCGCCGCAGTGCCCTCATCAGCGCAGTGCCCTCATCAGCGCAGTGCCCTCATCAGCGCAGTGCCCTCATCAGCGCA
>CAYQAC010000097.1:10802-20082 GCA_964415255.1 uncultured Polyangiaceae bacterium | reverse complement strand
CCACCGTGGTGGTGGTGGTCGCCGCCGTGCTCGTGGTGTCGTCCGTTCATGTCGCTCTGCCTCCGTTTCGGGGCCGAGAGACTACCGCACCGCGGCGCCGTCGCACAACGCGTCAGCCGTCGCTCGCCCCAGCTGTCGCGGCGCGCGTGCGGGCGTAGTCCTCTGCCGCTTGCCACACACGGAGCACGTTACCTGACAAAATCTGCTCGATCTGCGGCTCGGTGTAGCCGCGCTCCAGCAGCACCTGGATCAGGTTCGGGTACTTGGACACATCTTCCAAGCCGACGGGCAGCGTATCCCCAACCCCCTCAAAATCCGATCCGAGCCCCACGTGGTCTACCCCAATGCGCTGCACCACGTGGTCGATGTGGTCGGCCACCCGCGCCACCGTGGCGCGCGGCGTGGGGTGCTCTTTCCAGAACTCCACGCTGAAGGCTTCGTAAGCCGGGCTGCCATGTGTCAGGCCCTTGGCGCGCGCCTGGGTGCTCAGCTTCCCTAACAATCCGGCGCGCTGCTTCCTCACCTCGTCGTCGAGGAAGATGGAGCCGAAGTTGATCTGGATGACGCCGCCGTTCTGCTTCAGCGCGTCGAGCATCGCGTCATCCATGTTGCGCTGCCAACCGGGCGTGAACTTGCGACAGCCCGAGTGCGACGCGATGACCGGCACCTCGGTCGTGGCGATCACTTGATAGAACGCGGCGTCCGACAGGTGGGAGACATCCACCAGGATCCCCACGCGGTTCATCTCGCGCACCACCTGCTTACCGAAGGCGCTGAGCCCGCGGTGCAGCGGCGCGTCGTAAGAGGAGTCCGAGAGGTGGTTCGCCTTGCTGTGCGCGAGGGTGATGTAGCGCACGCCGCGCGCGTGGAAATGCGCCACGTTCTTCAGCTTGCCCTCGATGGGCGCGCCATTTTCCATCCCGAGCGGCAGCGAGATCTTCCCGGTCTCGAAGTTCGCGCGCACCTCGGCGGGGGAGCGCGCCAGGGCGAAGCGCTCGGGGTTGTCCCGCACGATGCGCTCGACCATCTCAATGAGCTCTTCGGCGCGCTGGAACGCCCCACGTCGCTCATAGCGGGGCGCCACGTAGATGCTCATGAACGGCGCGTCGAGCCCGCCCTCACGCGCGCGAGGGAAGTCGAAGTCGCCCATGCTGGTGCGCGTGGCGACGTCATCCAGTGGTGAGCCCGCCTCACGTTGCTTCATCAGGCGGTAGGGGAGGTCCACGTGGCCATCGAGCACGATCAGGCGCCGCGAGAGCTCACGCGCGCGCTCCTCCAGCGTGAGGGGTCGCTCAGCGGCGTCCACCTCGGGTGCGGCGTCAGCCATCTGCGCGACCTCGGCTTGTGGCTGAGGCGAGCCTCCGCCCGTGGGTTGTCGGGGTTGGCGCTCACAGCCTGTGCCGAGCGTCAGCACCAGCAGGCCCAAGAGGCTGAGCAGGGTGAGCAGGGTAGGGACGGGGCGCGCAGCTCTCACCGCCCGACGCTTACATCCCCAGTCGCCGAGGCGCTAGGAGGAGCCCCTCCGGCAGCGGCGGGGTTTGGGGGTTCGCCCCCGCCCTACGGCGCCGCGCGTCACCGCGAGCCCGCCTGCCCGCCCCCCGCTCAGGCGCGCCCAAGTGGCCCTCGCGCTCACCTCAGGTGCCCTCGTTCCAACCGCATCAAAATGCGAGCACCTGCGCTCCCGTGACAGCGGCGAGACATCGCTTCACGCCGCGCGTCCCTCGTGGACACAGCCTAGTGGCGCTGCTAATCGCCGCTCATGGGTGACTTGCGCTGGGCTGGGTTGGCCGTGAGTTCGCTGTTGGCGATCGCCGCTTGTGAGGCGACGGGCCCGAGCAATCAGGTGGGGAACCCGGGCGGCAGCTCGGGCACCGCTGGCCACGGCGCTTCAGGCGGCACCGCGGGCAGTAGCGGGAGCGGCGCCAGCGGTGGCAGCGGCGGTGGCTTCGGCGCGATGGGCGGCAGCGGCGGCAGCGTGTTCGATGGCGGTGGCAGCGGCGGCTCCCCGTTCGATCCTGACGCGGCCTGTGCGGTCGCCAAGGAGACGGCTGTGGTGGAGAAGCTGCCGGTGGACATCATCTGGGTGGTCGACAGCTCCGCCAGCATGCAGCCGGCCATCACCCAGGTGCAGCAGGGCATCAACGATTTCGCGAGCACCGTCGGGAGCAAGGACCTTGATTACAAGGTGATCATGCTCGCCCTGCGCGGGCGCGGCGCGCAATCTGGCGGGCTCTACGGCATGTGCGTGCCCGAACCGCTGGCGGGCGACGCAGAGTGCGGTAACGGCCCGCGCTTCTTCCAGTCGTCGATCAACATCCACAGCACGCAGCCCCTCGAGCAGCTCCTGGGCACGCTGGGCGACACCTCCGGCTACCACGTGGGTCAGCAGCGCGGCCCCAAGACGTCAGAGGACGCCAACTGGCGCGCTGAGCTGCGCCCGGAGGCCACCCGCAGCATCGTCATCGTGACTGACGACAACTCCCGCCTGACCGCCAGCCACTTCGAGACCTGGGGCGGCGGAGGCAACTGGGCCTCACCTCTGTTCAACGGTGCGGAGCTGCCCCCCGGTGTGCTGGATCCGAGCTGGGGTGGCCTATTCGACGGCTACACCTTCAGCGGCATCTACGGCTGGGGGTCGGAGACCAATCCAGCCACCGTCTGCAGCTTCCCCGGCGGTGGTGAGCCGCCCGCCTCAGGCCGCGTCTACACGGAGCTGGTTCAGAAGACGGGCGGCGTGCGCGCGCAGATCTGCGATGGCGCGCCTGCCTGGGGCCCGTTCTTCGATCAGGTGGCGACCGCGGTGGAGGCGGCCGCGCGCATCAACTGCGAGCTCGCGATCCCCCAGCCCAGCACCGGTGAGCTGGATCCTGGCAAGGTCAACGTCGCCATCTCGTCGCCCGCGGGCGACATCGAGCTCTTCAAGGTGAGCGGCCAGAGCGGCTGCGGCACCGACGGCGGCTGGTACTACGACGACGACAGCGAGCCCACCGAGGTGATCTTGTGCCCCAGCTCCTGTGAGCAGGCGCAGAGCACCGTGGTGCAGCAGGGCGAAGGCAGCGTGGACATCTACTTCGGCTGCGAGAGCCGCGTGAAGTAGCCACCTATTTCCACCAGGGAAATACTGGGTCGCCCTGGGGCCCGCCCCCAACACCCCCCAGGGCCGTTCGGGCTAGGCCCCCACATTTGCACAAGGGAATGTATGGGCGGTTCTTAGACCCGCCTGCTAGACACCCCCCAGGGCCGTTCGGGCTACGCCCCTACGTTTTCACAAGGAAATGTAGCGGCGGGTTTCAAACCCGCCCGCCCAACACCCTCCGCCACGGCGGTGGATGCCGCAGGGCGCCAACCTGCCACCCTGTGCGCCAGTGTGTGGCCTACGCCACCTGCCCACCTACATCAGCTCGTGAAGCTCAAGGCGCCGCTCAAGGCGCCGCTTCAGGTCCGCCCAGGCACCCATGGTCACGGCGCTGAACAGGCGCCGAACCCGCCGAACCAGCGCCCGACGCTCACTTTGAGCCACATTTCGACCTAGGCTAAGCGCCCGATGCTGCGCCGCGGCAACTCACGTAACCATTGGATATTATTGAGATATTATAGACAGATCGAGTCCTGTGACCGCGCTGTCAAGGATATGTTGCAATTGAGAAGCATTTTCTCTCTTCTCAGCCGCGCGTTCTGCGTCAGGCTCTGCACCCATGGAGCAAGACGTCACTCAGTCCAACCCAACTCAGAAGTCACGCGGCGTGAAGAGCCGCGCCTCACGTCCCCGCGCGGTCGCCATCCTGCAGGCGACGGCCAAGCTCATCGCCGAGCGCGGCGTGCGTGAGGCCACGGTGTCTGAGGTGGGCCGCGCGATGAACATGCGAAAGAGCGTGGTGCACTACTACTTCGAGAACAAGCAGGCCCTGGTCGACGCCGTGCAGGTGCTCGCTGAGCGGAAGCTCATCACGCGCGTGCAGGCGGCGCTGTCACCGGTGGGCGACGGCGCGCGTGGCCTCCGCAGCTTGCTCCGGCCGTTCTTCCGTGCGGCCCAAGGGGAGCTGACAGACTACGCCATGCAGCTTCAGTTCTGGGCGGAGTCGCACCGCGACGGCGCGCTCCGGGCGCGCTCAGCGGAGATCCGTCAGCGGCTGCGCGGGGAGCTCTTGAGCGCCGTCCGCGGCGCTGACACGGCTCAGGCCGAGCACGATCCGGAGATCGTCACCGCCCTGGTGCTCGCCGTCTCGGATGGCTTGGCGCTCTCGGAGCTGCTCGACGGTGAGCAGGCGGCGCGCGCTGGCGACGCCTACGAGCTCCTGCTTCGCTTGCTCGAGCAAGGAGCGCCGTCCCTGGTGGAGGCGGGCCGCGCGGACAAGTCGGCGCCCTCAGCTCAGGTCGCCGCGCGCGCCTGAGGCAGAGGTGAGGCCCGCGAGCGACATCGGTCAGGGGCACTGCCCGCCGTGGTCGAGCGACGCTGCCTCGGTGGCTGAGCTCTAATCAGGTACCCTGACAGTCGTCGCGGGCCCTGCCCTGTAGTCAGTTAGCCTGCTTTCGTTCAGAGGGCGGTCGAGCGCGCTCGGCGCGGCCGCCCTCGCTGAAGACAGCCTGTCAGGGTAGGCGCCGTCGATTGCCAGAACGGCACTGCGCTGGCGCGGGGGAGATGCCCGCGCCAGCGACGCTGCTCCGCAATTCTCGGGGCTTTTTGGGGGTTGGGCACCTCAGGTGCCGCCATCACCCGCCTGCGTCCATCGCTGGCACAGCGCTCGCATTGTGAAGCAGCGTGGCGGACTGGGTGCTTCAGCTAGCCTCGCGCGGTGGGGCGTCGCTCAGGCTGGCGCGCGCGCGGTTGATGCCGCCGGCGAGTGAGCGCCACCCGGTGCGGCGCTGGTTCGCGTGGGCGCACCTGATCGTGGTGGCGTGGCTCGCGGTCGCTCAGCTCGGGGCGCTCGGCTCCTGGGCCACCGCGTGGCTCTCACCACGGGTGGGCGCGGCGCCCGTGGCGCAGCAGGTGCGCCCTGAGCCGGTGGCCGTGGTCCCGGTGCGTCGCTTGGCCGCACCCCAGACCGGCGCCGCGCAGGAGGCGCAGCACCTCGCGCCGTCCAAAGCGCCGCGCAGCGCGAGCGCCGAGCGTCCATCGCGGCCTCCCTGCGTGCGCTGCGCTGCACGCGGCTCGTGAAGCGGGCAGCTGCGGTGCCAAACCCCCCCCAAAAAAAGGAGAGCAGGCAGGGGCCCCAGGCGACGTCGCCGCCATGAGGAGGGTCATTCACGAAGAGTAGTCAGTGGCACTGACGTATTGTGCGTGAGCGCCGCTGCTTTAGCGCGGCGGCGGGCGCTACCAGCGTACGGGGACGCGGTGGGTGAGCGTCAGGGCGCGCTGGGTGACGCGGCCGGCGTAGGCGAGCACCTCCACACCAGCGGCGTGCGCCTCTCGGAGGCCCTCGGCGTAGGCCTGATCGATGTGGGCGGCGGGGCGCACCGCTCGGGTGTCACCGCGCCCGCTGCAGAAGAGCAGCACCGCGCGGTGGCCCGCGCGGCGAGCGCTGATGAGCTCGCGGAGGTGCCGCGCGCCGCGCTGGGTGACGGTGTCTGGGAAGCCGCTCTCACCATCTCCGAGGTCGAGCGTCACCTGCTTCACCTCGACGAGGCAGCGCGTCGGTGGAGTGGAATCATCAGTGGTACGTACGTTGTGCGCCAGGGAGCGCAGCGCGTCGTTGGCGGCGCCCGGTGTGGGGCGCTGTGCGTCGTCGAACAGCAGCTCGAAGTCGAGGCGGCTGTCGCCATACGGCACCTCACGCCGCAGCGCGGAGAAGCCCGCGAGCTCTGCGATGGCGCCGCTCCGGAGCGCCTCCTCCACGAGCGGGTTGGCGCGCGCGGTGTTCACGCACACGAGCGCCCGGCCGGCGCGCACCAGCTCCCAGCTGTGGCGGAGCTTGCGCCGAGGGTCGTCGCTCTGGCTCAGGTAGACCTCGCTGCCCGGCGCGGCGAGGCCCGTCATGGCGCCCGGGTTCGCCACGTGCGCGGTGATCAGCTCGCCGCCCTCCAAGAGTATATCCGCGAGGAAACGCTTATAGCGCTTGATGAGCTGGCCACGGATGAGCGGCGGGAGCTTCATTTCACCCGCTCGAGCAGGGCCAAGGCCTCCACGTGCTCGGAGGCAGGGAACAGATCGAAGGGCCACGCCGCGCGCGTCACCAGGCCCATGCCCGCGAGCCGCGCGAGATCCGCCGCCAGGCTCTTGGGGTTGCAGGACACGTACACGAGCCGCTGCTCCGTCAGCCGCGCGAGCTGCTCGTGCACGCCCTCGCCGAGGCCCTTGCGCGGCGGGTTCACCAGTACGCTGGTGAAGGGCTCCACGAGCTGCTTCAAGCTAGTCAGTGCGTCGCCCTGAATGAACTGGGCCGTGAGCCCATTGCGCTCGGCGCTGGCGGCGCCCAGGGTGGCGGCCTCAGGCACGGACTCCACCGCGACGACTTGGCTCCCTTGGCGCGCGACCCGCAGCGCCAGCGCGCCCACGCCCGAGAACACGTCGAGCACCCGTGGCCCCACTGCGAGCGCGGCCGCCTCCGCTTGCAGCTTGGCCGCGGCCCTGCGGTGCACCTGGAAGAAGGCGCGCGGCGTGAGCTCGAACTGAAGCTCGTCCACCTCCTCCAAGAAGGGGCTCGCGCCGGCGAGCAGCTGGGGTGGCTCGGCGCCGAAGATCACGTCACCGGGCCCGGTCGGCCCGGCGTAGAAGCTGTGGAGCTTGGCTTCGCGCAGCGCGTCCTCTGCCAGTGCTTGGAGCGCGGCGCGCTCCTCCTCTCGGGTGTCGCCGAGCACGCAGGCCATCACCTCACCGCGGCTGTTCGCGCGCAGCGCGAGGTGCCTCAGGCCACGCTTCAGCTCCTGAGCTCGGACAGGGTGCCTGACGGCTTGCGCCAGGGCTTCCGCTGTCGCGGCCTCACCGCAGCCGCCGTCGTCATGGAGCGCGGCGTAGGGGAGCAGGCGCCGATGCCGCGTGAGCACGGGCAAGAGGAGGCGGATGGCCTCAGCGATCGCTGGCTCTGGGAGTAGGCACGCGTCCATCGGCTGGAGCTGGTGCGTGCCGCGCCGGTAGGCGCCGAGCCACGCCTGCTCGCGATCGCGACTCAGCGTGAGGGTGACGCGCGAGCGCCAGCCGAGCGTGGCCTCGTCGGCTTGGCAGTCATGGACCAGGGCGCTGACGTTTTGGTCGTTGAGCGCCTCGCACACCGCGCGCCGCTTGAGCTCAAGCTCTGCCGCGCAGTGTAGGTGCATGGTACGACAGGGACTCTGGAGGGTCCACCGAGGGCAGGCGGGCGCTTGACGCAGCGCGCTCCGCGGCCCCTCCCAGCTGAGCATCCTGAGCACCACGCGCCGTCGCCCGGCGTGGGTCACCAGCGCCGCGCCGCGCTCACCCGGGAGGCCGTCACCGACCCACACGTCGCTCGCAGCGGCGCCACCTGGCGCGCCGCCGAGCGCGCCGCGCCCCAGCCCATCGAGCCCCAAGGACTCGACGCAGACGTCCAAGGTGTCACCCGCACGGCGCCGCACAGCGCCTGATACCGCTCCAGCGCGGCAAACAGCAAACCGTTTGTCGCGCTAACGGGCGCGGTCCCACGAGCGCCCACCTCTAGTCAGTGACTCTAACTAGGCAGGGGCGGGCTCCAAGCCCGCCCGTTCGGCTCAGCGCAGGTTGAACCAGGCCTTGCCCGGCGCGAGGTCCAGGTGCAGGTGGTCGTGGTGATCGGCGTTGAAGTTCGGCGTGAGGATTAGGTTGAAGAAGCGCGCCTGGTGCGCCTCGCACACCACACCGCGGAGCCAGCGCTGCGCTGGGTCTTCCCGTGGGACGCACACCGGTGCGCCAATATCCGCGGGGAAATCACGCTTCACCACGATCTGGGAGCCGTCTTCCATCGACAGCCGCGCGACGTCGATGGCGAGGCCCATGGCGTGCTGGCTCGGCTTACCGGTTGAGCGCACCACGGCGCCCTTACGCAGGAGGCTCGCGTGGTGGATGACTCGGACCCCGCGCGCGGCGAGCAGCTGCGAAAGGTCGGAGACGGCCAGCGCCAGGCGGCAGTCCAGGATGTCATAGTCGCCCATCTGACCCGGGCGCTGGCTGCCGTTCATGACCACCAAGACCTCGCCGAGCGGCCCCGTGAGGCGCACCGGCGTTTGTACCGCGCTCAGGCTCGCGTGCGCCGGCACTTGCTCGATGGGGAGACCGCGACGCGCGGCCTCCGCCAGGCAGTCAGGTCCACTGAGCGCCGCGGTGTGCAGCGCGGGCTCGGAGCCCGGCGATGGCGCGGCGGGGAGCAGCTCCATCGGCGCGGCGCTGGGCGGCGCCGCGGGTGGCTGCGCTGGGGCTCCCTCTGCTGCGGGCGTCTCGGGTGGGTGAGCTGAGTACGGTGCGCCCATGAGCGGCGGGTAGCCGCTGTTCGGCGCGGGGTAGGCGCCAGGCGACACGGGTGAGTAAGACGGACCCCCCGCGGGTGCGTGCGCACCAGGGTACGGCGGGTAGCCGTACCCTGCGCCGTCAGGCCCAGCCACGTAACCAGCGTAGCCCGCGTACTCCGCCGCGTGGCTGCTCTCAGCCGGCGCACCATGGCGCGACTTGAAGCAGCCGCTCAGCATCAGGGCGGCCAGCGTCACCAGCAGTGGGAGGCGCACCGCCGTAGCCTGAGGGCACACGCGGCGCTGGGCCAAGTTCGCGGTGCGATCACTCGAAGAGGTCTGTTGGTGCCTCGATGCTGGGGAGGCGCTGCGCCCAGGTGCGCAGCTGCTCGACAGAGCCACCGCGCACGCGCTGCACCAACGCCTCCTCAAGCGCGCCGAAACGTGCTTCGAGGAGCTCAAGCAGCATCGCCGCGCGTCCTTCTGCGTGACCTTCTGCGTGGCCTTCTGCGCGTCCTTGTTCGCGGCCTTCACGCCGCACCGCGTCCAGGCTCTCGTAGCCGCGGCGGGCGAGCAAGTTGGCTAAGGTTGCGTCGAGCCCTGCGTCTCGTTCGATCAGCGCGCGCACAGGCACGGGGCGCTCGAGCACGCCCGGCGCGGTCAAGGTCTCTTCGATCCCACAGACGCGCATGGGTTTGCCGGCCTCATGCACCTCCACGTACGGGACTGGGGCGCTCTGCGGCGCTGTGGTCGCTTGCCGAAGCGGTGGCGGGGCGAGGCGTACCACCCACAGGAAGCGGGTGCCGAGGCCCAGGAGCTCCTCGATCTTCTCTGCGAGCTCGGTCTCGTTCTGCCCGCGGTCTGCGTACTCGACCGCCAACGCGGGGACGCCTGGCGCCCATCCAGGTTC
>CAYQAC010000097.1:0-10792 GCA_964415255.1 uncultured Polyangiaceae bacterium | reverse complement strand
GCCATCCCGGACGAACCTGGATGGCGCCCACGGCGACGTCCGGTGCGCGCATGGTGGATGGATTGGGCGAGAAGCCAGTATCCACCCCGGCGGCCTCCACGGCAGGGTCGGACGCCAACACCGCGCCCCCGAGCAGGTTCGCCTTGCCGCCGCGCGCGCCCGTGGGCAAGCACTCGACGACGTGTCCGCGCGAGAGCTCGTACGGATCACCCGCGCTCAGTTGGTCGGCGCGAAACGGGCCCTTCGCTTGGATGTCTCTGGCTCGGCTCATTGTTTGGCAGTGTACCACATGACCGGCGAGAGGCAGCCCGGGGGAGGAGCGCGCTGCTGCTCGCGCTGCACGACGCGTCGACAATTCCGTGAGGAATTGACCTAGGGCTCAGGCTTCGGGGGGCGCTCGGTGCGCTCCGCCGCGCGGGGGGCGGCGCCGGGGAAGGCGCTGGCGCGGCGGCCAGGCAGGATGGATGGAGTCCGGCCTTCGGCGGCGCGGCTGGGGTCGCCGACCAGGCGCAGGCACTCCCGCACCACAGACTTCAAGGTGTCGAACACGCCCTGCCCGGCGCGCGCCACCGCCTCGTGCTCCTTCAGATCCCGCGGCAGCCCGAGCTCGCGACGCAGCGTGGCGGGGGAAAGCACGCCCTCAAGATCGCGCTTGTTGTACTGCACCACCATGGGCACCCGTGAGAACTCCATGCCCTGCCGCTCGAGGTTGATCTCGAGGTTCTGCATGCTCTGGATGTTGGCCTCTAGAGCGTCAGGTTGGCTGTCCACCACGAAGACCACGCCGTCCACGTTGCGGAGGATCACGCGCCGCGTGTCGTCGTACGCAATTTGACCAGGCACCGTGCAGAGGTGCAGCCGGATGGTGTACCCCATGAATTTGCCGAGGTGCACCGGCAGCAGATCGAAGAAGATGGTGCGCTCACTCTCCGTGGTGAGGCTGAGCAGCTTCCCGCGGTACTCCGGGCGGCTGTGACGATGGATGTGCTCGAGGTTGGTCGTTTTACCGCCCAAGCCCGGCCCGTAGTACACGAGCTTGAGCAGCACTTCCTTCCTGCCGTGGTGGATGGTGGCCATGGGTGAGCGCTCAGCTCGCGTGTAGCCTGGGGTAGGCCATGTGAGCTGACGCCGGTGAGGTGGCGCCAGCGACGCGAGCCCCCGCAGCTTAACACACAGGCCCGCTCCCTGGCTCACTCGCAGCGCGCGCTCCTTCCGCCGGATCGATCGGGGCGGGTCGGATCGGCTGCCCAGAGCGCCTTGGCGCCCAAGGCTTCGGCGGCACCAGGGCGCACCTCTTCGGGCTCACGCTGAGCGGCCCTTGCGAGGCCGTTCGCGATGGCCTTGAGCCGTGCGCCGCTGCCCTCCAGCAGCTCCGCCGCGCATCCGAAGCAATCCGCGGGGCGCGCCAGCGTGGCGCATCAGCTCCGGGGCGCAAAAAATGCTGCGTGAGGGTTCCCTCGCAGGGGCTGGGTGCTAGGGTCGCGCGCCATGAAGCACACGGTTCCTCATGATTTGGGCCAGGAGAAGGCCACGCTGGTCTGCAAGAAGGCGTTCGACTCGTACAAGGAGCGGTTCGCCAAGTACAACCCCACCGCGACCTGGAAGAGCGACACGAAGGCAGACATCGGCTTCACCGCCAAGGGCGTGAGCCTCAAGGGGAGCCTCGAGGTGCTGAGCGACAAGATCGAGATGGACCTCGATGTGCCGTTTTTGCTCCGCCCTTTCAAGGGCAAGGCCATGTCGATCATCGAGGAAGAAATCCAGGTGTGGATCAAGAAGGCCAAGGCCGGCGAGCTGTGACGCGCTGTCGCGGCTAGCTCGGGATCGGGGGGTTAGACGGCACCGCGCTGGGAGCGCTCGGCGTGGGGCAGGCGCTGTTCGTGAGGGCGGGTTCGAAACCCGCCCCACCAGGTTTTGCGGCTGACTGTGCGGGGGTACCGTCAGGTGAGCTGTTGAGTCAGCGCAAGAGATGACCTCAAAGCTCACGCCAAGAGGTCGACGTAGCTCTCTGGGCGCGTGACGCGGGCGATCTCGGCGCGCTCGAGGGCCGCCAGCACCTGGAGCACGGTGGCCTCGTCGTAGGCGTCCCCGATGATTTGGAGGCCGATCGGTAAGCCCAGCTTGTTCGCGCCGATCGGCGCGGTGCCCGCGGGCACCCCCGTGAGGTTGGCGAGGAACGAGAAGCGACACGCGTCCTCCAGCGCGGGGGGATCCAAGAAGCCGCTCACGGCCTCGTCATCGGTGACGGGCGGCGCCACGCTGGCGGTGGTGGGCAGCGCAAGTACGTCTACCTGACGGAGCAGCTCGGCCGTCTGCTCGCGTAGCCGCTGACGCAGGCGCTGGGCGTCCAGGTAGTCGTCCGACTCAAACACGCTCATCCCGCGCACCAACAGCTGCACGTCCGGGCCCAGCTCGCTCAGGTGCTCCGCGCGCTCCACGCGCAGCGCGGCGTACGACTCGAGCCCGATGGTCAGGTAACCCATCGCGCCGGCGTGCGCTGCGAGCGGCAGCTTCACGGGGACCAGCTCGACGCCGAGGCGCTCCAGCGCGGTCAGCGCGGCTTGGCCAGCCGCGCTGACCTCATGCGCCGCGTGATCCCACTCACTCTCGATGACGCCCACCCTGAGGCCACGCACGCCGCGCCCGAGCGCCTCAATCAAGGAGCCAGGCGTCAGCGCGGGCTGCGCGAGCGAGGCGGGGTCCCCCGCGTCAGCGCCGCAGGTCGCCTCCAAGAACGCTGCCAGATCGAAGCTCGAGGCGCCGATCGGCCCCGCGTGCGCCACCGAGCTGCCACCCCGCGAGCCGTGGCCCGTCATCGGCACGCGCCCGAAGCTTGGCTTCAGCCCGAACACACCGCAGTGCGCCGCGGGGATCCGGATTGAGCCGCCACCATCCACGCCGAGCGCGACCGGCGACACCCCCACCGCCACCGCCACCCCCGAGCCCGTGCTGCTGCCCCCGGCGAGGTGCGTCGCGCGGTGCGGGTTGCGCGGCATCAGGCGGTTGGTGTTCACCCCGAGCGGCGAGAGCCCATACTCCGTCATCGGGGTCTGCCCGAGCAGCACCGCGCCCGCCGCGCGTAGGCGCGCGACCGAGGCGGCGTCCGTGGCCGCTGGGGAGTGCGGCTTCCAGCCTGTCCCCAGGCGCGTAGGCAGCCCCTGGAAGTCGACCTCCTCCTTGATCACCACCGGGACGCCGTCGAGCGGCCCCAGCTGCTTTCCCGTACGGAATCGCTCGGCGGCGGCGGCCGCCGCGCGCTTCGCGCTCTCCTCCGCGAGCAGCGACAGCGGCGCGAGGCTCGGGCTGCGTGCGCCGAGGGCGCGGTTGGCGGCGAAGGCGCGCTCGCACACCTCACTGGGGTCGAGCTCGCCGCTCACGAAGCGCGCGTGATAGTCCGCTGAGCTCACGACGCGGCGTTCGCGCAGGGGGCCCAGGCCTTCACTCGCCCGCGCGTGCTCGGCGCGGGCGCGGAGCGGCAGCACGGAGGTGGGCAGCTGTAGGCGCGTGGCGTCTGGCAGGCGCTTCAGGTCGTCGATGCCGAGCTGCTTGCGCAGCACCTGGGCCGTCAGGCGGTGCGCCGGCGTGTGCAGGACGAGGCGGATCAGGGCATGAAACGCCGCACCGGAGATGCGGCCGCGAGGGAGCTCCAACATGAGCGCATGCTACACAACTGCCGCCTTGGCGTGTCTCGTCGCCGGCAGCTAAGCGGTGGACCGCGCCAACTAAGCGCAGCTGAGCGCGTGGCCACCTCGCCGTTGGCGCTGCTCCCTAGCGTGACAGGCCGCGGTGAGCGGGTGCAGCTGAGCGCATGGCCAGCTCACGATCAGCGCCGTGTCCTAGCGTGAGACGCGACCTGGCGCTTGCCGAAGCGCTTCATGAAGCCGCGCGCGGCGTGGCGAAAAGCACTGCCGCGAGCGGCCTCGCCCTGGCAAACTCATCGGCTCAGGGCGCGTCAGGAGCCTGTCGCTTGAGGTCGCGATGCCGCTTGAACTTGAAATAAAAGGGAGCCCTCACGGGCTGGTGTGTGAGTTGTTCGCGGAGCGCGTCAGCGCGAGCCCCGACCGCATCGCGTACCGCTACTTCGAGCGCCCCACGCGCCAGCGTGATGTGTCGTTCCGCGAGCATGGCACCCAGGTGCGCTTGTTCGCGGCTGGGCTCACGAGCCTTGGCCTTGAGCGCGGCGCGCGCGTCGCGATCATCGCGGAGCAGGGCCCTGAGTGGACGATCGCCGATCTGGGGACGCTCGAGGCGGGCTGCGTGTCGGTGGTGCTTCCGTGCGGTCTCGTAGAGGACGAGCTCCGGGAGCTGCTCTCACACTACGAGGTGCGGGTGGTGGTGTGCGGCGCGCGGCTCGACGCCGAGCGGGTGAGCGCGGTGCGGGCGTCCGTCCCGACGCTGTGTCGGGTGGTTGGCTTTGGTGGCGCGGCCTCTGCCGCTCAGGTGACGCCGCTCGGCGACCTGATGGGGAAGGGCCGTGAGCTTCAGGCTGAGCGGGGCGCGCCGTCTCGCCCAAGCGCGCGCCCCGAGCCTGGGGACTTGGCCCTGCTCATCCCGTGCCGGGGCTCGTGCGCCGTGCGGATCACCCACCGCCAGCTGGGTGAGCTCGCTTGCAGCATCCAGCGCGCATTAGATCTGAGCCCTGACGATGTGGCGCTGCCGGTGCTGCCGACGCACGACGCCGCGGAGCACCTGCTCGGGCTCTATGGTCGGGTGGCAGCTGGGCTGACCACCGCCTACCTTGCGCCCGCGCGCGGCGCAGAGCGCGGGTTGGATGAGGGGCTACGGCGGCTGAACCCCTCCGTGCTCTTGCTCGGGCGCGCGGAGCTTGAGCATTTCGCGCTGCGCGTGGCGGAGCTGGGGGCGCCGCTCACCCAGCGCGCGGCCTTCGAGTGGGCGCTGCGCGTGGGGGGTGAGGTCGCCCTGCGGCGCCGCGCGGGGACGTCGCTCGGCGTGCGGCTCCTGGCTGAGTGGGCGGTGGCTGACAGCCTGATCTGGGCGCGCGCGCGCGAGCTGCTCGGCTCGCGGATCCGCGCGGTTTTGTGCTGGGGTGTGCCGCTCAACGACCCCAGCGTGGAGTGGCTGCTCGCGGCGGGGCTCCAGGTGGTTTCTACTGAAGATCTACTCGTGTGCGCTGAGTTTCGTGCCGTGCTGAGGTTTTCATGCGCGCGCGACAGCGCGGCCTGAGCGCGCATGGCTTCGGGCGAGGCTGAGCGGGTGCCTGACCGCGCCGGCGCGCGAGGTAAGCCAGTCAGTCACGCTGATGAGCTCAGCGAGCGCGCCAGCCCCACGCCGCGTGGCGTCGCGGGCCAGGCTGAGGCGAAGGGGGGGCGGCGCCCGAACCGCGCGCGACGCATCTTGCTGGGCGCCACGGTGGTGGGCGCGCTGCTCATCTTCGGCGCCACCCTCAGCCAGCAGCTGGAGCTGGCGCGCCTCGAGCGTGCCTGCGCAGCAGGGGCGGCGGAGAGCTGCTTTCAGCTCTGCTTCAAGGCGCCTGCCTTTGAGCAGGCCTGCGCGCAAGTGGAGCGGGCCTGCGAGCGCGGCAGCGCCGCGGCGTGTGAGGCCCAGGGCACCTTGGCGCGGCGCGCGGCGCGGCGCGCTTGGTGAGGTGCCTTGAGTAGAGAGCACCCGCTCAGAGCCGCAGCCCACCACGCTCAGTGCGGTGCCAAACCCCCAAAAACCCTAGCGACGAGCGCGACCCGAGCGAGGGCGGCGATGGACCCAACGGCCGGCGGCGCGAGCGATGGCAGCAGTCCGTCAGCTTAACTCACTGACTCAAGCCGTCGTGCTGCGCGCCGGCGCCGCTCACACTGGATCGCGGCGCTTCAGGATGATGAGGATCAAGAACAGGATGGAGAGCATCATGCCGCCCAGCACGACCGGGGGCAGCCAGGTGAGCTCCCAGTGCTCGAAGCCCCAGGCGCCGTTGAACGAGCTGCTGGCGATCTGCGCCTCCGCGCAGCGAAACTTCCCGGCGGTGAGGAAATCTGGGGCGCTGGTCGCGTCCGCCTTCTTCAAATCGATGATCCACGCGGGATTATTGGCGATGGCGAGGCGCTCCTGCGCGATCACCCCCTCAAAGCCCCAGCGCGCGGGCACCGCGTACATGGGCCACTTGAGGTAGGGGTTGGTGGTCATTGGCACCATCAAGCCGCCGAGCACCACCTGAGGGATGAGCGCGATGGGCGTGAGCGCCATGGCAGCCTCCGAACTTTGCACCATGGTGCTGAGCAAGAGCCCGAGCGCGACTGAGTTCATGCTCACGGCGACGAGCATCACGAGATCGATCGCGAACGCTTGCGGCCCGCCGTTGAACCCCAGCGCGAAGAACACGATGGCCAAGAGCACCGTGCACTGGATCACGCAGAACACGGACAACAGGAGGAACTTGGAGAAGACGTAGTTAAACAGCCCCAGGTTCACCATGCGCTCCCTGAGGTACACCGCGCGCTCGCTCACGATCTCTCGGGCGGCGTTGCTGGTGCCGAACCACACGGCGCTCACCACCAGGAAGTTCGCGGCGCCGGAGTTGTCTGGCGTGGTCTGCATGCTCGCGAGGGTGTCCCCGACACCTGCCCCCAAGCTGCCAAACTTACGACCGAGCTCCTGCAGCGCGCCCAAGCACCAGTAAGGGATGGCGTCGTTTTGGAGCCCGAACACGCCGGCGAGCAAGACGCCGATGATGGGTGCCTGCGCCAGCATGATCACGATGCCGCTCACGTCGCGCACCTTCACCTTGAGGTAGCGACTGAGCAGTAAGCCAAACTGACCACGACCCTTGGGCCGACTGAAGGAGACCTGCTGCGAGGAGCCGGAGCCCACCGCGCGCCTCCCAGAGTACATCTTTTGGAAGGTGGGGTTCTGTGGGCTGAAAAACTCCTGGTTCCACTCGCGCGCCGCGATGCTGCGCGCCTGCTGGCGGCTGGCGTTCGGGTTCTGCGCTTGCAGCTGCTGCAGGATCGGCGCCTCGCGCTGATTCAACATGTCGAACATGTCGCGCGGGTTGTCGATGTCGTTCGGCAGCCCCTGACGCTCGCGGTAGCTGCCGAAGAAGCGGTAAGCGTCGGGGCTGGTGGGGCCGTAGAAGATGGGCACGCCGCCGGTGCCGAGGATCAGCGTGAGGTTGAACTTCTCGAACTCATCCTTCGCCGGCTGGTGGATGGTGGTGATGATGGTCTTGCCGGTCTGCTTCGCGAGATCGGCGAGCAGCTGCACCAGGGCGGTGGTGTCGTCCGCCGCGAGCCCGCTGGTGGGCTCGTCGAGGAACATGATGATGGGGTCCGTCACCAGCTCCATCGCGATGTTCACGCGCTTGCGCTGACCACCGCTCAGCACCTTCTTCTCGGGCTTGCCGATCTGCAGGTGCTGCACGCTGTCTAGGCCCAGCTGACGCAGCGTGGTCTCCACGCGGCGGTTGATCTCGTCCTCCGAGAAGTCAGGGGGCAGCCTGAACTTGGCGCTGTAGCGCACCGCCTCCCACACCGTGAGCTCCGGGTGCACGATGTCGTCCTGCGGGACGTAGCCGATGCTGCCGCGCAGCACGTCGTAGATGGCGTACAGATCTTCCCCGTTGATCCGCACTTGGCCGTGCGTGGGGGGCATGTAGCCGTTCAGGGTGAGCAGCAGCGTGGTCTTGCCGGCGCCGCTCGGCCCCATCAGGGCGATCAAGTCGCCGGGCATGGCCTTGAAGCTGATGCGGTCGAGCAGCGTCTTCAGCTCGCGCGGGTTGTCACGGTCAGGGACCTGAATCACCAAGTCCCAAGCCTCGATTTCGTAGAGAGGCCGCCCCGCCCACTGGGCTGAGTCCTCCACCACCACGGCGACCTCTTGGGCCTCCTCTTGAATCAAGAGGGGCATCGGCCCGACGAACACCTTCTCCCCGCTCTGCACCGGGACGCGTTGCCCCGCGGGGATGCGCTGCCCACGCACGTAGGTGCCGTTGGCGCTGCCGCGATCTTCCAGGAAGAGCTGCCCTTGCACCTTGTGGAGCAGCGCGTGCTTGCCGGAGATTTGGGGGTGGGGGATGACGATGTCGTTGTCTTCGGTGCGGCCGATGGACTTCACCGCGGCGCCGCTCGCGCCGCCCATCTGCACCTGGCCGATCACGGTCTTGTGCTTGCGGCGTGGGGAGGCTTCACCGGCGGCGCCCGCCGCCGCGATCGCGGCGCCCGCGCCCATCGCGGCGCCCATCGCCGCGCCGCCACCGGCTTGTGCTGGTGGGCCGTACATCACGCCGCTGAGCTGCTGCAGCATGCTGACGGGGAGCGGCACCGGGCCGACGGCGACCAGCGTGCTGAGATCCACCGGGCGCGGCTGCTCTGGGTTGAGCCGCTCCTGGCCCACCCAGGTGCCGCTGGTGGAGCCATGATCAGTCACTGACAGCGGCTGCAGGCGCAGCGTCGCGTGGCGCCCAGAGACGTTCGGGTGGTGAACGACGAGGTGATTGCGCGCAGGATCGCGCCCGATGCTGAGCTCGCCGGGCTGCGCTGGGAGCTTGCCCTGCTCGAGCAGCATCAACGCGATCGCGGGGTGCGCGTTGGGCACCGCCGACTGACCCACCACGAACTGGGTGCGGAAGTCGAACGGGATGGGCTGACCCGGCGCCACGGGCGCGCCGTTCGCGGCGGTGGGGCCTGCGCCTGAGGAGACGAGCACGAGGGTGCCGCCGCCTTGATGCATGATGCGGGCGTGGTCAGGCGCGACACCTGGGGCCCCAAGGCGGATGTCGCAGCTCGGGTCGCTGCCGATGGTGATGGTCTGCTTGCCGAAACCAGGGATCATCGTGTCTTCACGCCTCTCGGATCGGGGACGCGAGCGCGCTCACACCTCGCGGTCGCGGCTCTGCGGGGCAGAGACTCTGGCACAGTTCCTTTAGCTCTAAAACAAGCAACGAAGGGCCCAAGGCTCAGCTTCGTATGAGCGGGGCAGGCCGCGCTACGGATCCTGGCCTCCGGACGGCGGCGTTTGAGCTGGGGCGCTCGGCCCAGCGTCGTGGGTGGGTGGGGTGGTGGGTTCAGTGACGGGCGGCTCAGGTGTGGGCTTAAGCTCCAGCACGCCGGCGTCTTGAGCAGGTGCGTTGAGCAGCACTGGCTCAGGCTGAGGCTCTGGGCGGCGTGTGCGCCAACCCACGAGCCACCACAGCGCCACAGCCACCACGATCACCCCAGCGATCAGCGCGGCGATCGGCACCAAGTACCGGCCCAGCTCGGCTCGCCTCGCGGGCGGGCCGCTCAGCGCGGCAGCTGGAGCAGAGCCGGGGGTGAAGGGGGTGTCGATGAGGGTCGGCGGTGCGCGCTCAGTGCGCGGCACCTCATCGGTCATCGTTGGGGTGAGGGTGGGGAAGAGCTGAGTGGCTCCCGCGGCCTGAACAGGGGGCGCGGCGTCTTGCGGGGGTAGCTCCACGGTGTGTCCCACCACCGTCTTCGCGATGGGCGGAGAGACGGCCGGCGCGTGGGGGACCACCGCCTCAAGCAGCGCGGTCTTAGGGCCAGAGCGAGCGGGTGCGTCGATCACCTCCACCACCTGGACCGTGATGTTGTCGTGGCCGCCGCGCTGGTTCGCCAGATCGACGAGCTGCTGGCACACGACCGCTGGCCCGCTCGCGAGCCCCCGCGCGGTGCCGGTCGCGAGCTCAGCGTCACTGATCAGATCGGTCAGGCCATCGCTCGCGAGCAGCAGCACGTCCGCCGCGAAGAGCGCGAAGGGACCGCCTAGCTCCACCTCCGGCTCTGGGGCGATGCCGAGCGCCCGCGTGATCTGGTTGGCGTCGGGGTGATCTTGAGCGGCCTCTGCGGTGAGCACCCCCGCCGCCACCAACTCGGCCACCACGGAGTGATCTCGCGTGAGCTGGGTGGGGTGCCCCTTGCGGATCAGGTAGCAGCGCGAATCACCCACGTGCGCCAGGTAGACGCCTCCGGGGTGGATCAGCGCGGCCACGCAGGTGGCGCCAGGACGCGAGGCGAGGGGCGCGTCTGCGCCGAGCGCGTACACCTCACGGCCAGCGCCCACGATGGCCTGCGCTAGCACCTCGCTCGGGGCGGAGCCCTCCGGCGCGGCGATCACCCGCGCGATGATCTCGCGCACCGCGAGCGAGCTTGCCTCGCGCCCCGCCAGGTGCCCACCCATGCCATCGCACAGGACTGTCAGGTGCCCGAACGGTGTCTCGGCGTAGGCGGACGCGTCCTCGTTCACTTGCTTCGACGGGTCGCGCCCAGGATCGCTCAGCTCAGCGAAATCGATGACGACGCCTAAGGCGGTGCGGTGCATCCTACTCGAGGCTCACGCTGAACTCTGCGGGCCCAAAGCGCAAGAGGGAACCTGTGCGCACCCGCTGCCAGTTGCCCGGCGTGATGCGCGCGCCGTTGATGAAGGTGCCGTTGTTGCTGTGATCGTCGCGCAACAACAGCTCACCATCGTCGAGCTTCACGCTCGCGTGGAGGCCGCTGACCCGCGGCTCCGTGAGCAGGATGGCGCACTGACTACCGTCTCGCCCGACGCGCACCTCAATGCCTGGCATCACCGTGAACACCCCAGCTGGCCCTTGGAGTACAGCCCTTGAAGCGGCAACGCCCGACCGGTAGGGGTCAGGCGGTGCTCTCATCGGCTGCGCTGGGGCGTCGGTCGTGACGCCCACCTTGGGTGGCTCGGCCCCGTACATGAACTCAGGGCTGACCACGGGGCTGCCGTCAGGTGGACGGTCAGGTATGTTGACGGCTGCGGCGGGCGCCGCGGCGGCGATCGCGGAGAAGCCTGGGGGCGCGGCCGCGGGGGTGGGCGGCGGGCCCGCGATGGCTGG
>CAYQAC010000096.1:0-20099 GCA_964415255.1 uncultured Polyangiaceae bacterium | reverse complement strand
GGGGCACCGGCGGCACGGCAGGCACTGGCGGTACGGCTGGCACTGGCGGCACCGCGGGCACGGCAGGCACTGGCGGCACGGCAGGCACCGGCGGCACGGCAGGCACTGGCGGTACGGCTGGCACGGGCGGCACGGCTGGCACCGGAGGAGCAGCTGGGGCCGCTGGCACCGGCGGCGCTGCGGGCACCGGCGGCACCGATCCCTGAGCTGAGGCCTGAGCAGCGCGCCGCACTAGGCGGCGTACCCCTGACGCGGCGCTTACGAGCGCCGCGCGGCGTTTGTGCGCCTCCGTGGAACCCCACCTGGAAGCGGCGACTCACGACGCCACCTGCCAGTGTGAGCGCCGCGTGGCGTTTGTGCGCCTCCGTGGAGGCGCTCTCCTGGCTCGCCTGGTGGCAAACGGGAGGAGCGCCCTAGCCGCTCCGTGCTCTAAGCTCCTCGATCGGAGCGCACTGTGGGGGACATCGATCGGCGACGGCTGCTTCAGGGGCTCCTCAGCGCCGCGTTGGCGCCCCGTGGGGCAGCTCATGGGGCCCTGCGAAGCGCGGGCAGCGCGGCGGTGGGCGCCATGGTCAGTGTGGCTGCCAGTCAGTCGGTCAGTGGAGCTGCTCATGCGGCGCCCGCTGGGCGCGCAGGAGCTAAAGAGGCTGAGTGGCGCGAGGTGGGCTTCGGCTTCAAGCGGCTCGACCTGAAGCTGCCCGGGCAGCGGGACATCGCGCGCCACGCCGCGGTGCTGGTGCCGCCCGGGGTGCGCCCGGGGCAGCGCCTGTCGGTGCTCGTATTACTCCATGGATATGCCCAGGCGCGCCGCACCGGGCGCGCCGACGACGATCTGCGCGCGACGCGCGCCTGGGAGCGCGACTACGGCGTCACTCGGGCCGCCCAGCGCCTCGCTAACCCCCCTGTTTCTCGTTTGTATCCGCGGGCTGGCTACGTCTCTGATGCGCACCTCGCGCGGCTGAATCGAGCGCTCAGCGTCCGTCCCGCGGAGCGGCTGGTGCTGGTGTGCCCCAGGACGCCGGTGCCTTATTATGAGCAGCGCACCACGCCGCTGTTTGAGGCCTACGCGCGCTGGATCACGAGCGTGCTCCTCCCTGAGGTGCGCCGGCGCGCGCCGGCGAGTCAGCTGCCAGCGCGCGCGGGCATCGCGGGGCACTCCATGGGAGGCGAGGTGGCGCTCGAGGTGTTCGCGCGGCGTCCGAAGGACTTCGGCGCTTGCATGCTGCTGCAGCCCGCGCTGCTCACGCGGCGCGCGCCGAGCTACGCCGAGCGGCTAGCGAGCCTGCCCGCGCCCAAACTCCACCTGCTCACCACCACCCGCGATCCTTACCGCGCCGCCACGCGCGCGCTGCGGAGCCAACTCACGCGTGCTGAAGTGAGCCTTCAATTCACGGAGACATCCGGCCCTCACGCCGCGAGCCTGGTGGAGGAGATCGGCGCGCTCACCGCGCTCTATTGGATGGGTCAGGTGCTCTCACCTTCAGCCTGATCTCTGGAGCGCCAGCCAGGCGCGCCGCGCCGCCTGGCTGGGTACGAGTGAGGCTCAGAACACCTGCGCGGTGCAGCTGTTGGCGACGCAGGTGAGGGTGTCGCAGCAGTCGTCGTTGCCGCCGCAGGCTTGCCCCGTCCCGCGGCAGCTGGAGGGTGGGGGCGGGCCGCACACCGCCGGGCCGCCGCCGTCCGGCGTGAGGCACACGCCTGAGCAACACTCCGAGGCTGAGCCGCAGCCTTCGCCGTTGGCGCGGCAGGGGAGCGCCGTCCAGTGGGCGTCGATGTTGTGCGCGACGGGGTCCTGCCCAGGGAGCCAGTAGGGCACGTGGGAGGGATCGTTCGGGGCCGCGTCAGGGTCGATGGCCGTCACCCAGACTTGGCTGTGCGGCGGGCTCGCGCTCTGCGGGTGGTTGCCGTAAGGGCGCGGGGTGAAGAACGCGAGCCAGAACAGGCGCCCTGAGCCTCCGGGCTTCGGCGTGGTGAAGGGGCTGAACGTGGGCCAATAGGACTGCACGCCGCCCGGGCCGCCGTTGGCGTGGTCGAGCCGAACGGGCGCCCCGCCGCCGCTCGCGCCGATCAAGTAGAGGGCGCCTGGGAAATACTGAGCGACGGTGTCGAGGCCGGACGTGGCGCGGCCGAAATCCCCATGGGCGAAGGCGAGCAGCTGTGAGTCCGGAGACCAGGTCGGGTGCATGTTCGAGCTGCCACCCTCGGGCGCGCCTGAGAGCAGGCCGCCGACGTGGAGGGTGGACACGCTCCCGAAGCTGTCAGGACCCGTGACCTGGAGAATGGACAGATCTCCTGACTCATACACGTCCGAGCGCGAGTAGGAGCTGTTGATGTTGCCGATGTAGGCGATCCTGCTGCCGTCTGGGGACCACTCCGGCTGAGATGCTGAGCTGGCGTTGCTGAGGTTGATGGACGTGACCTCGTGGCCGGTCTGGGAATCGAGCAGCGAGAAGCCGACTAAGTCGGTGCCGTCGTTCAGGTAATCGTCGCTCATCTTGTTGATGAGGAGGCGGCTTGAATCCGGGCTGAAGGTCGAGAACTTGATGTGGGGAGGGCCGTTCGTGAAGAGCGGCGTCGGCGGGTCGGTCGTGAGATCGATGACGGTGCTGAGCAGGGAGTTGGAGACGCTGCCGGCGAGGTAGCGGCCGTCACGTGACACCGTGTGGCAGGCGACGCACTGGCCCGCGCCGGTGACCGCCTGGCGCGTGTCCTGACCGGGGAGGATGCGCATCACCTGGCTGCCGGTGACCTGCCAGTAGTAGAGCGCGCCGTAGATGGCGCCGGGCGAGATCTGCAAGCTGATGGTGTGCGCGGCGCTGAGCGTCTCTCCGGCGCGGTCCCAGCGGGACAGCTCCAGGGTGATGGGGGAGTCAAGATCGCTGTCGACCAAGGCGCGCCAGAGCGCGGGCTCGGCCTTGAAGCGGTGACCGGCGGCCTGCAGGGAGCCCGGCGCGACCAGCGCGGTGACCGTCACGTGGGGCTTCGAGAGGCGCACCCGGAAGACATCATCGGCTGCGCCCGCTGGCGTCCACTGAACGTGAGGCGCCACCACGTTCTGCGGCATCATCACCTGGTCGTGCGGGTAGACGAGCGAGGGCGCGGCCTCGACGCCAGGGGTCGCGCCGTCGACCGCGCTGGCAACCTCCGCGGGGAGGGTGTCGGCGCCCACCACGGTCTCGAGCCGCACGGTGAGGTTCGCCGTGGCCTCCAGACGCCCGTCGAGGCCGTTGACCAAGGCGTGGATGACGACGGTGCCGCCGAGATCGCCCTGAGGCGTGAACACGCCCGCCGCACCGAAGCTGCCGATGTCCGGGCGGCTGACGCTCCACGTCGCGGCGAGGCCGCGCATGACCCCACCATCGCGGCCGATGCCAGTGACGCTGAACGCGACCGGCGTGGCTACGCCGTTTCGCACGACCGTCTCAGCCTCCCCCGGATCGATCGTGATGCTGACCACTGGCTCGGTGGGCGTGGTGCCCCCACCGACGCCTCCAACGCCGAGGCCACCTGAGCCTCCATCGCCCCCCGAGCCACCTTGGAAACCGCGGCCAGAGGTCTTGGTGTCGCCCCCGCCGCACCCTAAGGCGAGGAGCAGGATCGCGAAGGCAAAAAACGAGAGGCGCGCCATCAAGCTACGATACCTCCCCGCTAGGGGGCGTCAAGCGCGCGCGGCGACTACGCCGTTCGTCTGGAGATAGGTCGTCAACCTGACTGCATGCCGCAGCGGCGGCTGATGGAGCTAGCGTCGGTCGCGCAGCGAGCGGCGGGGAGGGCCGCTGTCCCTGCTCCCAGCGGCGAAGCCCTGCTCGTCCGAGACGATGAAGTCGAGCGGCACGTCGCCCTCACGGGTGGGGACCTCGGGGACGAGCTGGAAGTCGAAGGCGACGCCGATGGCGATGGCGGGGGGCAGGTGATCCGGAAGTGTTTCGTCGTAGTAACCTCGGCCGTAGCCGAGGCGGTTGCCGTCCGCCGCGAGCACCAGGGCGGGGACGATGATGACGTCGATCTCGCCGCGCGCCGCGGCGGGGGTGCTGAGCGCGGGCTCAGCGAAGGCTTGGCCCTGGCGCGTGAGCTCGGCTGGGTCCGTCACCTCAGCGAAGCCTGTGATGTTACCACGTAGGAATGGATAATAGACGCGCTTGTTCGCCGCGCGCGCGTGGGTGTCCAGGGCGATGAGGTCCACCTCGCTTCGCTTGTGCATGGGCCAGAACAACGCGAGGCCGCGCGCGCTCTGAACGGCAGGGTGTGAGGTGAGCCGCGTGACGATGCGCGCTGAGCGCTCGGCGACGGCCGCGGGCGGTAGCGCCGACCGAAGCCGGCGCATGCGCTCACGCAGGTGCTCACGGATCTTCGTGTTCAGGTGCTGCTTTACCTCATCGGGGAGCGAAGGGGTGGCCACCCTTGCCCTATAGCACCTGGCTTGGTTCGAGGCGGGGCGACGGCTGCGGGGCGCAGCCTGTTCGGCGCGCTCGGCGCAAAACAGGCAAACCCCCCGATCCCCCTCGCCCTGTTGTTGATGTGGAGGGCGTAGCCTGCCGCGCCGACGCGCTCTGTGAGGCTTCGCTCGAGTGAGCGAGCGCGGGGCCTCGGGTGTATAGAGCGGGCCTATGGAGCTTGGCCAGGTCGTCTTCGTCATCCCCGCTTATCAGGCGGCGGGGTTGGTGGGCGGCGTGGTGCGTGAGCTCTTGCAGGTGGCGCCGGGGGCTCAGGTGCTGGTGGTGGACGACGGCTCCACCGACGGGACGAGCGAGGTGGCGCGGGCGGCGGGGGCAGAGGTGCTCCGTCACGCGGTGAACTTGGGGAAGGGCGCTGCGCTGACGACAGGGCTCACCCAGGCGGCGCAGCGGGGGGCGCGGGCGGCGGTCAGCTTGGATGCCGATGGGCAGCACCTGCCGCATGAGGCGGCGCGGCTCGCGCTGCACCCGGCGGCGCCCGGGGCGCTCGTGATCACGGTGCGCGACTTGGCGCGGGCGCAGGCGCCAGGGAACGCGCGGTTCTCCAACGCGTTCTCCAATTGGTTCTTGTCGCGGGCGGTGGGCTTCGAGCTCGAGGACACCCAGTGTGGCCTGCGGCGCTACCCGTTGCCGGAGTGCCTTCAGCTCGGGGTGCGCGCGCGCGGCTTCGAGTTTGAGTCGGAGATCTTGATGCGCGCGGCTTGGGTGGGGCTCCCCATCGTGCAGCTGCCGGCGGAGGTGTACTACCCGCCTCCGGCGCTCCGCGTCTCGCATTTCCATGTGGTTAAAGACCCTGCCCGGATCATCCGGCGCTTCCTCATCACCTGGGCGAAGACGCGCCGCCCGCGCCGGGGGAGATCGTGAGGCGCTGGCTCAGGCGGCACCCGAAGAAGCTCGCGGCGCTCGCGCTCATTTTAGCGGCGCCGTGGGTGTTCCACGCGGTGGCGTGGCGGAGCGGTCGCATGACGCCGCCCGAGGTGTCGCTCGCTGAGGGTGTGGTGACGGAGCTGAGCGGTGAGCGGGTGCTCTCGCTCGGGGGCGCGCCGCGCGGTTACGCGCGCGAGGTGGGGACGATTCGTGAGGTGCGCCTCACGGGGACGCCGGAGCAGGTGGGGCAGGGGCACGCGCTGCTGCTCAAGGCGGAGATGGACCGGACCGAGGGCGTGGTGTGGGCGCTGTTTCGTCAGCACGTGACGAGCCGCTTGGCGCGCGCGCTGCTGATCGATCTCACGCGGCTCCGCTACGGCGCGCTCGACCGCGCTTATGATGAGCCGCGGCGGCTCGAACTGGCGGCGCAGGCGCTCAGCTATCAGCCCGATCCGTTTGAGGGTGAGCTGCCCACCTACCAGCGCTTGGTGTACCTGAACGCGGTCTACGACATCAGCTTAAGCTACGAGCAGTCGCCGCTGATCGGCTGCACCAGCTTCACCGGAGCGGGGCCCGAGGGCGGGGGGATCTTAGGGCGCGCCTTCGATTTTGAGGTGGATCCGATCTTCGATCGGGAGAAGGTGGTGTTCCTGGTTCGTGAGGAGGGGAAGCAGCCGTTCGCGTCCGTCGCCTGGGCGGGGCTCGTCGGGGTAGTCAGTGGGATGAACCTCTCGGGGGTGAGCGCCGTGGTGCACGGCGCGCGCGCCGGGGAGCCGCGCGACCACGGTGAGCCCGTGGTGCATGCCCTCAGGCGAGTGCTCTCAGAGGCCACCACGAGCGAGCAGGCGGTGCAGCTGCTCGCGGCGCGCGAGCCGCTCGTGAGCCACCTGGTGGTGCTGAGCGACGCGCGCGCCGACGCGCGGGTGGTGGAGCGCGTCCCCGGACAGCCGGATCAGGTGCGGCGCCTGAGCGGCGCGGCGTGCGTCACCAATCACCTGGAGGGAGCGGCCGCCAAAGATGAGCGGAACCGCCGGGTGCGCGAGCTGACCTCCACCTTGGATCGGCGGCGCCGCGGCGATGAGCTCACCGGGGAGGCCGCGAACCTCACGGTGGAGCGCGCCGCTGAGTGGCTGCGCGATCGGCGCTTGGTTGGTGGTCAGGTGCTCGAACTAGGAGATCGCCGCGCCATCGACGCTGGGATCGCCACGCACGGCATCATCGCCGACTCGGCGCGCCGCGTGCTGTGGGTGAGCGCAGGACCGAACCTCGAGGGTGAGTTCATCGCGTTCGATTTGAAGGCGCTGCTCGCCGCGGAGCCAGCGCCGCGCGGCGCTCCCCACGCGCGCCTCCCGGCGCCCCCCCGCGCCCCCTGAAGTGCGCCGCGCTGCACAGCTGAGTGGCGCCGCACAGCGCCTTGGTGGCGCCGCAGAGCGCGCCGCGCTGCACCCCAACCCCCCGATCCCCCGTCCGAGTCCTGAACAGCTGCGCCCCTGTTGTCGCGGCGCCTCCAGCAGCACGCGCGCGCTCAGCCTCACCTGCCCGGCGCCGCTAGCCCGGGAGCGCCCCCTTTGGTATGCGTGGCGCGCCATGAACGACACCCTGAAAGGCAGCACCCAGGAGCTGGTGCAAGCCGCCGGGCGCTCCCTCTACCCGAACTATCGCCAACCTGAGATCGTGTTCAGCTACGGTCAGGGCGCTGAGCTTTTTGATCTGGAGGGCAAGCGCTACATCGACCTCTACGCGGGGATCGCGGTGAGCGCCTTGGGGCACGCTCACCCGCGCCTGACGCGCGCCATCAGCGAGCAGGCGGGGCGGCTGCTGCACCTCGCGAATTACTACTATAACGAGCCGAACATCCGCCTCGCGGAGCGCCTGTGCGCGCTCACCGGGATGAGCCGCGCGTTCTTCTGCAGCAGCGGGACGGAGGCGGTGGAGGCGATGCTGAAGCTCGCGCGCCGCCATTTTTATTCCACAGGGAAACCTGACAGGGTGCGGGTGATCGCCTTCGAGCACGCGTTCCACGGGCGCACCTTGGGGGCGCTCGCCGCCACCGGGCAGCCGAGCTACCGCGAGGGCTTCGGCCCGCTGTCGCCCACCACGCACCTGCCTTACGGCGACCTCGAGCGGGTGAAGGAGGCGCTCTCGAGCGACGTGTGCGCCGTGATCGTGGAGGCGGTACAAGGTGAGGGCGGCGTACTACCGGCGCCGCCAGGCTTCCTTGAGGGGCTCCGTGAGCTGACCACGCGCGCCGGGGTGCTGCTGTTGGCGGATGAGGTGCAGACGGGCGTGGGGCGCCTCGGCAGCTTCCTCGGCTTCCAGCACTTCGGCGTGGTGCCGGACGCGCTGGCGCTGGCCAAGGGGCTCGGCGGCGGGGTGCCGATCGGCGCCATGCTTTGCCGTGAGGAATTGAGCGCGGCGCTGCCGCCGGGCAGCCACGGCAGCACCTTCGGGGGCGGGCCGCTCGCCTCGGCCGCGGCGGGCGCGGTGCTCGACGAGCTGGAGGCCTCGGAGCTTGTCGCGCGCGCCAAGACGGAGGGCGCGTACCTCGCGGAGGAGCTCGGGGGCCTGGCGGCGCGTCACTCAGGCGTGGTCCGGCTCGCGCGCGGCGTGGGGCTGCTTCAGGCGCTGGTGATGCAGACGCCGGAGCTCGCGCAGGACGCGATGAAGCGCCTGCGCGCGGCGGGGGTGCTCGTCAGCTTGGCGGGCGGCGTGGCGCTGCGGGTGACGCCGCCGCTCAACATCGAGCGCGCGCTGCTCAGCGAGGCGCTTCAGGTGATGGACCGCGTACTAGGAGAGATGGCATGAGGCACTTCAAGGAGCTCGCGGATCTGGGGCCGGGCGGCATTGAGCGGCTGCTCGACGCCGCCGATCGCCTGCTTGCGCTGCGGGGGCAGGCGGCGCACCCAAGGCCGCTGCAGGGCAAGAGCGTGGCGCTGGTGTTCCAGAAGGCGAGCACCCGCACGCGGGTGTCGCTGGAGGTGGCGGTGGCTGAGCTCGGCGGGCACCCCTTGGTGATCACGAGCAGCGGCTCGCAGCTGGGGCGCGGTGAGCCGATCCGCGACACGGCGCGCGTCTTGAGCCGCATGGCGCACGCCATCACCTTCCGCACCTTCAGTCAGGCGGAGTTCGACGAGATGGCGCGCTACTCCAGCGTGCCGGTGTTGAACGCCCTGACAGACGACGGGCACCCGATGCAAATCCTCGCGGATTTGCAGACGGTGCGCCGGCATTTTTGCGGTTCGCAGGGCTCGCAGGGTCTGCCGCTCACGGCGCTCAAGTACTGCTGGCTGGGGGACGGCAATAACGTCGCCGCCAGCTGGATTGAGGCGGCTGGCTTGCTCGGGCTGGAGCTCACCCTGGCGTGCCCTGAGGGCTACGAGCCTTCGTCAGAGGTGCTGACGAAAGCGCGTGAGCGCGGCGGGCGGGTGCAGCTCACGCGCGATCCAGAGGCGGCGGCGCGCGGCGCCCACGTGCTGGTCACGGACGTGTTCACCAGCATGGGTCAAGAGGCGGAGCAGGCGGCGCGGCTCGCGGCGTTCGAGGGTTATCAGCTGGACGCGCGGCTGCTCGGCCTCGCGGATCCGCGCGCCGTGGTGCTCCACTGCCTGCCCGCGCATCGCGGTGAAGAGATCAGCGAGGAGGTCCTGGAGGGGCCGCAGAGCCTGGTGTGGGACGAGGCTGAGGCCAGGCTCCACACATCGAAGGCGCTGCTCGAGTGGGCCTTCGCCCCTTGACCACACCGCTCGGGAGCCGCGGGCAAATAGCGGCTGGCTTCCCCTCGCTGCCGGCGCGCCCCTGTGATCACTGCGGGCGCCCGGTGGATCCGCTGCGCGCCGCGCGCGTGGCGATCTTCGGTGAGGTGATGCGCTACTTCTGCAGCGCCGCCTGCCGCGAGGCGTATGAACCTGGGGCGCCGCGCCCCAGCGCACAGGCGGCCAATCAGGCGCGCGGCGACTCGCAGCTGACGCAGGCGATGGCGCTCCGGCGCGAGGACGTCATCGCAACAAGCAGGGTTCCTGACGATGTCGGTGAGCGACAGCGGATCGCCGGCGCGCTCGGCGCGATCGAGGAGCTCAGCCTGGCGCCGCCCGGCGACCGCGCGGAGCTGGTCGAGGACGCGCTCGGCGACGCCGTGGCGCCGCTCGACCCCGGGGCGGGCTTGCCCGAGGTGGTGGAGCCGCTCGATCTCTCCGCGCTCTTAGTGGCCGTCGCGACGGTCTCGGGCTCGCTGTCGCTGTTGCTCGGGCTCGCCGGGGCGACCATGTGGTTCGACTTCTTACGAGCCACGCTGCTCGTGATCGGCGCGGGCGCGCTCATCTTGCGGAGCTTCGCCGGCTCACGTGACGCGACGGAGCCTCACCCGCTCGCCTTGCTCACGGCGCCCACCTTGGGCGCCCTCGGGAGCCTTGGTTTTGCGCTGAGCCGCGTCGAGAGCGTGTTGCCGGAGGTGGCGGGGGTGACGCTCGTCTCGGTCGCGGCGGGGGTCTGGTTAGTCGAACGAGCGCGGCGCCCGATTGAGGCCGAGCGCGAGCAAATAGCCGCGGCTTTGGACGCAGCCAGCCGCCGCGTGACGGGCGATGGGGTGTCGTTGGCCGCGCAAGGCGAGCTGCACCCCGGCGAGGAGATCCTGATCGAGGCCGGGGAGACGGTGCCCGCTGACGTGAGCATCACCGCGGGTGAGGCGGAGGTGGAGCCTTGGCTCGGCGCCTCGCACACGGAGCGCCGCGGTGAGGCGGACGCGCTGGTGGCGGGGGCGCGGCTGGTGAGCGGCCGTGTGCGCGCGGTGGTGAGCTGGTCGGGCCTCGATCGAGCTTGGGTGCGGCTCACGCATGATCCGCGGCGTCGCGCTGAGCTGATCGCGCCGAGCGCGCGCATGGGTCGGCTGCTGGTCGAGCGGGCGGCGCCCGCCTTGGCGCTGATCGCGGCGCTGGCAGGCTTGGTCGCCGGTGGCTCGCTGAGCGCGGCGCTGGTGTACGGGGTCGCGGTGCTCGGCGCGCTGGCGACCGCGGGCGTCGCGCAGATCGGCGCGCTGCACATCGGGATGGGGGTGCTGGCGAGCCTCCGCACCGGCGTTGCGTACCGCAGCGCCCAGGCCTTCGAGCGCGCGGGGATGACCACCCTGGGCGCCTTCTGCGCGCGGGGCACCTTGCTCCTCGGCGAGCCGGAGGTGGCGAGCATCGAGGTGTTCGGAGAGCGCGGCGCAGATGAAGAGCGCAGCGCCGATCGGGTGCTCAGCCTCGCGGCGGGCGCCGAGGCGGGCGCGCTGCACCCACTGGCGGTCGCGGTGCTGCGCGCGGCGCGGCAGCGCGGCGTGCGGCCGGACGGCGTGCGCAGCGTCACGGTGCTGCCGGGGCTCGGGGTGACGGGCGTCGCGTCCAGCGGGGAGCCGCTCGCGGTGGGGAGTCGCGCGCTGATGCTCCGAGAGCGAGTGAGCGTGGCGAGCGTGGAGGAGCGCGTGACGGCGCTCGAGTCGATGGGGCGCACGGCGCTCTTAGTGGCGCAGGGGGAGCGCCTGGTGGGGCTCTTGGGTTTACAGGATGGCCTGCGCCAAGGCGCGCGCGCGGCGGTGCAGTACCTGCTCGACGCGGGGGTGGAGCCGGTGCTCATCTCAGGCGAGGCGCGCGAGACCTGCGAGGCGCTCGGTCGCTCCCTAGACATCGATCATATCCGCCCGGAAATTGCGCCAGCAGATCGCGGCGCTGAGGTGCGGCGCTTGTCCGACGCGGGCGCGCAGGTGGTGGTGTTCGGGACGAGCCCCACCGATGACGTCGCGCTCGGCGCCGCCGACGTGTCCGTCGCCTTGGCCTCGGCGGGAGGCAGCACCGCGGAGTGGCACGTGCAGCTGGTGTCTGACCGCGTGCGCGACGCAGCCTACGCCATCGCCATCGCCTTGCGCTCCCGGCGCGCCGCGCGCCTCGGCGTGGTGCTCGCCCTGGTGCCGCCTGTTGCCGCCGCAGCGACGCTGACCGTGGGCGCCCTGCACCCCGCCATCGCTCCCCTCGCTGGCCTGGTGGGCACCACCCTCGCCGTCTTACGCGCCCGCTCGCGGTGAAGCGCTCAGGGTGCGCTAGCAGCGCGTCGCTTGGGTGTGCCTTTCGTCTTCCCTCTTGGGGAGTGGCTCGCCGCGGACGGCGCGGCCGCTGCGCGTGGCCGATGTGGCTTGGCCCGGCGGGGATCTTGCCGCTTGGCTGCTGAGCGGCTGATCGTGAAGGGCCCTAGCTCGACACACTCGCTACCCCTGCGCACACCGATCTCGAGCTGCCAGCCTAGAGCTCCGAGGTAGCTCGCGAGCGTCGAGAGCCGCATGTCGCCTTGCTTTTCGATCCGCACCACCTCGGGCTGAGTGATGTCCGCGAGCTGGGCGGCTTGGGTCTGGTTCAGCCCCTGGCGTTCGCGTAGCTGCCGCAGCGTGACCGCTGCTTCGTTCGCCTGCGCTTCAGCGTGGGTGCTTGGCACCGGGAGGCCATGAGCGCGCGCGTAGTACCAGCTCGGAGCAAAGTGGGCGTCCGGAGCGGCCTCGAAGAACGGACTGCCGCCCTCGATCTTCACCTTGGCGAGCATCGACTTCACCGCGGCCAAGCTACGCTCAGAGCCGAGCTCGGCGCGAAGGTCGACCACGCCAGTCGTGCCGTCACTGAACGTCACCTCGAGCTTGGTGCCCCTCGTGTGCCTGGCCTTCCGGACCTGAATCATTGGGTCTCCTCTCCTTCGCTCTTTGCCCTCATCGAGAGCCGGGGTTCAGTCGATCCCAGATCTCCCAGAGCATCGTTCGGTTCTTCAGGCCCCACGCTCGGACCCTCTTCGTGGCGCCCTTGGGTAGCTTGCCTTCAAGGATCTCGAGACCAGCGATCGTGACGAGCGCTTCAGTGGTTGGTGAGAGTGCATGGAAATGGGGTGGATTATGGTCCTTCGCGTAGATGTAGCAGGTGACCGAGGCGACAGAACCGACGCGAGGCACGCATCAATATAGCGCTGGCGCTATATCAGTGCAAGCTGATACGAGGGGCGCCCGCTCGCGGTGAAGCGCTCAGTAGCCCGTCGGGCGACGCGTGAGGGGGCTCGATCGGGGGGGTTAGCCAGGGTGTCGCTGGGGTCAGCTGCGCGCTTGGAGGAGCACCTTGGCGAGCTCGGCGAAGCCTCGACCACGCGGCTGGGTGGTGCGGTAACGGGGAGGCACGGAGGGCGCGCCGCTCAGGTTCGCGACGCCGACGGTGACGCGGTAGGCGGCGAAGCACGGCGCGTCGTTCTCGCTGTCGCCGATGTACGCGAAGCTGCCGAGCGCCTCGGTGGAGTCGACGCCGAGCAGCTGGTGCAGGAAGGCGACGCTGCCGCTCGCCTTATCATCGGTGTCGAAGCTGACGTGCAGGTGCACGCTGGAGACGGTGGTGCGCGCGCCGCGGGCGTGGGCGGCGGCGCTCGCCTCGGCGACGAGCGCTGGCGGCGCGCGTCGGTGCTCCCCGATGTCGAAGGTGAAGTCGCTCACGCGGCCTGCGACGTCGCTCGCCGGGGTGAGCTCGGGGAAGCGCGCCATCAGCTCCTGAGTGAGCTCCGTCAGTTTAGCTGTCCGAAGCGCGCGGAGCTCGTCCGGAGTCCAGTCGAAGCGCACGACGCGCCCAGGCGTCGTACCGCTCTGGTGCGCTGGGTGGCTCGCGCGCTGGGACGCAGCGTCCCCCGTCTGGTCCCCTGCCTGGCTCTCCCGTCGCCGCGCGCTCGCGAGGTGACCGTTCTCGCTCACGGCGCCGTGGATGGGCCACTGCTGCGCGATGAGGTCCCCCCAGCTCACCGGCCTCCCGGTGACGGCCACCAAGATCAGCCCCGCGTCAGCCAGCTCCCACAGCGCGCGGTACGCCGGGAGCGAGAGCTCTCCATGGTCGAGCAGGGTGTCGTCGAGGTCGAACAGCACGCCCTTGAGCGCCTGGCAGGTGGCGCGGGGCAGCTCCGAGACGGGGCGCATGGCGGCCGTGTAGCGCACCCCAACCCCCGAGCCCACCGCCCGGGGTGTGAACGGGCCTTCATGGTTTGGCTGTGATGCCGGGCGGCGCTGCCATGCGACGGGGCTCGCCAGTGGGGTGCCCCGCGCCACACCTCAGCGCCGCGTGAGGTCCCGCTTGGCCTACAACCCTCGCAGATCTCCGCGTCGAGAGCGCTTCACGCGGCCGCGCGCCTCACGCTGAGCGGCAATCTGGGGGGCGCTCTAGCGCTTGGCACTCGGATTGCTAACCTCTGTGAGCTGACGGGCGGGCCGCGGTTCGCTCGACTTCTTGAAAGGGCCATCATGAACGCTCGGCTAGCTGTCCTGTGTGTCGCCTCGCTCGCGTGCGGCGTGCCGCTCTTGAGCTCCACCCCCGCGCTCGCGGAGGACTGCCCCTCTTGGTTCTGCGACGAGGAGGAGGCCGCGGAAGAGGAGGCGGAGCCTGAGGCCGAGCCCGAGCCGCCTCCCCCCGTGGTGGTGTACCAGCCGGCGGAGGCCCCGCCGCCTCAGGTGGTGGTCGTCCACCAGCAGCCCGCGAAGAAGCAGGCGCCCCCAAAGAAGCGCTGGAAGCGTGAGTGGGGCCTCAACCTGCGGCTGCAGGCCGCGCTGATGGGTGAGGATGCTGACGAACGCCAGCGCTATGACGGAGAGCGCCGCGGCATGAGCGGCCTCGGCGCAGGCTTGCGCTACCGCCCCACGCCGCACTTCGCGCTGGAGGGTGGGCTCGATCTGATCGGTGGCCGTGACTACCAGGGTGACGACCGCATGGAGACGGTGCTCACCTTCTCGGGGATCTTGTTCATCAACCCGAAGGACAGGCTGCAGGTCTACGCGCTGGGTGGGCTCGGGGTGAGCAAAGCGCGCGTGATCCGCGACAACAGCCTCGCGGGCACCGCCCTGGAGGGCAGCGAGGCGCGCTACAGCTACCTCGGGATGCAGCTGGGTGGCGGCCTGGAGTGGCGGGTGGCGCGCAAGACCGCGCTGAACCTGGACATCCTCGGCTTCGTGCGCGGGCGCACGGATGAGGACGCGCGCTACGAGTATGAGTTCACCGATCCAGAGACCGGTGAGCAGACGAACGCCTCAGGCGGCGGCCTGATGCGCCTCGGGTTGACGTTCTACTGGTGAGGTCGGGGTCTGAGGCGCCTGGCGCAGCGGAGACGCCTGAGTCAGTTGAGCTGACCGAAGCGCCTGCCTCCGCGCGGGCGCCTGAGTCAGTTGAGCTGACGAATGACGCGGATGCGCCTGGCGTTGACACGGCGCGAGCGCCTAAGTCAGATGAACTGACGAATACAAGGGCCGCGCGCGCGGGGCCGTGGCTGCTGGCGCTCGTCAGCGGTGTGGTCTTTGCGCTGACGGCGCCGCCTGTCGACTTCCACCTGGGGGTGCTGCTCGGCCTCATGGGGCTCTTCTTGGCGCTCACGCCGCGGCGCGGCGCGGCGGGGGTGCCGCAGAAGCGGCGCGCGTTCTTGCTGGGGTGGCTGTGGGCGAGCGCGGCGGGCCTGGTGGGGCTGCGCTTCGTACCGCAGGTGGTGGACCGCTTCACGCCGCTGGGGCTCGTGGGGGGGGCCGCCGCGCTGCTGCTGCTCGCCTGCTTCCAGGGCCTCGGCTTCGGGGTGGGCGCGGCGCTCTCCGAGCTGCTCACGCGGCGGCTCCGCTGGGATCGGCGCCTAGCGTTTCCGTGTGGTATTTTCCTGGCCTGTGTGTGGCCAAGCGTGTTCGGCTGGACCCCAGCGGGCCTCTTGTCGCCGTGGCTGCCGCTGGTCCAGCTGGCTGACGTGGTGGGGGAGCGGGGGGTGAGCGTGCTGCTCACGGGCCTGATGGCGTGCCTCGGGTGGCCGCTCGCTCAGCGCCTGCCCTGGAGCTCTCCGCCCCTTCAAGGCGCTCCAGCGCCGCTGTCAGGCGCAGCAGGTGCGCTGCCTGCTCCAGCGTCTCGGCGCCAGGCGCTGCTGAGCGTGGGTCTAGGGGGGGTTGGGCTGATGGCGCTCTACGGCTACGGCGCGCTGCGCTTGGCGTCGCTTGCGGAGTCACCCACCACATCACCTGAGACGCTCCGCGTGGCGCTGGTGCAGCCGGCGGTGGACGCGCGGCTACGCTGGGAGCCCACGGAGCGCGCGCGGCTGCTCACGCGGCTCCGCCGCCTCACCCAAAGCGCTGAGGCGCAGGGCGCTGAGCTCAGCATCTGGCCTGAGGCGGCCTACCCTTACGTGCTCCCGCACCGCGCTGGGGAGGGGCCGCGCGGCTCGCGCGCCATCCACCGCGACTCCGTGCGTGGGCCCGTATTGTTCGGTGTACTGACGGAGGCGCCAGGCGGCGAAGGTCAGTACAACGCCGCGACCTTGGTCGACGCGCGAGGCCACCAGCAGCTGCCGCAGGCCAAGCTCGAGCTCTTGTGGTTCGGTGAGGCGCTGCCCTTCGGTCAGTCGATCCCGTGGCTCCGTCGCGCGTTCTATCGCGCCGGGGGCCTCATCCCAGGCGAGGAGGTGGCGCTGTTGCGAATGACCACTCAAGGTGGCCACGAGGCGCGCCTGGGCGTCTTGAACTGCTATGAGGACACGCTGCCGAGCGTGGGGCGCCGCATCGCGCAGGCCTCACCCAACCTGCTCGTGAACGTGACCAACGACGGCTGGTTCGAGGGCAGCATCGAGCCCGAGCTGCACCTCCGGCTCAGCGTGATGCGCGCGATTGAGGCGCGCCGCGATCTGGTGCGCGCGGTGAACCTGGGTGTGCCCGCGTGGATCGATCGGCGCGGGCAGCTCCGCGCGGTGGGCCAGCCGAGCCCCGCTGGGGTGCTGCTCATCACGCCCTCCCTAAACGACGAATCCCCGACCCTCTACGTGAAGGTCGGGGATCGCCCGCTCTGGGTGCTGCTGACCTTGGCTTGCCTCTACTCCGCTTGGAGGCGGAGGACAGCGGCGGCGCAGGCCCAGCGCTGAGGAGCGCTTACTGGACGATGTCCTTGAGCGCCTTGAGCGCGGTGGAGCGCACCTTCTTGCTCGCCGGCTTGGGGCCGATCGTCATCGGCTCACCGGTGAACGGGTTCTTGCCCTGACGCTCCTTGGTCGCGGGCTTCTTCACCACGCGTAGCTTGACCAACCCTGGCAGCACGAACTCGCCCGGGCCGCGGCCCGTGAGCTGCTTGCGGATGAGATCCGTCAGGGCCTCGAACACCTTGTTGACGCTCTTCTTGTCGAGCTCCGTAGCCGTCGCGAGCTCCGCGACCACTTGCGCCTTCGTCAGCCTCTTTCCAGCCATTTGCGCTTCCTCCTTGAATCTATCGACTCGTTGAAACTGTGCGACCCGAAACCTGCCCCCGCCTTATGCCGCCGCTGCTCTCTGGGCCGTTGCCGGTCTTTTGAGCTTTCCTGGTGGTCGGCCTGAGCCAGTATTCAGCAGTTTTGCTGCTGGATCCTGCGAGGCGCCCGAGAGGTATCAGGGAGGCCTAGCCCCTACAAGCGAAAAAATAGGGTGTTTCGTGGTCGCGGCTCAGGGGTCAGCCTGACACAGGCCGAGATCTTGGCTGGATCGGGGGCCGGCACCGCGGTCCAGCGTCGCCCCGGGAGCCCTCGACGCGCGTCACGCTGGGGGGCGACGGAGCGCGCTTTCATGAGCAAGAGCGGAGGCTTAGCGCGCAAGTCGCATGACCTACTCGAAGCCGCGGGGCGGCTCTTCAGGGCACGCTTGGTGGGGGTTGAGGCGCGTGTCCAGGGGGGCGTTGGCGCCGAACCAGGCGCTCAGCCGGCGCGCGCTGACGAGCCGCTGACGGTGCCTGGTGAGCGCTGCCTGAGGCCGCCTGGTGCGCCGATCGCGCCGCCAGCCTGGCTAGGCGAGCCATGAAGCTGCCGTCTGGCTGAGCTCGCCGCGGTCCGCTGAGCTCGCCGCGTTGGCTCACCCCCGCGCCCCTCAGCTCACTTGAGCGTGGCCGGCAGGTTCGCCGCCGCGAGGAGCCGCTTCACCTCGCGGTTCATGCGCGCCTCTTGGGCGTCCGTCTGGTGGTCGTAGCCCACCAGGTGGAGCAGGCCATGCGCCAGCAGCAAGCACACCTCTTGCTCCAAGGAGTGGCGCGCCTTGGCGGCTTGGCGCGCGGCGGTGTCGAGCGAGATCACGACGTCCCCGAGCACACGATACGGCAGCGCGGCATCACCGGCCTCGGCGCCGTCGGCTTCTTCCAGCGCGAAGGCGAGGACGTCAGTGGGGCGATCTTTACCGCGGTGGACGCGGTTCAGCTCGTGGATCCGCGCGTCACCCGTCAAGAGCACGCTGAGCTCGGCGTCCTCAAGATCGAGCGCGCCCAGCATTTTGTCAGCATAGCTGATGATGCGCCTGGTGGGGAGCGCGGGGGAGCCCGGCGCGCGGCGGGTGACGTAGGCAGGCACGCTCAGCCCTTCGGGATCTTCTTGGCGTCCTCGAGGAACTTCGCGAGGCCGATGTCAGTGAGCGGGTGCTGCGCCAGCTGCTGGATCACCTTGAGCGGCACGGTGGCGATGTCGGCGCCCATCTGGGCGGCCTCCACGAAGTGGATCGGGTGACGCACGCTGGCGACCAGCACCTCCGTGCTCAGATCGTAGTTCTGATAGATGTCGATGATCTGCTGGACCATCTCCATGCCCGGCATGGAGATGTCGTCCAGGCGCCCGACGAAGGGGGAGATCATGGTGGCGCCGGCCTTGGCGGCCAAGAGCGCCTGGCTCGGGGAGAAGCACAGGGTCACGTTGGTCTTGATGCCCTCCGCAGTGAACTGCCGCACGGCCTTCAAGCCATCGATGATGAGCGGCACCTTCACGACCACGTTCTTGTGCAGCGCGGCGAGCTCACGACCTTCAGTCAGGATCCCCTGTGTATCGGTGGCGAGCACCTCAGCGCTGATCGGGCCGTCCACCACCTCGCAGATCTCCACGATGGTGTCCTTCAGCCCGCGCCCTGTCTTGGCGAGCAGTGACGGGTTGGTGGTCACCCCGTCGATCGCGCCCATGGCGGCTGCCTCTTTGATTTCTCCGATGTCCGCGCTGTCGATGAAGATCTTCATGAGCCGAGTCCCTGTGCTTTGCGCGCCGAAGTAGCGCCCCGCCCGCCTACTCGCACGCGCCGTGAGCCGCAAGCGTTGGGCGAGGGAGCCGCGCGTCAGCCTCAGGGTTTGGGGGTTTGGCACCTCGCTACACGGCCGCGCCGCGTGGCGCTGTGTGCCGCTTGATGGCGCCGCGCGTCGTGGCGCTGCGGCGCGCTGTGTGCCGCTTGATGGCGCCGCGCGTCGTGCCCCGCGGCGCGCTGCGGGAGACGCTTGATGGCGCCGCGCGTCGTGATGACGGGAGCTGCTTGATGGCGCCGCGCGTCGTCGTCCGTCCCCTGAGCCACCCAGCTTCACGCGGCGCCTGCGAAGCCTTGTTCGCGCCGCCACAGTGGGGGCGAACCCCCCTTGAAACCTGCCCTCGCTCTAGTAACTGGAGACCAGTTCGCGACGGCTCGGGGGGCGTGTCTCTCGGCGTCGTTCGAGCTCCGCGCGATGTACCGTCGCCGGCTTCACATGAGCTCCGCTTCCATGACTTCTATCCAACCCATCCGGCGATTGGCCATCATCAACCGCGGTGAGGCGGCGATGCGCTGCATCCGCGCCGTCAAGTCACTGCGCGCCCTGGAGGGCTCCGACATCGAGGTGGTCGCGCTCTACACCTCGGTGGATCGCAACGCGCCGTTCGTTCGCCACGCTGACATCGCGGTGCAGCTGCCCATCAGCGGCACCCCGGTCGGATCCTACCTCGACCACGAGCTGCTGATCAGCACGCTCGTGCAGCACCAGGTGGACGCGGTGTGGCCTGGTTGGGGCTTCGTGGCTGAGGACGCGAGCTTCGTGGACAAGCTCGATGCCGCGCGGATCCGCTTCTTAGGGCCGACCAGCGCCACCATGCGCGCGCTGGGCGACAAGATCGCTTCGAAGCAGCTGGCGGAGCGCTGCGACGTGCCTGTGACGCGCTGGAGCGGCGGCGTGGTGACCAGCATTGAGGACGCGCACCGCCACGCGGAGGAGATCGGCCTGCCGCTGGTGATCAAGGCTTCAGCGGGCGGCGGCGGCCGTGGGATCCGCGTGGTGCGCGAGACCTCGCAGCTCCAAGCGGCGTTCCGCTCAGCGGCCGCCGAGGCGCAGGCGGCGTTCGGTGACGGGCGGCTGTTCATGGAGGCGATGGTGGAGGGCGGTCGCCACATTGAGGTGCAGATCGTAGCGGACACTCATGGTCAGGTGATCGCCCTAGGTTGCCGCGACTGCTCGGTGCAGCGCCGTCATCAGAAGGTGATCGAGGAGGCGCCCCCGGCGAACCTGCCGCCGCTGCTCCTGCGCGCCATCAAGGACGCCGCGGTGGAGCTGGCGCGCTCCGTCAGTTACAGCGGGGTGGGCACCGTGGAGTTCTTGGTGCGAGACGCCGAGTTCTTCTTCTTGGAGATGAACCCGCGGCTCCAGGTGGAGCACGGGTTGACAGAAGAGCTGACGGGTATGGAGCTCGTGGAGCAGCAGATCCGCGTGGCGCGCGGCGAGCACCTGCCGGAGGGTGAGCTGCGCGAGCGCGGCTTCGCGATCGAGGCGCGGGTGTGCGCAGAGGATCCGGACGCGGGCTTCTTACCGGCGCCGGGGCGCATCGCGCGCTTCGATCCGGCGCTCGGGCCGCGGCTGCGCATCGACACCGGCGTCACCTCGGGGAGCGTGGTGCCGGCGGAGTTCGACTCCTTGATCGCGAAGGTGATCGCCTATGGCGACTCGCGGGAGGAGGCGCGCGCGCGGCTGGTGGGCGCGCTCCGTGATTTCGATTTGGTGATCG
>CAYQAC010000095.1:18230-20186 GCA_964415255.1 uncultured Polyangiaceae bacterium | reverse complement strand
GGCAACGGCAGGCGCTGCGGCAACGGCAGGCGCCTGCCGTTGCCGCAGCGCCGCCAAAGCCTGCCGCTAGCGTTCGGCCAGCCGCCGCGGCCGAGCCCATCAGCGTTCGGCCAGCTGCCATTGAGCCGGTCACTGCCAGCAGCGAGGCGCCTTCGCCGCCCAACGTGCTGGCTGAAGCGCAAGAGCGGCTGACCCCAGTGCCGGACAGCGGCCCTGTGGAGGCCCGTGGGGTGATGCCCAAGCCGCGCGGGCCATCACCGCGCATGGTGTCGCTCACCCTGCTCGACGGCACCACCATCAACCTGCCTGCACGCGGCGAAGGCGGGGACCGCGAGGCGCGCGCCGCCAAGGCGACGGACACCGAAGATCAGCTCACCGCGCGCGATCTGATCGCCGCCCTGCGCGCCGTGTCACATGGCGCAGACGCCACCGAGATCTTGGGCGAGAACGTGCGGTGGGAGGCGATGTTCGCCGCCCTGCTCTCGCTGCTCCTGAAGAAGCAGCTGATCGCCGACTGGGAGTTCGTGGAGCAGTACAAGCGGGTGTAGCGGCGCTCGTCAGCTTAGCGAACGATGCGTCAGCCTAACGGATGACACCACAGGGCACGATTCGTCAGCTCAGCGGACGGCGCGCGTGCTCTTCAGCGCCTCGATCTCGGCGTCACTGAAGCCGGCTTCACGGAGGATGTCGCTCGTGTGCTGGCCGGGGCTCGGCGCTGGACTCGGCTTGAGGTCAGGTGGGGTGACGGGGGTGCCCAGCTGGGTCATGGGGCCGCTCGGCGTCTCCACTTGGATGAAGGCGCGCCGCGCCATGAGCTGCGCGTCGGCGAGCAGCTCGTCAGGGCGCAGGACGGGCTCCAAGCAGACGTCGTGCTCCTGGTTAAACGCCGCCCACTCGTCTCGGGTGCGGGAGGCGAACAGCGCCGTGAGCTCCTGCTGGATCGCCGCTTGATGGGGGCCCGGGAGCACCACCTCGGCCCGCGCCGGGAGCCCCACCGCCGCGAAGAACGCCTGAAAGAACTTGGGCTCAAGCCCACCGAACGCCACTGCGCCGCCATCCTTCGTGGCGTAGGTGCGATAAATAGCCAGCCCACCTGTCAACATCTCGTCGCCGCGCGCCACCGGCTCACCCCCGAGCAGCTTGGCGAGCACCGGCGTCGCGAACGGCACCACGCTCTCCACCATCCCGATGTCTATCAGCTTGCCCTCCCCCGTTCGTTCGCGCTCACGCAGCGCCGCTAAGATGGCGATCACGCACCACAGCCCGCCGCTCACGTCAGCCAGCTGGAAGGAGGGCGTCGCTGGCGGCCCATCCTTGGGCCCCATGGCGCCGAGCAGGCCCGAGCGCGCGAGGTAGTTCAGATCGTGCCCAGCGCGCTTAGCCAGGGGACCTGTCTGCCCGTAGCCGGTCAGCGCGCACACGATGAGCCGCGGGTTCAAGGCGCGCAGCGCCTCGTGCGAGGCCCCCAAACGATCGAGCACCCCAGGGCGGAACTGCTCGAAGACCACGTCGTAATGCGGCACCAGGCGCTTCAAGGTCTGGGCGCCCTCCGGGTGCTTCAGGTCGAGCACCATCGCGCGCTTACCGCGGTTCAGCGTGTGGAACATGATGCCCGTGTCGCCGTGCATCGGCGGCGTCAGCCGCGTGTAGTCGCCCGCGCCGGCGTCCTCCACCTTGTCCACGGTGGCGCCCAAGTCAGCGAGCACGACGGTCGCGAGCGGGCCCGGGAGCAAACGAGTGAGGTCGAGGACACGGACACCTTCGAGCGCAGCCATGCTCCTCGCATACACGCCATGGGTTGGCGCGTGAAGGGCCGTCCAGCGCGGTGCCGTCTAACCCCCCCCAATCCCCTCACTCGCGCGGCGACTCAGCGCGGCGACTCAGCGCAGCGTCGCGCGGTGCGCGGCGACTCAACGCGGCGACTCAACGCGGCGACTCAACGCGGCGACTCAACGC
>CAYQAC010000095.1:0-18130 GCA_964415255.1 uncultured Polyangiaceae bacterium | reverse complement strand
CGCGGCGACTCAACGCGGCGACTCAACGCGGCGACTCAACGCGGCGACTCAACGCAGCGTCGCGCGGTGCGCCGCGAGCCAGGGGCTCACGCCGCTGCTCGCCTCAGTGGGCAGGCTCGCTGACGAAGTGACCGAGCCCAGCGCCGCCACGGCGATCGCCTGCGCCAATGCGGCGCGCTCCTCACTAGTGGTGGTCGAGCCCGTGAGCAGCGCGTCGCGGTGCCGATCAATGAAGCCGGTGTCGTAGCGACCCTCGATGAAGTCAGGGTGCTCCACCAGCCGCTGGTGAAATGGCAGGTTGGTGCGGATGCCGCTCACCAGGTACTCGCGGAGCGCGCGCCGGAGCCGCTCCACCGCCTGCTCGCGCGTCGGCGCCCACACCGAGAGCTTGGACACCAGCGGATCGTAATGTGGGCTGATGGTGCAGCCAGGGTACGCGCCTGAGTCGTCACGCACCCCAGGGCCGGAGGGCGACCGGAGCGCGGTGATGGTGCCTGGGCTGGGGAGGAAGCCAGCGCTCGGATCCTCCGCGTAGACGCGGCACTCGATCGCGGCGCCGCGCCGCACTAAGTCATTTTGACTGACCGAGATCGGCAAACCGGCAGCCACCCGAACCATCTCACGCACCAAGTCCACCCCGGTGATGAGCTCCGTCACCGGGTGCTCCACCTGGAGGCGGGTGTTCATTTCCAAGAAGTAAAACTCGTGATCTTCGCTGAGCAAGAACTCGAAGGTGCCAGCGGAGTAGTAGCCCACCGCCTGCGCGCCCTTCACCGCCACCTCGCCCATCCGCCGCACGATGTCCTCGTCGATAGCCGGACAAGGCGCCTCCTCCACCACCTTCTGGTGGCGCCGCTGGATCGAGCAGTCGCGCTCGAACAGGTGCACCATGTTGCCGTGCTGGTCGCCGAGCACCTGGATCTCGACGTGGCGCGGCCGAATGATCGCCTTCTCCAGGTACACCGTGGGGTCACCGAAGGACTTCAGCGCCTCGCTCTGTGCGCGCTCGAGCGCCGCCGGTAGGTCGTCAGGCTGATGGACTAACCGCATGCCCTTGCCGCCGCCCCCGGCGGTCGCCTTGAGCATCACCGGGTAGCCAATCCGCTCCGCCGTCTCGAGCGCCTCCTGTGCGCTGTTCGCGTCGCCCCCCGGCACGATCGGCACCCCCGCCGCGGCCATCCGCTCACGCGCCGCCGTCTTGAGCCCCATGGCGCGCATCGCGCTCGCCGGCGGACCAATGAAGCGCAGGCCACTCTGCTCGCACGCCTCGGCGAACGCGGCGTTCTCACTCAAGAAGCCGTAGCCCGGGTGCACGCCATCACAGCCAGCGCGCTTGGCGACCTCGATCAGCCGCTCACCCACCAGGTAGCTCTCCGCGGCGGCGGCCGGGCCGATCAGGTAGGCCTCGTCGCACACCCGCACGTGGAGGCTCTGATGGTCAGGCTCGCTGTACACCGCGACCGACCCGATCCCCATCTCGCGCAGCGTCCTAGCGACGCGCACCGCGATCTCGCCGCGGTTCGCGATCAGCACCTTCTTCATCAGCGGAGGCATCGGCGCCCCTATACCCTCCTCAGCTTCAGCTGGCGAGCGACAGCGCGCAGCGCGCGGCCCAGCGCCGAACACGCCGCGCACGCTCTGGTCTGACTGGAAGATCGCGACTCGGCTGTAGCCTCAATTGAAGCTCGTGCGGCGGTTAGGCCTAGATCATCGGGTTTTGGGGGTTGGGGACCACCGCGCGTGACGCGCGTCACCAGCCAGTCCATGGCCGCGACGTGAGCGCGCGCCTGTCTGTGCTCTGCTCTCGCGGCGAGGCGCGCTATCATTGAGGTCATGTCTGAGCGCTTGAGCCCGCGTCCTCCCCACGGCACTTCAGCGCCTGACGGTGAGGCCCCTGGACCCGCACGCAAGTCGTCGAGGCGCAGGTGGCTCGGCGCCGCGCTGGGCTTGGCGGCCTGCGGCGGCGGCGCCGCGGTGGGCTGCGGCGCCGCGCCGAGCGCAAGCGAGCTCGACGAGCTCGGCGAGCTGAGCGGCCGGCTGGCTCACCCCGGCCCCTGGCAAATCCCTGCGGAAACGCTCGCGCGCGGCGACACCCAGTACGTGGCCTACACCGGCGCGCCCGCGTGGAACGGCGGCGCTGGGTGCTCAGGGGGCATGACCACCGGCAACCAGATCCTGCGTGACTACCTGTACGCCCACTTCCCACAGATTGGCAGCATCGGCGGCTACTCTTGCCGCCAGAACACCGCGAACCTCTCCCAGACTTCAGTGCACGGCACCGGCCGCGCGCTAGACATCATGATCCCGCTCGTGGGCTCGCCCAATGACGCAGACAACGACGCGGGGGATCCGATCGGCAACTGGCTGATTGAGAACGCGGAGGCGATCGGGATTCAGTTCATCATTTGGGATCACTTTACCTGGACGGCGTCGCGCGCCGCGGGCAGCAAGGGCCGCGCGTACACTGGGCCCAACCCCCACATCGATCACCTGCACGTGGAGCTCAGCCTGGCGGCGAGCCAGAACACCACCAACTGGTTTGAAGCGGTGGTGGCGCCACCTGGCGTGCCTGACTGCGATCCTCTCCCCGCGGAGGGCGGCATCATCGACGAGCGCGATCGCTGCTTCCTCGCGTTCGGCCCCACCCAGTACTGGCGCAGCGAGCAGGTGGGGTACGACGACACCCTCCTCTGGACCAACGCCTACGACAGCGACACGCCCTCCAACTGGGGTCGCTGGAACCTCGACCTCACCGCCGCGGGGCGCTACGAGGTGTCCGTCTACATCGACTCTCGCTTCGGGGTGCACACGGAGACTCAGTACGCCGTCGCGCACGCCGCCACCGAGACTGGCGTGGTGCTGAACCAAGGCACCGCGAGCGGCTGGGTCAGCCTGGGTGAGTTCGATTTCGCGGCGGGGCCAGGTCAGCACGTGAGCGTGTTCGACACCGCGGTGCAACCAGACGCCGATCAGCACGTCGTGGCTGACGCGCTGCGCCTGCTCCCGGTGGTGCCAGGCGGCACCGGCGGCGGTGGTGCTGGTGGTAGCAGCTGGGCTGGCGCTGGCGGCGTCGATGGGGGCAGCGGTGGCAGCGGGGGCGACGCTGCCGGCGCAGGCGGCGCGCCCACCGCGGGCACCGGCGGCGCCAGCTCGAATCCGCAGGGCGTCAGGCGCAGCATCGACTCCGACTCTGGCTGCCATGTGAGCGGTGGCCGTGGCCACGGTGGGAGCGGCGCGAGCTGGGTGCTGCTCGGCGCCGCCTGGCTCGGCTGGCGCCGCAAGCGGCGCGGCCAGTAGACGCGAGCTGATGCTCGGCGCCGCGAGCGCCGGGCGCGCGGCAAAAGGCGTAGCGCGTAGACGCCGCGAGCAGCCAGGCTCGACGCCAGGGCGCGGTGCACAGGCGCCGCGCGCTGCCACACGCCGCACGACGTGGGTGTTTGTTTGGGGGCGAGCTGATCGCCGCGCTCAGGGGCGCCAGGCGACACTCGCGGCGCGGGCTTGCTATACAGCGCGCGTGAACGCGCGAGAGCCCCTCAGTGTCGCTGAGCTGGCGCGCCGCCTGAAGCAGGTGGTGGGCCAGACCTTGAGCCACGACGAGTGGGTCGAGGGGGAGCTGGTGCAGGTGAAGCGAGCGCCGAGCGGGCACGCTTACTTCTCGCTGAAGGACGTGCAGGGCCAGGCCGTCATCAGCGCGGTGATGTACCAGCTCGATGCCCAGCGCGCGTGGCGCGTGATGGTGGAGGGCGCGCGGGTGCTGGCGCGGGGCAAGCCTGACTTCTACCCACCGGGCGGGCGGCTGCAGCTGGTGGTGAAGGAGCTGAAGCCGGCGGGGCGCGGCGCGCAGCTTGAGGCGCTGGAGCGGCTGAAGCGGCAGCTCGCGGAGGAGGGGCTGTTCGACGCGGCGAGCAAACGCCCGCTGCCGTCGTTCCCGCGGGTGGTGGGCGTGGTCACCAGCGAGTCGGGCGCGGTGCTCCACGACATCATCACCGTCACGCGGCGGCGCGGGGGAGCGCGCTTGGTGCTCGCGCCCGCCACCGTCCAAGGTGAGCAAGCGGTGCGCTCCTTGCTTCGCGCCATCGACTTAATCGTCAGTCATCCTGAGCTTGACGTGCTGATCGTGGCGCGCGGAGGCGGCTCGTCAGAAGACCTGATGGCTTTCAATGATGAGCGCCTGGTGCGGCGCCTGGCGGCGGTGCCGGTGCCGGTGGTCAGCGCCGTGGGGCATGAGGTAGACGTCACGCTGACGGACTTGGTGGCGGACGTACGCGCCGCGACCCCGTCGCAAGCGGCGGAGCTGGTGGTCGCGGAGCGCGTGAGCCGCGAGCGTGAGCTGCTCCAGCTCGAGCGGCGCCTCGGCCGCGCCATCCGCGCGCGCCTGGACGACGATCACCAGGTGATCGAGCGCTACCAAGCGCGCCTAGGCGAACCCGAGGCGCTGCTCGGCGTCGCGACTCAGCGCCTGGATGAGCTGAGCGAGCGGCTCGAGGAGGCGCTCCGGCGGCGGCTCGATGAAGGGCAGCGCGACCTGAGCGCGCTTGAGCGGCGCCTGCTCCAGCGCGACCCCGTGCGCAGGATTGAGCGCGCCTTCACGCGGCTCGCGGCGCTGGAGCCGCGGCTCCAAGCCTGGCCTGGGCGCGCGCTGACCGACGCCCGGCGAGCCCTTGAGAGCACCGAGCGCGCGCTCATGAGCGGCGTGCGCGCCGATCTCGAGCGCCGCTGGCGACGCCACCGAGCGCACGCCACGCGGCTCGACGATCTGTCCCCGCTCAGCGTCTTAAGCCGAGGCTACGCCATCGCCACCCTGGGCGGCCGCGTGCTGCGCGACGCGCGCGACGCGCGGCCAGGCGATGAGCTCACCGTCAAGGTCAGCCAAGGTCACGTGACCACCTGCGTCACCGCGGTGCACCCGGCGGAGGGCGAGGACGCGTGAGGCACTTCCAACTGCTGGGTCACCCACTGGCGCACTCGCTCTCCCCCGTCATCCACCAGGCGGCCTACGACGCGCTCGGGCTCACGCACCGCTACACGCTCCGGCCCTGCCCCACGCGCGCCGACGTGGAGGCCGCCGTCGCGGCGCTCCGCGCCGGAGCGATCCACGGGCTTAACATCACCCTGCCCCACAAGGCGCTGGCGCTGTCCTTGGCGGACCACGCTGAGGCTCGCGCCGCGCGCACCCAGGTGGCCAACGTCCTGTGCGCTCGCGGCGACGTGCTCACCGCGCACAACACCGATGTCGCGGCGCTCACGGTGGAGCTCGCGGCGCCAGCGCGCGGCACGGCCCTGGTGCTCGGCGCTGGCGGCGCTGGGCTGGCGGCGACGGCGGCGCTCAGCGAGCTTGGCTTCAAACGAGTGGTGGTGAGCTCACGGCGCTTCGCCGGGCCCAGGCCGTGGCCGGGCGAAGGGCTGCTAGCAAGCCTCGGGGCCAGCCTGGCCCCCTGGCAGGACCTGACGGCCGCGGCGGGCGCGGAGCTCGTGGTCCAGGCCACCAGCGCCGGCATGCGCGGAGGGCCAGATGGCGAGCCGATCAGCCGCCAGGTGCCGTGGGGCGACCTCGCGCCACGCGCGCTGGCCTACGACGTGGTCTATAACCCTCGGGTGACGCCGTTCCTGAGAGAGGCCGAGAGGCACGGGCTGGTGGCGCGAGGTGGCCTCGGGATGTTGGTCGAGCAAGCCGCCCAAGCGCTTGAGCTGTGGCTCGGCGTCAGCGCGCCGCGCGCGGCGATGTTGGAGCGCGCAGCGCAGGCGCTGAGGGACACCGATGGCGTCACGTAAGGCAAGCCTTGAGCCCCCGGCTGGCTCACCTTGGCCCTACGTGCGGGTCGGAGGCCAGCTTGAGCGCGCCGAGATGGAGTGGCTGCACACCAACGGCGCCGGCGCCTTCGCCATGAGCACGGTGGCGCTGATGCACACCCGGCGCCACCACGGGCTCTTGGTCGCGGCGCTCACCCCGCCGCTCGGGCGCCACGTGATACTTTCCCACGCGGAAATGGAGCTCCAGATCGGCCCGCGCTCGCACCGCCTGGCCGCGCACCGCTTCCCCGGGGTGGCCCCCATGCCCGGCTACCGGATGCTCGAAGAGTTCAGCCAGGCGCCCCTGCCGACCTGGCGCTTCGCGCTCGGGCGGGCGTCGCTCACCCGCAGCATGAGCCTCGTGCGCGGCCAGAACGCCGCGGTGTTCTCCTTCACCCTGAGCGGTGAGGCGCGCGCCCGGCTCAGGGTGCGCCCGCTGCACCCCCTGCGCCCGATGCACGATCTCACGAGCGAGCACGGCGGCATGCGGCAGGCGGTGAGGATGCGGCGACACCACGTGGAGATCCGCCCGCTGCTCAGCCTGCCAGCGATCCACTTCCTGCACTTAGGGCTATTTGTCGGGACACCTGACTGGTGGCGACGCTTTGAGTATTCGAGGGATCAGCTCGAGCAGAACACGGAAGATCTCTGGACCCCTGGCACCTTCGAGCTCACCCTGGAGCGCGACGTCACCCGCTACTTGGTGGTCTCGCTGGGCGACCCGCCCGAGGGCTCCCCCGAAGCGCTGATGGACGAGGCGCGGAGCTACCTCTTGGCTCAAGACCCAGGCCCCGAGCGCCCGCGCGTCGTGCGGCAACTGCACATCGCGGCTGACCACTTCTGCGTCGAGCAGTGCGCGCGACCTGCGATCATCAGCGGCTACCCCTTCTTTGGTGTGTGGTCGCGTGACACCTGCCTCGCGTTGCCAGGCCTCCTGCTCACGCGCGGCAAGGTGGAGAGCGCCAAGGCCGTGCTGGGCCAGCTCCTCACGACCCAGCAGGGCGGGCTGTTCCCAAGGCGCATCCCGGAGAAGGAGCTCGCCGCGCCTTCTGCGCGGCCCATCCCTGCGGGCTTCGGGCGCAGCGAGTTCAGCACGGTGGACTCAACGTTGTGGCTGTTTCCGGCGGCAGAGCAGCTGATCAAGCACACTGGGGTGGAGGACAGCTTCGTCCGCGAGAAGCTCTACCCAGCGCTGAGCGCGGCCTTCGATGCCGTCCGCGAGGGGCGACCTGATCTCGGATTGGGGCTGACAGAGGAGGGCCTCGTGATGGGCGCCGCCCCCGGCGCCAGCCCGAACGACCCAAGCCCCGCCCACAGCGAGTGGGGGCGGCGGATGGCGCTGCCCATCGAGCTTCAGGCCTTGTGGTCCTCCGCGGCGCGCCTGCTGGGGCAGCTCGCGACGGCCTATGGCGACGCGGGTCGAGCGCTGGTCGCGGAGGTGGCCGCCGAGCAGGTGCGCGCCGGTGTTGAGGCCCGGTTCTGGTGTGACGTGCAGCGCTACCCGTACGACTCGCTCCCGGTGCAGCCAGGTACACCAGGAGACGCGCGCATCCGCCCCCACGCGCTCATCGCCTTGGCGATCGCGCCTGAGCTGTTCGAGAGCTGGCAAGCGCGCGCCATCCTGGACCGGGTGGAGGAGCACCTGCTCACCCCCGGGGGGATCCGCAGCCTGACACCCGAGGAGCCTGACTACCTGGGCCACTTCGAGGGCAGCTTCGAGGAGCGCGAGACGGCCTATCACCGGGGCGCCGCCTGGGTGTACCTGCTCGGGTTCTATGCTCAGGCGCTGATCCGGCAGCGCCCTGACGACTTCGAGGCGAAGGAGGAGATCTACTCGCGGATCCAGCAGCTCTTGGCGGAGTCAGCTGCCGTAGGTCAGGTGTCGCAGATCGCCAACGGCGACCCGCCGCACCGCCCCGCCGGAGCACCCGCCCAGGCGGTGAGCGTCGCGCTCCTGCTGTCAACGCTGTGCGTGGAGCTTGAGCGGTGAGCGCAGGCGCTGAGCGCGAGGGGCTCAGCGAGCGCCAGGTCGCCATGCGAGCGGCGAACAGCTCCCGCACCAACAGGCGTGCTCCGCGCATCGCCTCGCGCGATCTCACAGCGTTCGGCTACCGCCGCATCGTGGTGCTGCTGGTGGCGCTGGTGGTCATCCCCACGGCGCTGATGTTGGCGGTGGGGGTGGTGCTGCTCGTGCTCGGCGAGCTGTCCGACATCGTGATGGGGATCTTGGTGCTGGCGCTGAGCGGCGCCGCCACCACGGGGGTGATCTTGGTGTGGGTGTTCGTGCGGCGCGAGGCCAACCTGTCCAAGCTGCAGAGCGACTTCGTCTCGAAGGTGAGCCACGAGCTCCGGACACCGCTCACCTCGATTCGGCTGTTCACCGAGACGCTGCAGCTACGCCGCGGCGACGCGGCGACGGAGGAGCGCTGCCTCGCGGGCCTCGACAGGGAGAGCCAGCGGCTGCAAGAGCTCATCGATCGACTGCTCGACTGGGGGCGCATGGAGAGCGGGAGGCGCCTCTACGTGCTCGAGCCGGTCGACCTCCGCGATGTCGTCAGCTCAGCGATCCAAGCGGTGGAGTCGCTGGACGCGCGCTCCGAGGGCAACCTCACCCTCACGATCACGGAGGTGCCCCTGGTGAGCGGGGACCCCGGCGCGCTCACCGACGTGCTGGTCAACCTGCTCACCAACGCGCTAAAATACGGGGGCCGCCCCGCGAAAATCGCGATCAGCCTGCACAGCGACGCGGGCAAGGTGCGGGTCTCGGTGAGCGACAACGGCGCTGGGATTCAGGCGACCGAGCATAAGCGCATCTTTCAGAAGTTCTACCGGGTGGACGACCGACTATCGCGGGAGCGTGAGGGCTCGGGGCTCGGCCTCGCGATCGTGAAGCACGTGGTGGAGGCGCACCAAGGGCGCGTCGAGCTCACGAGCGCGCCTGGTGAGGGCAGCACCTTCACCGTCGTGCTAGACGCTCAGCACGAGGCGACCGAGCGGACGGCGGACGCCAGCGCCAGGCACCCATCGGGGGTGGGGTGATGCTATGGGCTCAGTGAAGCGCATCCTGGTCGTGGAGGACGACCCCAGCATCAGCATGGGGCTGCAGATGAATCTGGAGGCCGAGGGCTACTTGGTAGCCTTAGCTGACGATGGCGAGCTCGGCCTCGCTGAGGCAGGCCGCTTCAAGCCCGACCTGGTGGTGCTCGACGTGATGTTGCCAAAGCTCAACGGCTTCGAGGTGGTGCGCAGGCTGCGCGGAGCGGGCTCCTCCGTCCCCATCATCATGCTGAGCGCCCGCGGCGCCGAGATGGACAAAGTGATGGGGCTCGAGCTCGGCGCGGAGGACTACATCACCAAGCCATTCGGCCTCGCCGAGCTGCTCGCGCGGGTGAAGGCCGTGCTCCGCCGCGACGCTATCACGCAACAGAAGGCCAAGGCCGCGCTCTCGGCGGGCGCGCTCGAGATCGACCCTGAGACCCGCGAGGTGCGCCGCGATGGTGAGCTCATCATGCTGACGGCCACCGAGTTCGAAGTGCTGATGGCGCTCGTCGCCGCCCGCGGCCGCGTGCTCAGCCGTGAGCAGATCCTGGAGCGCGTGTGGGGGCCGAACCACCACACCACGCTACGGACCATCGACAACTTCATGCTGCAGCTACGAAACAAGCTGGAGCTCGACCCCTCACAACCCGAGCACCTGGTGACGGTTCGGGGGGTTGGGTACCGCTTCCTCACCTCGGGCGACGGCGCCTAGCTCTGCGCTCCATTCGCCACCAGCGGCGGCGCCGCGCAAAAGTCGTGCTAGAGAGGGCAGCGCCGTGGATCAGAACCTGCTCCGTTCGTACTTCGCCACCGTCTACGAGCTCCCCACTGAGTCCGGGGTGCTCCGCGCCTCCTTAGACGGAGAGATCGTTCAGGACACCGCGAGCCTCCCCGACCTCCTGAACCAATCGTTCGCGGTGCTGACCGCCTACAACCCGCGCTCCATGTTGCTCCCGCGCCGCGTCAATGAGGGGCGCCACCAGGTGATGCGCGATCTGCTCATCTTGGGGTGCTATCGCGTGGAGCACTGCGTCGGCTACGATGAGGAGCCGGAGGGGGTGTGGCGTGAGCCCGCGTGGCTGGTGCACGGCATCGATCGTGAGGAGGCCATCTACTTTGGCCGCACCTTCCGCCAAAACACCATCATCTACTGCCGGGAGAGCCGCCCCGAGCTGATCGCCACGGACCCCACTTGCGATCAGGTGGGGCGCGCTTACCTCGGCAACTGGCGCGTGCGCGCCTGAGCACAGCCAAGCGCTCCGCGCAGTGACTCGCCAAACGCTAAACCCCTGAACCAGCCGGGTGTTCCAAGCCTTCGCGCGGAGCGCTTGAGCTGAACTCCGAACGGCTCGCGCTCAGACCCGCCGCGCGTGACCAACACGGGCGAAAGCAGGCTTGCGCCATGAGCCGGTCAAGGGTAGCGGCGAGGGAGCATGCGAAGCCAATTCGATGACCGCGGCGGCGGCCCAGACGTCAGTGACGTCGTGGCCCAGGTCACGGCCACCCTCCGTAATAACCTACGCCGCGTTGGGCCGATCGTCGTGATCGCCCTGGTGCTCTTGGTCGCCGCGACGGGGCTCTACAGCGTAGGCCCTGGTGAGGTCGGGGTGGTCCGCACCTTCGGCAAGGAAGATCCAGTGGAGCGTGGCCCAGGGCTTCACTACCGCATCCCGTTTATTCAACAGCGGGACATCGTGAACACCGATCAGGTGCGGCGCATCGAGGTGGGTTACCGCGGGGAAGAGCTGCGCAAAGACGAAGCGCAGATGCTCACCGGCGACGAGAACATCGTGGACGCTCAGCTCCTGGTTCAATACCGGGTGGTGAACCCGAGCGACTTCCTGTTCCGCCTCAAAGATCCTGAGGAGGTGCTGGTGATGGCGACGGAGGTGGCGCTGCGCAGCATCGTCGGCACCATGACCATCGACGCCATCATCACGGAGGGTCGCTCGGAGGTGCAGGACCAGACGCGCGTGCTGCTCCAGCGCCTGATGAACGAGTACAAGAGCGGGCTCGAGATCACCGACGTGAAGCTGCAGGACGCCTCCGCGCCCTTCGAGGTGAAGGACGCCTTCAACGGCGTGGTGCGGGCCCGCGAGAAGAAGGAGCAGCTGATCAACGAGGCCAACGGCTACAGCGAAGACCAGCTCCCCAAGGCGCGCGGCACCGCGCGCGAGATTGAGCGCGCCGCTGAGGCCTACAAAGAGGAGCGCATCACCCGCGCCCGCGGCGACGCCGTGAAGTTCACCACCATCGTCGACGAGTACAAGGACGCGCGCACCATCACGCGCGACCGCCTGTACCTGGAGGCCATGGAGCGCATCCTTGGCCGCGTGGAAAATAAGGTGCTCATCGACGAGGAGGTGGGCAAAGGCGCGCTGCCCATCCTCCCCCTTGGTCAGGGCCTCCCTGGCGCTGGAGGCAGGTAGCCATGAAGAAGCTCATCCCCTGGTTCATCGTGGTGGCGGCGCTCATCGGGGCCACCACCAGCGTATTCATCATCGACGAGACGGAGGTGGCAATCGTCACCCAGTTCGGCCAACACAAGAAGAGCATCACGAGCCCCGGGCTCAACTACAAGCTCCCCTGGCAAGACGTGTCGCGGATGGATCGCCGCGTGCTCAGCAGCAACTCGCCCAGCGCGCGGATGCTGACCAAGGACAAGAAGTACCTCGTCGCTGATCCGGTGACGCGCTGGCAGATCCAAGATCCGCTGCTCTTCTTCAAATCCGTCCGGAACGAGGCGCAGGCCAAGCACCGTATCGATGACATCGTGCTGAGCGAGCTCCGGCGCGAGCTCGGCACCGCGAACTTCGGTGACATCATCGGCAACGAGCGCGAGCCCATCGTCGCCAAGGTGGCCACCGCCGCCCGCACCCGCGTGCGTGAGTTCGGCATCGACATCATCGACGTGCGCATCCGCCGCGCGGACTTGCCGCAAGAGGTGCAAAAGAGCGTGTTCGACCGCATGAAGGCGGAGCGCGAGCGCGTGGCGAAGAAGTACCGCTCGGAGGGTGAAGAAGAGGCTCAGAAAATCCGCGCGGATACGGATAAAGAGAAGCGCATCTTGCTCGCCAAGGCCTACGAGACCGAGCAGAAGCTGAAGGGCGAGGGGGACGCCGAGAGCACCCGCATCTACGCGGAGGCCTTCGGCAAGGACGAGGAGTTCTACAACTTCGTCCGCAGCCTGGAGGCCTACGAGGTCTCCATCAAGAAGGACGACACCCTGGTGCTCTCCTCCAAGAGCGAGCTCTTCCGCTACCTGAAGAGCCGTAAGTAAGCCAAGCTGACCTGCTCGCCGAGCTCTTCGAATCAGCGGACCGTCGTCACGCGCCTAACACCTGACTTGCGCGCGGGTGCGCCCGCAGCGTGCACTGCACGCGCTGAGGCTCGAACTGAAACTCAGCTGGCGGGCAGCCCATCGCCGCCAGGGTCCTTTGAATGGTACGGACGCCTTGGCCCTCGGCCTCGGAGTAGCGCAGCCTGGTCAGGAACCAGGCCAGCGCCTGGTTGCGCCACCGCGGCGGCGCGGTCCCCGTGGCGATGATGCTGGGATCCGTACCGATAGGCAGCCCACCTGGCGATGCCACCTCGACCCGATCGTGGAAGGCAACGACGCGCAGTGGATCCACCAGCTCATAGTCTCGATGAGCAAACGCGTTGACGACCGCCTCCCGCAGGGCGCGCGCTGGGTACTTCAAGACACTCGGCTCTTCGGCGTCCAGCTTGTCGTAGAGCGTCGTCGCTTCAGCCTCCACTCGAGGCACCATGAGCCGGAGTTGATCGAGCAGCGTGCCGGCCAGCTCCAGCCGCTCACCGTGCGGCGCCGCGCGATCGATCCCCTGATAACGCGAGAAGAACGAGACCGCGCCTGGGATGAAGCGCTGGACGTCGCGCCCGAAGAGGAGCAGCGCAAAGTTGCGCGGTCGCAGCGCCGAGCTCAGCGGCTCACGCACCAAGAGCGGCGGCACGAAGGCGCTGATGGCCTGCGTATCCGAGAGGAAATACCCAGGCGGGCGCTGCTCATCGACCACACCCAACTGCTGAAGCGTGTCGCGCAGCGCTAGCAAGTCGAGGTCACTCTCGGTCGCCGCCAGGCAGGGTCGCCGATCCCAAGGCTCAAGCGCCCCCTTGCGGACCAGGAGATCTCTAATGAGGCCATTTCTAGCCTCCAACGTCGACCGGCTCACCCGCACGAAGTGCTTCGTGTCCTGCTTGCTGCGACGAAAGCTGTGCGCTGAGCCGGTGGAGGGTTGAATGAACACCAAGATCCGACGGTCCGGGTGGCTGGACTCAAGCTCCTCAACCAGCGGCGTGATCGGTGGCGACACGCGATCGCGACACCGCGCCAACACAGCGCCCTCCACCTCCTTCAAGCGCGCCGCGGTCAAGCCGCTACGCACCAGCTCCGGGAACCCGTGAGGACCTTTGACTTCTTTCGCCCCACACACGACGTAGCCGCCACCCAAGTTCTGGAGGTCGTTCGCGAAGGCTGAGAGGGTCGCCACGACGTCGTCGACGTCAGCCACGTTCTCCTTCCACTCCGTCTGCTCGCTCTCCCGGAGGAACAGCTGCTCCAACTCGACGCGCGTGGCCATGGCTCTCATTGTACGCCGATCGCGACGCTCCTCCTAACGCACGGGGATCAGGATCGGGGGGTTGGACGGCACCGCACCGCGACCCCCGTGAGCCGGCACCGCAGCGAGGCGCGCCATCAGCGCACGGGGTGGAGCCGTGGAGGCGGACCGGGCGGCGCGGGGAGCACCCAAGCGTAAGGCATCAGGCCATCTTTGACCTCGCTGAGGTCTACCTCAGGATCAATTAAGAGCGCTGGCGGGCGTCCGTTGAGTGACACCCAAGCCTCCGCTCGCACCCGCACATCGCGGCCCTCGCGGCGCTCTCGATCGCGCAGGTGGTGCGCCAGCTGGAGCACCAAGTCAGGCTGGGTGCCGAACTCTCGCTCCTGCCGCGCGTCCAGGAGGTCGCGCGGCCGCGCGTACCAGCGCCGACCCGTGGCGCGATCTTCCAGGTGATAGGTCACCGCGGCGTGCTTCTTGCGCACCATCACCTTCCAAGCGAACCGCATCCCCTGCTCGTGCCACAGCACGTTCCCCCCGTAGAGGTGCATCCGAAGCGGCAACAGGAGTTGGAGCGCCACGTAGACGGCAAGCGCACCGAGGGCCACGGGGTGCAAAGGGCGCGTCGGCTCCAGCCGCGGCGCTGAGCACACCGTCAGCTCCTCTGCGGGGCGACCACGGAGGCGCGCCGCCGCGCGCTTCAGCGTGGTGAGCAGCCGGCTCGGCCAGTCGGGCGGGAAGAAGATCAGCGCCGCGAAGGTCATGATGTGAGGGAACAGGCCGATCGGGAACAGGGCTCCTGTTACTATATGAAAACAAATAAGCACCAGGTACGCAGCCAGCCGCGTGCGCCGAAGCGAGAGCCACAGCGGCACGCTGAGATCGAACAGGAAACCTGCCCAGGACATGACCTGCGGCGCGTACGGCAACAAGAACAGCCCACCCAACACCGGCAGGTCCACGCGCGAAGCGAGCCACGAGCTCAGCGGCGCGCCATGGAGTAGCCAGTCTTCACCGAGCTTGGCCTTGCCAGCGAAGAAGTAGACTGTGCCAACCTGAAAGCGCAAAAGGTAGGTCATCCACGCGGGGAAGGCGCGCTGACGACGGCGCGGCGAGAGCCAGGTCACGAGCGACCCCGCGCGCCCGAGCGGCATCAGGGCGGTCAGCGCGAGCAGCAGGCTGACCAGGTAGTAGTGGTTCAGGTAGTTGGCCTGGTCGATCAGCTGAACCCAGGTGAACAAAATGGCGAGCAGCGCCGCGCTGAGACGGCTGCACACACCGGCGGCCAGGAGCAGCCCCAGGCCGATCAGCGCGCCGAACAGCCAACGCACGCCGGCTTCTCCCGGGTGCGGCACCCAACTAAAGCCCCAGAACTTAAAGAAGAAGCGCGGCTGAACGAAGAACTCTTCGACCCAGCCATAAGCGACGAAGCGCGCAGCGCTGAACGCCACGAGCAGGCCGAGCCCAATGCGAAAAGCAGCGAGCCCCCCCGCTGGGAGCGGCGCCACCAGCGCCCGCCTCAAGTCAATCGTTGTCACCCTCGACACGGCGCGGGAGCTCCAAATCGAGCACTGACACGAACTGGGTGCGCAGCAAATCCGTGATGCGCTTCAAGGCGGCGTAGAGCGTGTGCACCGAACCTAGGTCGGAGACCAGCGCCTGCTCAAGGTCGTCCTCCTCTATCGCGTCGAGCGCCGCGAGCGAGTCGCCGACGCCGCGCTCGATCTGCGTCGCGACCTCGGGCGCACCGACAGCGAACAGGAAGTCGTCGAAGCCGAGCCCCGCGCCGTCTTCGCCGCAGCCGCTGAACAGCGCTCGGAAGCCGCGCAGGTTGTCCTGAAGGTGCTGCTTCGAGCGCCGCGCGTAACGCGACTCCAGCAGCTCCGGGCAGGACGCCTGCGCGCATTGGGTGAGCCCGCTCGGCGCGCCGACCTTAGCGTCCTTGGTGCCCCACTCGATGTAGAACAGCGCGTCGCTCACTGCGTTCAGCGCCAGGCGCGTGCTGCGGAAATAGCGGCTGCCGCTGCCCGCGGTGCTAAGCTGAGTGATGAAGCCGCTGCCCTCTTGATTCCAGGCGGCATCGGCCGCCGCCGCCTGCACGCTAAGATCCGCGACCAGCGCGCGCCGGTAAGCCGCGCGGCGCGCCTCCAGGGTGGCGGCGTCGAGCGCCGCCCAAGAGCCATCTTGAATGATGCGCGACGTCGCTGAGCAGGCGCTGGCCTCAGTGTCCGAGAACAGCAGGTACTCCAGCGCGCCCAGGCCGCGCACATTAATCAGCCTACTTGACAACTCATCATAACGCTCACTGACTACTAACTCATCCACGCCGCAGGGGCTGATGAGCGGCCAGGAGTAGATGACGTCTCGCATCCCGGCGCCGCCCGGCTGTGACTCCTGCGCCAGCGGACCCACCTGCATCAGCTCGAGCCGCTGCCAGGTGCTCATGGCGGTGATGAAGCTGCGCTGTTGCTCCGCGGTGTCCGTCGCCGCCGCCAGCGCCGCCGCCTCGACGCGAAACTGCGAGAGGTGCACGCCCAGACACTCCCCCACGGCGTGAAGCAGCGCCTGACGGGTGAACACCTCACCTGACGGCAGCGTCACGCCTTCCCCCGGCTCCACGCGCGGCGCGGCGCTCTCAGGTGTCTCTGAGGAGCACGCGAGCAGGACCACAACTGCGCCCAACATGCCCAGCGCGCGGCGCGAGCTGGCGAGGCCTGAGCTGGCCAGCACGCTGAGGAGTCGTGATCTCACCCGCCGCTCCTACTCGCCACGCCATGAGCTAGCAAGGGCTCACGGCTCCGGCTGCTCAGCGCGCTGGTTGATCTCCACCGTCAGGTTATCGTACCGCACCTGCCAGCCCGCCTCACCCTCCGCGCTGAGCCCAAAGCGCGCGCTGGCTGAGCCGAGCGTGGCGGGCGGCGTGATGTCCGTGGTCCGCACCACGGTGTCCGCTCCGAGGCGCAAGAACACGAGCCCCGTGCCGTCCCCCGGGACGTCCACATCGAAGCGCACCGAGGTCCAAACCCCCAACTCAAAGCGGCGCTCACCCACCTGCCTGGAGACGACCGCCCCACCCTGCTCCTCCACCGTGAACACCTCCCCTACTGCGGTGACACCCGCCGCGAGGGTGTAGTCGGCGTCTTGAAAGTGGAACGCGATCAGCCGCACCTCGCCCGCGCCCTCACTGGGCAAGGCATCGAGCCGCAGCTGACTGAAGATCCTGAGTTGAGGCCCCTGCTCAAACTCCGCCTCAAGCCAGGCCTGCCGCAGGCCAGCGCCATCAGGCGCGACCGCCAACAGCGCGTGAGGCTCTGAGGCGGGTGCGCCTTGATCAACACGGAGCGCGCCGCCCCCCAGCTCCACCCGACGCGTGAACACACCAGGCAGCTCGCCCGCGCTAAAATCCTCGCAGAAACTCAGTCGCGGGCGCGTGTCACAGAACGGCTCCGCGGGGCGCACCCAGGGCGCGTCCTCCGCCGGCTCCTCCTCCTGGCAAGAAGTCACCAGCGTGAGGAGCGCGCCCGCAACGAGCGCCCGACTCAACCGTGAGGCACGACTCAGCGAGGCCACATCTCCACGCCCGTCGCCGTGAAGCTCACGATGTCCGCCGTGCCGTCCTCATTGACGTAGAGATCGTAACCCTCGGACTGGTAATGCGCGACGTCCTCTGGGCTCAGCACGGTGGTGTTCGCCACCCCCTCGATCCGGACGCTGGCGCCGCGCGAGTCGAGCGGGATGAAGAAGCCGTAGTCCTTGAAGCGCACCGTGAGGCCGTTGCTGTTCGCGTCGCCCGGGGAGCGTACGTCCATCCAGCAGCCGCGCTTGTTGCAGTTCACGCGGACGATGCCCTCCGTCTTGAGCGTCACGCGGTTGAAGTCGGACGGCGCCGCCATCAAGTCATCGAAGTAGACGAAGTTGTCGTCATCGGTCAGCTCCGCGCCGTACAGGTTGGGGACGCCCTCCTTAGGGGGCTCCACGCGCTCCGTACCGCCGCTGCCGCCGCCAGCCACACCACCAGCGCCTGCCACGTTGACGTCACCCGCGGTGCCGCCGCTGCCACCAGCACCAGCGCCTGCCACGCCACCGGTCGCCCCCGCGCCCTGGCTGGGCTCCCCGCCGCTCGTCTCTGACGAGCAGCCAACCACCCCGAGCGCCAGGGCCACCAAAGCGACCCCACTTTGCTGCTTAATCCTCATAGGCGCCGTTTAACCTTAATGAAAATCATTTTCAATAACTTCCAACAGGTCCCTTGCACTTCGGACGAGCGTCCGCCCAGCCCGTGAGGTCTCAGGTCCTCCGACCCGGCTGGCTACCCCTCGGCGGCTGGTCGCGTGGAGCGCGCTCCGCGCCGCCGCTGCAGCTCGCCGGGAGCACCTGGATGGACAAGCAGCTCCTCATGGGAGCTACCTACATCACACCCCGTGTTTCCTCCTCGGAACGCTACGCTAGTAGAAGAAGCCCACCAGGTCCTCGCCTCCAGAGCTCGCCTGGTCAATCCAGCCCTCGATGCTGAAGAAGGCCTCGTCGATCTCGCTGTCATCACAGGTCAGGCCGTCTTCCTCGATGAGCGTCTTCGCGTGCGTGAGCTTCGCCAGCGGCACCCAGCCGACGTCGCGCGCGTCCACTAGGCTTGGGTGCTCCACCGGCGAGCCGCCGGACACCAGCTCGCTCAGGTCAAAGCCCAGCCCCGCCTCCTTGAGCGCCTCGTTCACGCGCTCGAACGT
>CAYQAC010000094.1:8191-20581 GCA_964415255.1 uncultured Polyangiaceae bacterium | reverse complement strand
ATGACGCGCCGGCCGCACGTGGTGGGGAAGCTGACGGCGGTTGAGTCGTGCGCTGACGGTGGCTTAGCGTGCGCGAGGCGCTCAGAGGGCCTGTGATGCCGCCAGGGCGGCGCTTTTCTCAGCGCTCAGGTGACGGCTGGGTTACCCTCGGGCTGTGCGGAGGGTCGCTTGGTGGATCTCGCTCTCGCTGCTGGCTGGAGTGGCCCTCGCGTGGCTCACCCCCGACTCCGCTGAGGCGTTGCCGCTCACCACCTTCGATGGCGAGCCGCTGAGGCTGCGCGCGGAGGTGCTCGAGATTGACGTCGCGCGCGGCCAGGCGCTGTTCACCGGTAAGGTGGTGGCGCGCGTGGGTAAGCTGGAGGTCCGCGCCGAGACGCTCGAGCTTGGCTATGACAGCGCGGCGCGGGTGACGCGGGTGGAGGCCGGCGGCGGGGTCACGGCGCGCTACGACGGCGCGGTGCTGAAGAGCGATGGGCTGTCGCTCGACGCCCGGAAGCAGCGCGCGGAGCTTCATGGAGGGGTTGAGGTGCGCCAGGGCAAGAGCCTGCTCCGCGCCAAACGCGCGACGATCGATCTCGACACGCGCCGGGTGCGGCTTGAGCAGGTGAGCGGCAGCGTGTCGCTGCAGGCGCTCCAGGGGGTTGACGGTGCTCCAAGCGCAGCCTCCTCAAGCGCAGCTTCACCGGGAGCTCCGGCTTCACCCAGCTCGCCTCGTGCGCCGAGCGCACCGCCCAGCGCGAGCGCTGCGCCTAGCGCTGCTGCGCCCGCACGAGCGCGAGGCAAGCAGGGTGGTGAGGTCATCGACCCATGGGGACCGCGTCGCTGAGCCTGAAAGGCTGTGTCGCTGAAGGCAGCGCTGAGCCCGAGGGCGCTGAAGGCCTGACCCTCGAGGCTGGGCCGCCGAGCCTCATCTGTCAGGCGCTCAGCCTGCGCCGCGCTGGGCGCGCGCTGCTCTCGCAGATCAGCCTCAGCGTCGCGCCGGGTGAGGCGCTCAGCGTGCTTGGTCCGAGCGGCGCCGGGAAGTCCACGCTGTTTCGTGCCCTAGCGGGTGAGCTTGAGCCAAGCGGGAGCGTGACGCTCTTAGGCCAGGACGTCACCGGTTGGCCGCTCTGGCGCCGCGCGCGGCTCGGCCTGGGTTACCTCCCACAGACGCCGAGCGTGCTCGGCTCGCTCACGGTGGAGAGCAACCTGACGACGTTCGCGCGGCTGACGGGGCGGGAGCCGCGGGTGAGGGAGCGCGCGCGTGAGGTGCACCTGGAGGACCGCCTCACGGTGCGGGCTGGGCAGCTCTCGGGTGGCGAGCGGCGGCGCCTGGAGCTGGCGCGAGTGCTGGTGACGGAGCCCTCCGTGCTCTTGTGTGACGAGCCGTTCAGCGGCGTGGATCCTCAGAGCGCCGAGCTCTTAGCTGGCGTGCTGCGCGCGCGGGTAGAGGCGGGAGCGACCCTATTGCTCTCCGATCATCGGGTGCGTGAGGCGCTCGGGCTGAGCCGCCGCGCGCTGCTCTTAGTGGATGGTCAGGTGGAGCTCACGGTGCCCGCGGGGGCCTTTGCTGAGCACCCGCTGGTGCGCCAGCGCTACCTCGGCTGAGCTGCGGCGCGCGGCCGTGAGGCGCGGTGCCTTGAGGCGCGCGGCCGTGAGGCGCGGTGCCCAACCCCCATCCCCCCCTCGTTCATCGCTGGCAGGGGGTTTGAGACGATGGCGACGAAACGCCTCAGGTTGGCCCTCAGCTTGAGGCAGCACCGCAGCGCCATGCAGCGATCACCGCTGTCGCTCGCCCACCAACGCGTGCTTTTGATTCCAGTGGGCCCGGATCTTGCTTAGCGCGGGCGACGAGTGGGTGATACGCTCCTCGTATTGCCTGCGGCCGTGCTCGCACGGGGTGGGTGAGGACGCCTCATGGAACTCAAACAGAACCTGAACCTCCGCCTCTCCCTGCAGCCAGTCATCACGCCGCAGCTTCAGCAGGCCATCAAGCTGCTGCAGCTGTCACGGTTCGAGCTGGTCGACGAAATCCGCAAGGAGCTCGACGACAACCCGGTGCTGGTTGAGGAAGATCCGACCGAGCGCTCGCGGCGGCTTGAGGCGGCCGCGGCGGCCGCCGGCGAGACGAGCGATCGGTCTCAGAAGTCGGACGAAAAAATCTTCCACAACCGGAGCGAGCAGTCGCGCGACACGGAGAAGGCCACGCGCGAGGTCGATTGGGAGAAGTTCCTCGAGAACAGGAGCCAGCAGCAGTCGGGCTTCACGCGGCAGGGCTTCGATGAGCTGCCCCCGATTGAGCAGAACCTCACCAAGCCGAGCAGCTTAGCTGACCACCTGCGGTGGCAGCTGCAGATGAGCGACTTCAACGACGAGGAGCGCGTGTTCGCGGAGCTCGTCATCGGCAACCTCAACGAGAAGGGCTACTTGGATCTCGGCGGGGTGGAGCGCCCAGACGGCACCCGCACGCCGGACCTCACCATCGACGACTTAGCCGAAGAGGCGGGGCTGCACCCAGAGGACGCGCCGCTGGTGCTCGAGCTGATCCAAAATTTCGATCCGGTGGGGGTCGCCGCGCGCGATCTGCGCGAGTGCCTGCTCGTGCAAGCGAAGTACTTTGGGTACGACGCCACCGAGGTCGAGGTCATCGACAAACACCTGCACCACCTCGAGCGCCACAACTACCAGGCGATCGCGCGGGACATGAAGATCCCCGTGGAGGAGGTGTACGAGATCGCCAAGGAGATCCAAAAGCTCGAGAGCCGCCCGGCGCGCAACTACACCGACACCGACGACAAGAGCATCGGCATCACGCCGGATGTCTATGTCATCCGCGATGGTGGTGAGTTCGTGGTGGTCGACAACGATCGCGGTGTCAGTCGGCTGTTCATCAACGAGGCGCTCACCAAGCAGCTGATGCAGGACAAAGCCGCGAAGAAATTCGTGGGGGAGAAGCTGCGCAACGCGCAGTGGCTGATCCGCGCGATCGAGCAGCGCCGCAAGACCATCATCCGAGTGTCCGAGGCGATCGTCGAGAAGCAGCGCGAGTTCTTCGAGCACGGCGTCGGGCACCTGAAGCCGATGATCCTCCGCGACGTCGCGGAGGCGGTGGGGATGCATGAGTCCACCATCTCCCGGGTGACCACCAACAAGTACATGCACACGCCGAACGGCCTGTTTGAGCTGAAGTACTTCTTCAACTCGAGCATCCGCCGCGTCGCTGACGAGGACATCGCGAGCGAGAGCGTGAAGCAGGCCATCAAGAAGCTTATCGAGGAGGAGGACAAGGCGCACCCCCTGAGCGATCAAGCGATTGTCAAGGAGCTCGAGCGCGAGCAAGGCATCAAGATCGCGCGGCGCACGGTGGCGAAGTACCGGGAGATGCTTGGGATCTTGGCGTCATCGCGACGCAAGAAGCTGTTCTGAGTTCGCGGGGGCTGGTGTGCGATGAGCGGGCTCCGCGCCTCATGAGGGCAGCGGGTGGACCGCCCGGGTGTGGGTTTGGGGGTTGGGCGTGGCGTTAGGCGGCAGCTGGAGTTGCCGTCCGAGACACGAGGCGCCGCAGGTTTTGCGCTGTCAGCTGGTGCGGCGCAGCGCAGCAGGTTGCATCGCCCCTCTGGTGGTGAGCGAGGCGGTGCTCTAGGCTTGGGTCACCCGGTGGTGCGACTCACCAAGGTGGTGAAGTCGCCATCCACCGTGCCCACCAGGATGCCTGTGACGTGCTCACCACCACCACCGCCCCACGCCGCGAGCGGGGGCGAGCGGGCACGTCAGGGCTAGCGCAGGAGAGCCGATGAACATCAGCATCACGTTCCGTCACCTGGACTCGAGCGAAGCGATCAAGGACCACACCCGCGCCAAGGTGAGCAAGCTGCAGAAGCTGCTGCGCCAACCGATGCGCGCGAAGGTGACGCTCTCCGTCGACAAGCGGAAGCACGTCGCCGAGGTTCAGATCTCGAGCGGCGGCGAGCACCTTGATGCCAAGGAGGCGACGAGCGACCTGTATGCGTCGATCGACAAGGTCATAGAGAAGCTTGAGCGGCAGATCCGCGCGAGCAAGGGCGTCGCCGAGGCGAAGAAGAAGCGCAGCGGCGAGACGCTGCGCGTCGCGACTGATGAGCCCGAAGAGGCGGAGCTCGACGAGGACGACGAGGACGAAGAGGAAGAGGCGCCTCCGAAGCGCCGCGCGGCTCCAGCCGCGAAGAAGGCAGTCGCGAAGAAGGCCGCCAAGAAGAAGGTAGCGAAGAAGGCCCCGGCTGCTCCCGCCCCGGCGGCCAAGAAGGCAGCGAAGAAGGCTCCCGTGGCGGCGCCGGCCAGGAAGGTCACGCGGAAGGCTCCGCGCGGCGGCTGATCGGCACGATGAGGGAGCACGTGAGCATGCCACGGCTGACCGATTTCCTCACCCCGGCGCGGATCCAGATCCACGCCGGGGCCGGGGAGGTCAGCCGCAACGCGGTGCTTGAGGCCTTGGCGGAGCTGCTGGCTGGCGTGAGCCACAGCACGCCGGGTGAGCTGTCACACTTGATGCGTGAGCGCGAGGCGCTGCAGAGCACGGGCATCGGCGGGGGCGTGGCGGTGCCTCACTGCTTCGTCGACGCCGCGCCTGCGCAGCACGCGGCGCTGGTCTTGTTTCCGCGCGGAGTCGATTTCGGCGCGCTGGATGGCGCCCCGGTGCACATCGCGGTGGGCGTGGTGGGGCCGCGGCGCCCGACGGATCACCTCCGGGTGCTCGCGCGGGTGAGCCGCCTGCTGCACGCGGAGGAGGTGCGCAGCGAGCTGCTGCGCGCCGCGGCGCCTGAGCAGGTGATGGAGCTGCTGCGCGCGCGCGATGAGGGGGTCGGGTGACGTCACAAGCGGCGGCGGAGCCAGGGATCAGCGCGCGGCAGCTGATCTTCGACCCGGCGCTCGGCTCGAGCATGACGCTGCTCGCGGGCGCCGCGGGCCTTGAGCGGCGGATCACCCACCGGCGCATCCAGAAGTCGGGCTTAGCGCTGGCGGGGCACCTGCACGGGGTGGTGGCGACCCGCGTGCAGATCCTCGGGGAGACGGAGCTGAGCTACCTTGAGGGCTTGAGCGGTGAGCAGCAGCGGCAGCGCGCGGACAGGTTCTTTGAGGGCCTGTCCCTGGTGGTGGTCACCCGGGGAGAGCGGCCACCTGAGGCGGTGATCGCCGCCGCGGCGGCGCTTGGTACGCCGCTCGTCTCCTGTGAAGAGCGCTCCTCAAAAACGATCGCCAAGCTCCACGAGCTGCTCGACGAGCGGCTCGCGCCGCGGACGCGGATCCATGGCGTGCTGGTGGACGTCTTCGAGGTCGGCGTGCTGCTGTTAGGTCAGAGCGGCATCGGCAAGAGCGAGTGCGCGCTGGAGCTGGTGATGCGCGGCCACCGCCTCGTCGCGGACGATGTGGTGGAGTGTGATTACCGGCCGCCGGGGATGGTGTTCGGCGCCGCCAACGAGCGGCTGAGCAACCACATGGAGGTGCGTGGGCTGGGGATCTTGGACATCCGTGATCTGTTCGGGGTCACGTCCATCCGCGCGCGAAAGCGGATTGATTTGGTGATTCAGCTGGCGCTGTGGGATCCGAACGCCGCCTACGATAGGCTCGGCGTGGAGCGCTCGGCGCGCGAGATCTTGGGGGTGCGGGTGCCGGAGCTGATGCTGCCGGTGCGGCCAGGGCGCAACATGAGCTCCATCGTGGAGATCGCCGCGCGCAGTGAGCTGCTCAGGCGCGCGGGGCGCGACCCCGCGGCGCGCTTCTTGGCTCAGCTGGGCGAGCCAGCGCCTGGGGAGCCACGCTCGGTGGAGGCGGCGGGTGAGCGCGCGGCGCCGGCTAACCATGACCTCGGTTACTCAGCGACTGAGAGCGCCGTGCCGCCCCCGGTGGGCTGGAGGCCGCGGTGAGCGGCGCCGGCGCGCCTCGGCGCGCTCCTCCCCCGGGAGAACCGGGCGCGGCCGAGCAGGTGGCGCGCGCGCGCGTGGTGGTGGTGACGGGCCAGAGCGGCGCGGGGAAGTCCACCGCGCTCAACACACTCGAGGATCTCGGATTTTTCTGTGTGGATAATTTGCCGACGCCGGTGATCGGGGCGACCCTCGCCGCCTGCGAGGCGGACGCGGTGACCGAGGTGGCGCTCGGCCTCGACGTCCGCGGCCGGAGTTTTTTGGATGACATCTCGCGGCAGCTTGATGACGTCGCAAAGAGCCATCAGCTCTCCGTGGTGTTCTTGGACGCCAGCGACGAGGCGCTGCTGCGCCGCTTCAGCGGCACGCGGCGCCCCCACCCGCTGAGCCACGATGATCTCCAGCGCCCCTCGGTGGCCCTACTAGACGGCGTGCACGCTGAGCGTGAGCGGCTGGCGCCGCTCCGCGCTCGCGCGTCGCTGGTGGTCGACACCACCAAGCTCAGCGTGCATGAGCTGCGGCGCCGCATCGTGCATCAGTTCGGCCCTGGCGCGGGGGCTGCCCCGCGGCTCCACGTGAGGTTCGTGTCGTTCGGCTTCAAGTACGGCGCGCCGGTCGACGCGGATCTGATGTTCGACGTGCGGTTCGTCAAGAACCCTTACTTTGTGCCCGAGCTGAAGGAGAAGAGCGGCCTCGAGCCGGAGGTGCGCGCCTTCGTGCTGGAGGACGACGCGACCCGCGGCTTGCTCCGGCACCTTGAGGCCCTGCTCGAGTACTGCCTCCCGCGCTACGAAGAGGAGGGGAAGAGCTACCTCACGGTGGCGATCGGCTGCACTGGGGGGCGGCATCGCTCGGTGGCCATCACCGAGAAGCTGGCGAGCCGTCTCCAGGAGCTGACGGAGCTGCGCATCGACGTGGCTCATCGTGACGTGCAGCGGGTCGTCGATGAGCGGCGCGACCAAGAGGCGGAGATAGCCTCCGTGCGGCCGCCGCCAGTGAAGTCGCTGGGGGAGGAGTCGTGATCGCAGCGGGGGCTCAATGACGGCGCAGGGGCGGTTTCAGGTGGTGAACGAGCGGGGGCTCCACGCGCGCGCCGCGGCGAAGCTGGTGACGTTGGCCTCGCGCTACCAGAGCGCGGTGTGGGTCGCGCGCGATGGCGAGCGGGCCAACGCCAAGAGCGTGATGGGCGTGCTGTTGTTGTGCGGTGCTCAGGGCACCTGGCTCGATGTGGAGGCGACGGGCGATGACGCCGAGGCGGCGGTCGCGGCGCTCGGCGCCCTGATCGAGGCGGGCTTCGATGAGGGAGGATGATGAGCGCGGCGCGAGCGAGCCTTCATCGGGGGAGCGACGGGGGAGCGGGCAGCGCGCGCCTCGCTGAGCTGGGCAGCAGCGGGCCCAGGCGGCGCTCGCGAGGGCCCTTGCGTGGCGTCGCGGCGGCGCCCGGGGTGCGGCTCGGGTCGGCGCGCGTGCTGACGGCTGTGGTGGGCGCTGAGGTCGAGCGCCGCGTGCCGCGGTCGCGGGTGGCGTCGGAGGTGCGCCGACTGCGGGCGGCGGTGAGCCGCGCCACCACCGAGCTGCGGGCGGCGGCGCAGGGCGCGGCTACAAGCGTCGCAGAGGGCGCAGCGCGGGAGCTCGGCTCGGCAGAGGCGTCGATCCTCGGCGCTTACCTGATGCTGATGGAAGATGAGGGCCTCCTGACGCAGATTGAGGCCTTCATCCGTGAGGAGCGCGCCTGCGCGGCGTGGGCCACACGGGCCGTCACGCGCTCGCTCGCCGCGCGCCTCGCCGAGCAGCCGAACAGCTACTTGGCGGAGCGGGCGCACGACCTCGAGTTCATTGGGCGCGAGATCGCGGCGTCGCTGGCGGCTTCGGCGCCGCCCGCTAGGGCGCGTCAGCGTCCAGGATTGAGTCGTGAAGCTGACTATTCGGGCGCGGCGGTGCCCCAGGGCGCCTCGGAGGATGGCCCTGGGCTGGGGCCGCCCAGCGTCGCTGGCCTGCTGGTGGTCGCTGAAGACATCAGCCCCACGGAGCTCGTGCGTTGGGCGTCCGCGCCGCCGCTTGGCTTGATCACGGCGCTTGGGGGGAGCGACTCACACACCGCAATCCTGGCGCGCGCCATGGGGCTGCCGGCGGTGGTCGGGGTGGGCTCGGCGCTCATGGCGGTGCGAGAGGGGGAGCCGTTGCTCATCGATGGGGAGCGGGGGGAGGTGTGGCGCTCGCCGAGCCAGGCGCGGGTGACGCGGGCGTTGTCACGCGCTTTGGTGGTGGCGCCAGGCGAGGAGCCGCTCGGCGGTGACATCACCGCGTGTGGCGTCGCCCTCGAGCTCCAAGTGAACCTCGAGGGGCTCAGCGGCATGGCGGCGGCGCTCGAGCAGGGAGCGGCGGGGGTGGGCCTCTACCGCAGCGAGCTGATGTGCCTCGGGTGGACGCGGCTGCCGTCGGAAGAGGAGCAGTACCAGCTGTACCGAGCGCTGGTGGAGGGCGCCGCGCCACGAACGGTCACGCTGCGGACCTTCGACTTCGGAGCAGACAAGCCTTACCCAGGGGCGGCCAGGCGCTTGAAGCCGCAGAACCCAGCGCTCTCGCTGCGCGGGGTGCGGTTCGCGCTGGCGACGCCTGAGCTGCTCCAGGTGCAGCTCCGCGCCATGTCGCGCGCGGCGGCGCATGGCAACGCGCGGGTGCTCATCCCCATGGTGAGTCAAATTGACGAATTCGAGCAGGTGCGCGCGCTGTGGCGTGAAGCTCAGGCGCGAGGGGGAGGGGAGGCGCCGCTCGGGGTGATGATCGAGGTGCCGTCAGCGGCAGTGCTCGCGGAGGCGTGGTGCGAGCGCGCTGACTTCTTGTGCCTGGGCACCAACGATCTCGCGCAGTACACACTGGCCGCCGATCGCACCGATCCAGAGGTGGCGGCGCGGGCGACGGCACTCGACCCGGCGGTGCTGCGGCTGATCCGTCAGGTGATCCAAGCAGCGGCGGCAGCTGAGCGGCCGCTCAGTGTCTGTGGGGCGCTGGTGAGCGAGCCGCTCGGCGCCGCGCTGCTCGTGGGGCTCGGGGTGCGGGCGCTGTCGGTGGAGCCCAGGCGGTTGCCTCAGGTGCGCGCGGCGCTCCGGCGCCTGCGGCTCGGTATGATGGAGGAGGCGGCGGCGGCGGCGCTCAGGCAGGTGGACGCCGCTTCGGTGAAGCGCGAGCTTGAGGCGCGGCTCGGTGCGGTGTTGCGGGGGCCGCGCGGGGGCTCGCGGCGCTGACGTGGCGGTGCCAAACCCCCAAAAACCCGATGAATCCAAGCTAGTCAGCCGGCAAGACGCTTCAGCAGGCCTTGGAAACCTTCGTTTATATTGAGGTAGCCTCAGTCATTTCGGTCATTGGGCCGGGGTCTCTACCTTCCAAGTGTCTGGAGGCTCGTTGGTTTTGGGTTCGCCCCCACTGGCTGGCCCTTCGCGCCCCTGCGAGCCCACTGTGAGGCTTCACCTCAGGGCCTCAGCCAGCGTCCCATGAAAGGGCGCTAGAAATGGCGCGAAAAGCCGGCCGCGCTGGTTGACCGAAGGGCGCTCATCTGTATACTCCGCCGCCAACTCAAGAACGGAAGAACCTATCCATGAGCGTTGAAATCCCTGAGAAGCAGGAGATCGTAGCTAAGTTCCGGCAGCATGACACCGACACGGGGTCACCTGAAGTGCAGATCGCGTTGCTGTCGCACCGGATCAGCCACCTGACGGAGCACTTCAAGGTCCACCGCAAGGACCACCACTCCCGTCGCGGGCTGCTCAAGCTCGTGAGCCAGCGTCGGCGCCTGTTAGACTACCTCAAGCGGTCGAGCGTTGAGCGTTACCGTAACGTGATCAAGACGCTCGCGCTGCGCCGCTGAATTGGCGGTGGGCGGCGGTTGGGGCGTCCGTGGGCGAGGCCGCTGCCATCATGCAGCAAGGCAGCGCCGCTGACGGCACCGTCATGGCGCCTGTCTAGGACGCGCAGCGAAGGCGCCTGATGGGCGGCGTAGTGAGCGGCTCCCCACGGAGCTCGCGCTTCGTCGTCGGTCGCGTGAGCGATGCTGAGCTGTCCCATCCAAGCGCCAGGCCGCAGGGCCTTGAGCAGCAGGCGTCGCTGAAGCCGCGAGCGCCGGCGAGCCAGACCACGAGTGACGCTCGGCTGAAGCGAGCGTCGACACCAAGCACGATCCCACTTCTTTCTGAAACTCACCGAGGACACGCCCCAAGCGGAGGCTTCGCCACCAGGCGAAGGCTCTTCCTCTGAAGGTAAGGTTCAGCGTCTACCGCACGTGAGCGGCCGCGCGAGGAGCGCAACAAGCATGATCATCCGTGAATCGGTCACCGTCGGTGGCAAAGAGATCTCCTTCGAGACGGGTCGGCTCGCCAAGCAGGCGAACGGCTCGGTGCTGATGCGCCTGGGGGACTGCGTGGTGCTGATCACCGCCGTCTCCACCAGCGAGCGCCCCCACATGGACTTCTTCCCGCTCACCTGTGAGTACGTGGAGAAGACCTACGCCGCAGGGAAAATCCCTGGCGGCTTCTTCAAGCGCGAAGGGCGGCTGCGCGATGGCGAGACGCTGACGGCGCGCATCATGGATCGCCCGCTGCGCCCGCTGTTCCCCAAGGGGTACAAGTGCGACACGCAGATCATCGCGACGGTGATGAGCGCGGATCCAGACAACCCGACTGACGTGTTGGCGCTGACCGGCGCGAGCGCGGCGCTGCACATCTCCGACATCCCCTGGAGCGGCCCCGTGGTGGGGATCCGGGTGGCGCAGGTGGCGGGGGAGTTCGTGCTCTACCCAACCTTCAGCCAGATCCGCGAGGCCACCATCGATCTGGTGGTCGCGGTGAGCCGCGACGCGATCGTGATGGTGGAGGGCGGCGCGGACGAGGCCACCGAGAGCGACCTCATCGACGCGCTGATGCACGCCCACGAGGGCGCGCAGCCCATCATCGACCTGATCGAGCGCATGCGCGAGGCGGTGGGGCAGCCGAAGCGCAGCTTCAAGGTCGAGACCTTAGATCAGGCACACGCCGCGCGCGTGGCGCAGCTGGCGGACGCCGACCTGAAGCAGGCGGCCTGCATCAAGGAGAAGCACGCGCGCTACGACGCCTACGCCGCGGTGAAGACCCGCGTGCTGGGGACGCTGCAAGCGGAGCTGGGGGAGGCCACCTACCTCGCCAACGAGAAGCTGCTCAAGGCCGAGGTGGAGCATCGCAAGGCGGTCGTGGTGCGCACCATGGTGCTCAAGGAGCGTGTCCGCATCGACGGCCGCGACACCAAGACCATCCGCCCCATCAGCTGCGAGGTGAGCCTGCTCCCGCGCGCCCACGGCTCGGCGCTGTTTCAACGTGGAGAGACGCAGGCCATCGTCACCACCACGCTCGGCACCCGCAACGACGAGCAGAAGATCGACACGCTGCTGGAGGACTCGTGGAAGCGCTTCATGCTCCACTACAACTTCCCGCCCTTCAGCACTGGGGAGACGAAGCCGCTGCGCGGCCCAGCGCGCCGCGAGATCGGCCACGGCGCCCTCGCGGAGCGCGCGCTCTCGCGGCTCATCCCCAAGTCAGACGAGTTCCCCTACACGATCCGCATTGTGAGCGAGGTGCTCGAGTCGAACGGCTCAAGCTCCATGGCCTCCGTGTGCGGTGGCACCTTGAGCCTGATGGACTGCGGCGTGCCGCTCAAGGCGCCGGTGGCGGGCATCGCCATGGGCCTCATCCAAGAGGGCAAGGACGTCGCGATCTTGAGCGACATCCTGGGTGATGAAGATCACCTGGGTGACATGGACTTCAAGGTCTGCGGCACCAAGGATGGCGTCACCGCGATCCAGATGGATATCAAGATCGAGGGGCTCGATCGCAGCGTGCTCGAGGCCGCGCTGGAGCAGGCGCGTGAGGGGCGCCTGCACATCCTCGGCAAGATGCTGGAGACGCTCCCGAGCGTGCGCCCGGAGATCAACCGCTGGGCGCCGCGCATCACCAGCATCAAGGTGAAGCCCGATCAAATCCGCATCATCATCGGGCCCGGCGGCAAGACCATCAAGGGCATCATCGACCAGACGGGCTGCTCCGTGAACGTGGAGGATGACGGCACCGTCAACGTGGCGAGCCACGATCAAGCGGCGGTGAAGCGCGCGCTCGAGATCATCGAGGGCCTGACGGCGGAGCCGGAGCCCGGCAAGACCTACAAGGGCGAGGTGAAGCGCATCATGGACTTCGGCGCCTTCGTCGAGATCATGCCTGGCATCGAGGGGCTGTTGCACGTCAGTGAGATTGACTACGCCCGCGTGGAGCGGGTGGAGGACGTGATCCAGCTCGGCGACGTGATCGAGGTGAAGCTCGTGAGCCTTGAGCGTGACGGCAAGATGCGGCTCTCCCGCCGCGCGCTGATGCAGCCGCCCGAGGGCTGGGAGCCGCCGCCAGAGCGTGAGCGCCGGCCGCGCGACGACAGCCGCGGGGGTGACCGCGGCCGCGGGCGTCCAGGTGGCGGGCGCGGGCCCCGACGGTCGCCGCCACCT